>NZ_JARVXN010000012.1:0-3965 GCF_048957715.1 Mitsuaria sp. CC2 | reverse complement strand
GATGCAGGGGACGGACCAGCCCCTGAGCGCGGAAGATGTTCACAGCGTCACCGGCAAGGGAGTCATGGGACGGATCGGCTCCGACGACGTCTGGATAGGCAAGGCCAAGCTCTTCGTGGAAGATGTTGGCGGCCTGCCGCCTGAAGTCGCGGGCATCGATCAGCACCTGATCGAGAAGGGCCGCACGACCATGATCGTCAAGCGCGGAGCGCGCTTCTTGGGTGTCATTGGCGTCATGGACACGCCGCGCCCGGCCGCCGCGGACGTGATGAGCAAGCTTCAGAAGCTTGGGGTCAAGGACTTGATCATGATCTCGGGGGACAACCAGCGGGTTGCCGACGCGGTGGCGAAGTCCGTCGGCCTGAGCGAGGCTAAGGGGGAGTTGATGCCGGACGACAAGGTCGGCTTCATCAAGCAGCTCAGCGCCAATGAGGGAAAGGTGGCGATGGTCGGGGACGGCGTCAACGATGCTCCGGCCATGGCCAGTGCAACGGTCGGAATTGCCATGGGCGCGGCCGGATCGGACGTGGCGTTGGAAACGGCTGACGTGGCCTTGATGGCGGACGATCTCTCGAAGCTTCCGTTCGTGGTCGGACTCTCCCGCAGGGCGAGCGGCGTCATCCGGCAGAACCTTTGGGTCTCCCTGGGCGTCGTGGCGGTCTTGATTCCGGCCACGCTCTTCGGCTTGAATATCGGCACCGCGGTCTTGTTCCACGAGGGTTCCACCCTCATCGTGGTCATCAACGCGCTTCGCTTGCTCGCCTACGGCGACCAGAAGGCGTCGGACGCATGAGATCGACGAACAACAACGAGATCCGCTCATGAAACTTTTGATCGTCGAGGACGAGGAAAAGGCGGCTGAGTACCTTCGCAAGGGGCTCACCGAAGAAGGCTACGCCGTGGAGGTCGCCCACAACGGCGTCGACGGACTGCACATGGCCTCGGTCAACAACTACGACTTGCTCATCCTTGACGGGCAGTTGCCGGGCATTGATGGGCTCGCCATGCTGAGCGCGATCCGTCAGAGCAGCGATGTTCCCATCCTGATGGTCACGGCACGCTCGCGCGTCGAAGATCGCGTCAAGGGCCTGCAAAGCGGCGCTGACGACTACCTCACCAAGCCCTACGCGTTCTCCGAACTCGTGGCCCGGGTTCAGGTTCTCCTGCGCCGGCGCACAGGCGGTCGACAGGTAACCGAGGAGTCCGTGTACCGTGTGGCCGATCTGGAGGTGGATCCCATCCGTCGCAAGGTCAGCCGCGCCGGTCAGCGGATTGACCTCACCACCAAGGAGTTTGGTCTCCTCGCGCTGTTGATGCGTCGAAAAGGCGAGGTGCTCTCCAGGACAGAGATCGCGGAGCAAGTCTGGGACATGAACTTCGACAGTGACACCAATGTGGTCGAAGTGGCTATACGCCGACTGCGCGTGAAGATTGATCAGCCGTTCGATCGGGCCCTGATCCACACCGTGCGTGGGATGGGGTACGTCATCGAAGAGCGACCCGCATGAGCGTCGCCATGCATGCGGGAAGCCTTCGGGCACGGCTCCTTCGTCGACTTGCTCTGCAGTCCATGGCGGGACTCGGCGTCGTGTGCGTGGCTGTCTACGTGGTGATCTTCCTTACGCTCGATCAGCGCCAGAGCCAGACGCTGAACATGAAGCGCGAGGCCGTTGAGCATCTGCTCAAGGAAGGGCGTGGCGCGCACGACCTGGACAGTGTCCGGCACCTGCTGAACGACTTCCTTGCTGGGCACGATGAGCTCACGCTGAGCGTGGCGGACAACTCAGGCCACATCTTTCTTCCGCCGCAACGCGCGGCGAGCGCCGACGTCAAGGTAGAGCGATTCCCGGTGCCGCTGCCTCCCGATCTGGGGGGCGCGGGGACGGCGTCGCTTGCCTTCGACCAGAGCAAGGACAAAGAACTGCTCCTGCGGCTCGCATGGACGCTCGGCTTCGCCGCTGTCGGCGGCTCCTTGGTGCTCTCGGCGGCGGCGGCTTTTGGCGTCAGGCGCGAACTCGCGCCCCTTCGTGCGCTTGTCAGACAGACCGCGGCAGTGAGCGCCGATCGTTTGGAGCTGCGGCTCGACGGCCGCGACCAGGTCGAAGAACTGCAGCCGCTCATCGCTCAAACGAACGATCTGCTTGACCGCCTCGCCGTTGCCTACAGGCAGATGGAGTCGTTCAACGCTGATGTCGCACACGAGTTGAACAACCCCCTCTCGATCCTCATCAATAGCTGCGACTTCGCGCTGCGGCGCCCCCGCTCGCCCGACGAGCTCAAGGAGACGCTCCAGTCAAACCTCGAGGAGCTTCGTCGCATTGCAAGGATCGTGGCTGACATGTTGTTTCTCGCGAATGCGCAGCGCGGCGCGCAGGCGAGTCGCGATGAGGTCACGGACTTGGCGGAACTCTGTGCCGAGGTGCTGGACTATCACGAAGGCTCCCTTCAGGAAGCGGGTATTCGCGGCGTTGTGCGAGGGCATGCCAGAGCCAGCGTTGACACCGGCCTGTTGCAGCGCGCGATCGCCAATCTGGTGGGGAACGCTCGCCGTTATGCGACGCGCGGGACCGACGTGGTTGTTGAGATTGAGCCTCGTGGCAGGGAAATCTATATCGGCGTGATCAACGAGGGGCCAGAGATCCCTGCGGAGCACCTGCCAAGGCTATTCGACCGCTTCTACCGCGTGGATCCTTCCCGCACCGGTGCCAACAAGAACCATGGTCTTGGGCTCTCCATCGTCGCGGCGATTGCACGCATGCATGGAGGCACGGCGACCGCAGCGTCCGTGGGTGGCAAGACACGCATCGGCTTCACGATCTCTTCCGGCGCGGTGTCCACTTGATTCGCCGAAACGCTGCCGAGGCGGAGGAGGTCTGTCTGCCACGACGGGGCCGAAGTGCTGGCCTAGTCGCAGGCATCCCTCTGGCATGCGTTCCTCTAGCGCCCGGGCAAGAATTTGAACGATGATGAAGTCTGAGGAAGCGGGGAGCGCCACCGACGCGGAACTGCGCATGTCTGAGCAGGCAGCCGTTCGGGTTACGAGGGAGCTGCGGGATCTGGACAAGCTGATCCTTGCGCTTCCTTCGATGTTGGCGCACTGCAAAGTCGCCACGTTGAAGCGGCAAGCTGAGGCGATGAAGTCGTTGAGCTCAGTTCTGATGTTGACGATCCTTCTGGATCGTCCATTTTCGGAGGTGCTCGATGCGTCCGACGATCTGGCCAGGTCTGTTCGCCACTTTGTCCAGCTCGCATCCAAGTCGCGCTTGTCTCTAAGCGCGCAGTTCGCCACGCGGCTGCTCTCAGATTTCGGTAATCAGCTGCATGCAGACATTGCCGTCGCGCTACGTAGCGAAGGCGGGTAGCCCTTGCGATACGCAGACTAGTCGCTGCCCGCGACAGGGGTCTTCTCCTTCAAGAGGGTGCTCAGATGGGGGATCACGTTTTCATCGACGTGGTGCAGCATGGCCTGCGTGGCGTGGGCGTCTACGGTGGGAAGGTCGATGCCGACCTGTTGAGACCAGCTGCGGATCAAGCCAAGGAAAATCATCGAAAGGCTGTGGCCATCGTCCATGAAGCGCAACAAAAAGCCCTTCAGATTCTTCCTCCCATCATCGGAATGAAGATCCAAGCCTCCCGGCACGTCGAACAAGCGGTGAGCAATGATGTTCCGGCCCTCCAGAAAGCGCTCGAAGCGCTCGTCGAAACTGGGATGCAGGTCCACCCGCTCCCGCAAGATTCGCAGTAGCTGGCCGAGCGTCGCCTTGCTGTGGCGTCGCAGAATTCCTTCCAACTGTTCTTCCGACACGAGCGGCCCGTCCCGGAGAACGAAAGTCAGGCATGTGCTCATCAGGCGCTCCACGCCTTGTCCAGCCACCACCGCCAAACCCAGCGTCTTCAGCACGTCGTCCTGTTCGGGCGTGTAGCCCGATGCAATGTCGCTGTTCACCTTGGCACCTCCATCGCTC
>NZ_JARVXN010000011.1:0-402474 GCF_048957715.1 Mitsuaria sp. CC2 | reverse complement strand
AGCGCGGAATTCCGATGAATAAACGACGCGAGCTAACAAACTTGTCATCGCTACGACAGGTCCGTTGAAAGCGGCAGATTTCTAAAGTGCTGTTCATGGTGGATGCGGTTGGTGCTCTTGGTGAGCACGGCTCCACCGAAACAAGGAGATCTGTATGAACCGAACCGTTGCCATGATCGCTGTCGCTGCCAGCCTGTTCGCAGGCCTCAACGCGCCGGTCGCAGCACAGACGACCGAGCGCCTGATGAACGGGAATTCCATCTATGGCGTGCCGTTCGCGGGACAGAAGACGGACTTCGTCGTTGACCTGGATTCGCGCCAGGCCATCAACATCGAATGTGGCCAGACCGTGCAATTCCGCCAGGGAGCGAAGACTTTCGCCTGGAAGTTCGACGTCGTCGGCCACCGCTCGGTGGACCTGTCCAAGATCGCCCCGGCGGGCTTCGCAAGCAAGCCGTTCAAGGTCTACGTCGACAAGAACGAAGGCGAACGAGCCTGAAACCCACGAAGCCGCACTAGCGGCTTCGTTTCTTTTGGGGGATGCCATGGATGGGATCAAGGACACGAGGTTCGGCGCCGCCACGGCCAAGCAGGCTCAGGCATCGGATGAGTGGCGGGCGCAGGCGCTGGTATTTCGCGGAAAGCGCCAAGCCATGCTGGCGAGCAATATCGCCAACGCTGACACACCCAACTACAAAGCGCGCGACATCTCGTTCGCGGATGTCCTGCGAGCGTCAAGCCAGGCCGAGGAACTCACCGACCAGGATGGCAAGGAGACTGGGGCTACGCGTGAAGTGCCGCTCATCCCATCAAGCACTCTGGCGTTCGCCGGCTACAGGCAGCCGTTGCAAGACAGCATCGATGGCAACACCGTAGAGGTCGAGCGCGAGCAGGCTGAGTTCGCTCACAACACGATCCTGTACACCCTGGCGATGGCCTCGCTGGACGACGAGGCCGCGGAGTTCAAACAGGCGGCTGCTTTGCCAAACGCCGCGTCGCCCACGAAGCGTGGATGACGGCTGATGCACTCGCGGCAGACATGTAGATCTGCTTCGGCGAGGTTCAGTCGTCTCGGGTCATCGCGGCGAAAGTGTCGAGCGCAGCTTCCTCGGCGAGCTCCGGGCGTTCATGCTCTCCAGCGATCGGTCCACGCACGGGTGGTCCCAGCTCCGGCGGCGGGGTGAGCACAAGCACGACCAAAAAAACGGACGGATTAGCTGCGCACGATCTCAACATTCGCAACCAGCTCTCGTCCATGAGCCCTCCCGCTCGGTAGTCGCCTCTGAAAGCCAGATGTTAGGCGAATGGAAAAAAGGGGATGCGCGATGCGCATCCCCTTCGCCTTTACCTTGCAGTAAGCCTAGCCTTAGAAGCTGTGGCGCACCCCCACTTCCGCGCCGGAGGAGTTCTGGCCGCCCAGCATGCCCGCCGGCGTCGTGTACAGCACGGAACTGCGAGCGGCGCCCTTGTTGGTCACACGAGCCACGGTGCCGTAGAGCGCCGTGCGCTTCGAGAAGTCGTAGACGTATCCCAGCGCCAGGCGGGTGCTGTCGTCGCCATCGGCGAAGCCGGAACCAACCGCGCCGCCAGAGCGGTTGGCATTGGTGTAGCCCACGCGGATCTGACCGACGGTCACCGGGATGGTCGCGCCCACCGACAGCTCGGTCGACTTGCGTTCGCCCCACTTCTTCACGTCAACCAGGGTGTGCAACACACCCCACGGCGACTTGTAGTTGAACAGCAGGTTGTAGTTCTTGAACTTGGACAGATTGGCGCCGACATCCGTCGTGCCGTAGGCACCGCCGACCAGGAAGCTCTTGTCTTCGTAGCCGATGCGGCCGCCATAGTACTTGTTGCCCACGGTGTTGCCTTCGCCTGCGGCGACATGGAACTGACCGTAAACGCCGCCCAGGTTCTTCGGCAGGAAGTAGCTCACGCCGTTGTCCGTACGCTGGGTCGTGGTTGCACCACTGCCCAGGTTCGCGCCGCTGCCATAAACAAAGATGCCGCGAGATCCAACACCCACGATGCCGAACTCATCGTTGAGCGCATTGTTGTAGGTCGGCGTCGTGTCGCGGCCCAGGCGGACTTCACCGAAGTCACCCATCAGGCTGATCGTCGAGCGGCGGTTCCAATATTTGCTCGCGTTGGCGGTACCGGAATCCAGATCGATGCCCGACTCCAGGTGGAAACCGGCCGACAAGCCGCCGCCCAGTTCTTCAACGCCACGAACGCCCAGCCGGCTGGTTGTGTTGGCGCCGGACGTCACGCCCTTGACCGTACCCGCGTTGCCGTTCTTCACCTGGCGGACCGCAACGTCAGCGACGCCGAACAGCGTCACGGACGAGGTTTGCGCGAAGGCCGAGCCGGCAAGCGCGCTGCATGCCAATGCCAAGAGGACTGGCTTATTCATGAACTTCTCCTATTCGATGGTCGATGCATAGAGACGCGATTCGCCTCAAGCACGACGCAGGCTAGGGAGAAGAGCAAGGGAAATCCACGAGTTCTACCGATTGAGCGGGTGCGTGCTCGCGCACGGTGGTCCAAACGGTCGTGAGGCGTGTCGCTGAGGACACAGCCGAAGCAACAGGAAATTTCTGATGCGAGGTCACATGTTCGACACGTCCGGGAACGACCGATGCCATCGCCATCGAAGCTGACGAACCGGTAATCAGACGGTCAGTTGTTGGTCAATGCCTGATCTCTAGTCTCTCGTCTGCTCGCGATGTTCCGGCGATGCGAGTGTCCCGAGGATGCTCGGCAAATGCGCCAGTGCGAAGAAAGGCGCTCGATGAGAAGACAAGACATTCAACTGATTTCCAGGGCAAGGCGAGGAGATGCTGCGGCCTGCTTCGAGGCGGGGCGCATGTACCTGGAGGGAATGAAGGGATTCCCGCGGCACGTGCCGCTTGGACTTGAGTACCTGAGTCAGGTTGAGACGCTCAGAGAGGAAGAAGCTCAGCGTCTCATCGTCGAGGCGCTCGACTTACATGAGATCGCTGTTCACGGACGTGTCGCCACGCTTGAGCGGGCGGCACGCCTGGGTAGCGGAGAAGCGCAGCTCAGAGTCGCTATCTGGAATCTGCTCACGCAGGTCGATCAAAGCGAGGCGATGGGATGGCTTGGGCTTGCTGCTCGGTCTGGTCAGGTCGGGGCGAAGGATGCTCTGACGCTACCGGCCTCCGCGGTTGACTCCGACGATGCGGCGGTGGTGCGTGTGAAAGCCCTGCTGGGAGTCCCGAAGATTGGGTGGCCCGAGCTGATCGCGTTGGCGATGGAGCGGGCGCTGGTGAGAAAAGAGCCGCGCCTTCTACTGCGAGCCCTCGCGGTGAGCTTGGCCCTCGGGCAGTTGTCCAACTCGACCCTGGCCGATCAGGTGTACGCCGCGATCAGCTTTGCCAAGTCGATCCCCGACGTGCGGATCACGGTCGATACGAAGGCCATCGAGGTGCTGCTCGATGACTGCGTTGACCGAGGGAACTGTGCCGCGGCGTTGCTGCTGGGCCAGGCGCTGAGCGGCAACAACGTCGGATCGATCGACTGGGACATGCTGGTGCCGGCTCCGAACAGGCGCAAGGCCTCTGCCTTGCTCATGCGAGCGGCCGACGCGGGGTATGGCGAAGCCTGGACCCGGCTTTACGAGCTGCATGCCAACAACCACAGCTCCGTAGCCAATCCTCCGATGGCGCGCTTCTTCCTGGAGAAAGCCGCGGCGAGCGGGGACGTTTCAGCGCAGCGCCGGCTGGGCGCAACGATCCTGCGCGCTGCTGCATCCCTACGCGATGCTGAACAGGGGATGCACTGGTTGTACCTGGCGTCGCAGTCTCAGGACTTCCAAGCCCAGGGACTGATCCGCACCTTCATCCTCCCTGTTCTAGGTTGCGAGTCCGACGCTGCGCGCGGCATCTTCGAAGTGGCGAAGACCAACGGCGCCTTGGCTGCGCGGTTGAGGGTGGCAAGGGACTTCGGTCTCACCAAGCTCGAAGCCATGACCGTAGACATCGTCGAAGGACTGCGGCCGTGGGGCTTGGTGGTGGGGAAGAACCCGTTCATCCAACATGCAAGGCTGTCTTCTCCGCGGGCTATACCCGCGCTCTCCGCGTCGACCTTGCAGACACTGAAGCGCAGCGCGGGCTACCTCGCTGATGGCAGCGTGCACGGCTCTGGGCCTCGTGATATCGAGCTCCGGCATCGCGCGGCCAGATTGAAGCAGGCGTTGGACAGCCATGGATTGTCCGAGTCTCTCTACTTCGCGAAGGCGAGCTCTGACGAGCTGGATTCCATGCGCGGTGGACCTCGATGGGCCCGCCAAGTGAAGTTGCAGCTGGATGCAGCCATGGGGCACGAGGGAGAGGAGCTTGGTTGAGATGTTCAACGCTGCCTGGTCCCCGGCTCCCCTTCAACTTGTTCCCGCCGCGCCAATGCGCCAGATGGCCGGTGCAGTTTCCGTCGTCGTGCCGGTCTTCAATGATGCGGCCAGCCTGAAGGCATTCCACGAGCGACTGAGCTCAGCGCTGCTGTCTCTGGATCGTCGCGTAGAGATTCTCTACATCGACGATGGCAGCACTGACGGGACGCGCGACGCCTTGAACGCGCTCCGAGCGCTAGACCCTCGCGTGGGTGTCGCATCCTTCAGCCGAAATTTCGGCAAGGAAGCGGCCATGACCGCGGGGCTGCATCTGGCGCGCGGCGAAGCGGTGATCCTGATCGATGCCGACCTCCAAGATCCACCCGCGTTGATCCCCGAGATGATTCGTACTTGGGAGGAAGGCGCCGATGTCGTCACGATGCGTCGGAGGTCGCGCGCTGGAGAAAGCTGCCTCAAGACGTTCTCGGCGTTCGCGTTCTACCGCATCTTCAACATGCTGTCGGATACTTCCATGCCGCCCGACGTGGGGGACTTCCGCCT
Source organism: Mitsuaria sp. CC2 (assembly GCF_048957715.1). NCBI lineage: Bacteria > Pseudomonadati > Pseudomonadota > Betaproteobacteria > Burkholderiales > Sphaerotilaceae > Roseateles > Mitsuaria sp. CC2. The sequence goes on along the minus strand of NZ_JARVXN010000011.1, from coordinate 397,565 downwards.
GCTGAGCCGTCGCGTTGTGGACGCCATCAATCGGCTCCCGGAACGCAATCGCTTCATGAAGGGCCTGTTTGCGTGGGTCGGGTTCAAGGCCGTCACGATCGACTATGACCGGGACGCGCGAAACCAAGGCCACACCAAGTGGGGCTTTCGCAAGCTCTGGCGCTTCGCGGTGGAGGGGATTGTCGGATTTTCGACGGTGCCGTTGAAGATGGCCACCTACGTGGGCCTGACCTGCGCTGTCGCGTCCTTCCTCTACGCGGTGTACTTCCTCGCGAAGACGGCGCTGTTCGGCGAGCCGATACATGGGTTTCCGACGCTGATCATCAGCATTCTGATCCTCGGCGGACTTCAGCTGATGGCCATCGGCATCCTCGGTGAGTACGTGAGCCGTCTTTTCATCGAGTCCAAAGCCAGGCCGTTGTACCTGATCGAAGAGTTCCGTCCCGCGGTGTCCTCGCCACCCCTGTGGGTCGCTGGAGCCAGGCCGTGGTGAGCCGAGCCTTGGATGTACTGGAAGCAAACCACACTCCGCCCAGAGCGATATCGACCACGTTCTGGGTGGCCGTCTTGTTGGCGCTCTGCATCGGCTTTCGCACCCTGACGCTGGGAACCTATCCGCTCTCGGACAACACCGAGGCCCGATACGCGGAGATCGCTCGAATCATGATGTCGGGCGGCGACTGGATCAATCTTCACCTGCCTGGGGAGGTCGTCTTCTGGGGCAAGCCGCCGCTGTCGACCTGGTTCTCCGCGACCGGTCAACTGGTTCTCGGCGCCAACGAGTGGGGTGCTCGCCTGCCCATGCTGGTACTCGCCATGATGGTCACGCTGATCGTCTGGAGATGGTTGCGTGACTCCAGTTCCCGCGATGCCATCCTTGGCGTCGCCGTGTTGTGGGGCAGCGCGGTGTTCTTCGTGAGTGCGGGCGCGGTGATGACCGACATGGCTCTGACCGTCGCCGTGACGCTCAGCATTGGCGGCTTCTGGTGGGCGATCTCCGGGACCAACCTGACCAGAGTGCGTGTCGGCGCACTGGCGTTCTTTGTGGGGCTCGCCTTGGGACTGCTGGCGAAGGGACCGGTGGCGCTTGTTCTGTCTTTGGTCCCGGTCGCCGTGCATGGCCTGAGCTGTCGCGGCGCCTTCAGAGATGTGATCGCGCTGCCCTGGTTCAAGGGGGGACTGCTGGTCTTGAGCATTGCGGGACCTTGGTACGTGCTGGCGGAGCTTCGCAGCCCGGGGTTCCTCGAATACTTTCTCGTCGGGGAGCACTGGAGCCGGTTCACGCAGCCGGGATGGACCGGTGACCTCTATGGAACAGCGCACGAGCAGGCCAGGGGAATCGTCTGGGGATACCTGGCGGTTGGATTCTTGCCGTGGAGCCTGCTTCTGCCCTGGCTGCTGATCGGCAGGCGCAGGGCCGCGAGGCAAATCGCCGGTGGTACGCGATCGGAGAGATCTCCGTACACGACGCTACTCGTCGCATGGGCGTTGACGCCAGTGTTGCTGTTCTCAGCGTCGAGGAACATTCTTTGGACGTACGTGCTCCCGGCCGCGCCTGCGTTGGCGATTCTCGCCGGGCGCTGGCTTGCACGAGATTCGCGGCAACGCGTCGTTCACGGGCTTGTCGCGACTGGACTCGTCATCCTGACCGGTGCGGTCGCAGCGTTGCTCTTGAGCCAAGGGTCGATCGGCGCCATCCGATCAGCATCCGGCGTGCTGCTCCCGCTCCTGTCTGGCGGCCACAAGGCTTCGGAAGTGTCGTTCCTGAATGCGCTGCCGTACTCCGCCAGTTTCTACACCGGTGGCAAAGCGCACGACGTGGTCAAGGACGAGGAGCTGGACAGTTGGCTTCGCCGCGATCCGAAGCTCGGTCCCCTTCACGAGCATGAATTCCTGGTGACCACCGAGAAGTCTTGGCGGTCCTTGTCCGGGATCCGTCGCTCCCAGCTGCATGTGCTCTTCGATGCCGATGGTTATGTCCTGCTGGTCCGCGCTGGTGCAGCTGGATGAATCGCCCCACACCGTCCGATGCGGCGTGAGGCCGGCCTGAAACCTCATGAATTCGCCGCGCCTTCGGGGCGCGGCTTCAACGCTGCGGCAGAAACGGCGAGATCGTCGACGCACAGCACCTCAATTTTGGAGATTGATCAATGTTCATAGCCATCGGGTGGGCGCTCGCCTTGGCCTGCATCTTCGGCGTGTTCATCGCGCACGGGGGCAACATCGGCGTCGTGCTCAAGGCCTTGCCGTTCGAGATGACCACCATCTTCGGCGCAGCGATCGGCGCCATGTTGGCGACCAATCCTCCCAAGGTCATGAAGGCGACGGTGAAGGGTCTCGCGGCTTGCTTCAAGGGCAGCAAGTACACCAAGGCGCGCTACATGGAGCTGCTGGCGCTGCTGTACGACATCCTGCAGAAGGCGCGCAAGGAAGGCCTGATGTCCATCGAAAAGGACGTCGAGGATCCGCACAGCTCGCCGCTGTTCCAGAAATACCCGACGGTGGGCAACGACCACCACGTCACCGAGTTCATCACCGACTACCTGCGGATGATGGTTTCGGGCAACCTGAACGCGCACGAGATCGAGTCCCTGATGGACGCCGAGATCGACACGCACCACCACGAGGCCTTCCTCGCCGTGATCGCGCTGCAGCGTCTGGCGGGCGGCCTGCCGGCCTTCGGCATCGTGGCCGCGGTGCTGGGCGTGGTGAACACGATGGGCTCGGTCGGTCAGCCGCCGGCGGTGCTGGGCGGGATGATCGGCTCGGCGCTGGTCGGCACCTTCCTCGGGATCCTGCTGGCCTACGCCTTCGCCGAGCCGCTGGCCGGCGCGCTGGAAGCCAAGGTCGACGAGGCCGGCAAGGAACTCCAATGCATCAAGACCACGCTGCTGGCCTCGATGCAGGGCTACGCGCCGCAGGTCGCCATCGAGTTCGGTCGCAAGGTGCTCTATTCGACCGAGCGTCCGTCGTTCGCGGAACTCGAAGGTCACGTGAAGGGCAAACGGTGAATCCTCACAAGGGTCGGACCGGTCTCGATCGTCTCGTACGTGCGTTCGGCTACTCGCTGCAAGGCCTTCGAGCCGCGTTTGCCGGCGAGTCCGCCTTCAGGCAGGAGGTGGCCGCTGCGATCGTGCTGATGCCGCTTGCTCTCTGGTTCGGGGAGAACGGCCTTGAGCGGGCGCTGCTGATGTCGTCGATCTGGTTGGTGCTCATCGTTGAGCTGCTCAACTCCGCGCTCGAAGCCGCGATCGATCGGATTTCCTTCGACCTCCATGAGCTGTCCAAGCGGGCCAAGGACATGGGCAGCGCCGCAGTCTTGCTCTCCCTCGCGCTGGCCGCCTCAGTCTGGATCGTGGTGCTCGCGAGCCGCTGGCTATGAAAAGGGACATTCGCGATGCTTTGCCCCAGCACTGTCATGCACTGACAGGGCGGGCGCACTTGATGAAGTGCAGGTTGCCGCTTCCAAGCGCCTCGCCGGATTCCAGAGCAAATGAAGCTGCAGTTGGAAGCGGCCATGGGGCGTGAGAGTGAAGAGCCTGGTTGAGGTGTTAGATCCCTCGCTACGCACCCTTCAACTCGTTCCTGCAGTGCCGAGGCGGCATATACCAGGTGCAATAATGTTCATGACAGCTGTTAATCCATCCGAAGGGGCGGCGGCAAGCTGGTAGATAACGTTGGCTGCGGCGAGTTATGGTCAGTGTCCGTGAACGGCGCGTCGCTTGGGACCGACCGTCGTGGTCCCCTCCTGCGCAGCTTCGTTCAGCCCGGCAAGGATGCCGCAATGCTGGGCCGTACGCTCGTCGTCGCATCGCCTGCGCAGATCCACGAGCTGTTCTTCCAGCAGACGCAGTTCTTCGATGCGTTTTGAGACGTGACCAATGTGCTCGTCCAACAACGCGTTCACGTCGCCACACGCGGCGGCGGGCTCATCACGGAAACGCAGCAACACCCGGACCTCGCCGAGAGACATGTCCAGGCTACGGCAGTACCGAATCATTTGAAGGCGATCCAGGTGGGCCGCTTCGTAGATCCGAAAGTTTCCGGAGGTCCGCGCCGGCGCCGGAAGTAAACCCTCCCGTTCATAGAACCGGATCGTCTCGATCGGCGTCGATGCGGCGGAAGAGAGTTCGCCAATCTTCATGGGGGCTCACGGCAGCGGATAAGTCATCTCGATTCTAGGGGTCATTGGGTTGACTCTGTAGTTGGTATAGGTTTTCCAATGGTGCTATGAGCAACTCATCGCTGAACGACATCGCTGCTTCCAAGGCTACGGCAGGCACAACCGTCTGCGCGGGCAGCTGTTCCTCGTCAGGTTGCGGTGGTCGGTCCGAGGTCTCCAAGGCGTCGGCGCTAGCCAGCACACGCACCAGCGTCCTCGACCTGCACATCCCTTCCATGGACTGCCCCAACGAGGAACGTCCCATTCGAGCAGCGGTGGAAAAGGTCGCCGGCGTTCGGGGCATGCGGTTCGATCTGGCTCAGCGCGGCTTAGCTGTCGACGCTCCTCAAGACGCGTGGCCGCACGTGATCGCGGCCATCAACGGCTTGGGCTTCGCTACGGATCCTGCGGCGCAATCGCCCGAGTCGGCATCTGAGACGCACGTCGAGACGGCCGCGGTGTCCGCTGGCGCCACGGCATGTCGCGACCCCTCGTGCTCGGAGCCGATCGCCGTTTCCAGCGAGGCGGCGCAGCACGGCGGCACCGCCTTCGCAGGCTTGCTGCTACGCGTGCCAGCGATGGATTGCCCGACCGAGGAGGCGCAGATTCGACGCGCGCTTGAGCGGGTCCCAGATGTCCGTCGCCTACAGTTCGACCTTCCCGCACGCACACTGTCGGTGGACGCGCCGGCTTCGGCCAAGGATGCGGTGGTACAGGCGCTGCTGGCAACCGGCTTCAAGTCTGAGGTGCTCAGCGAGCCACCATCGGCCGAATTGACTGCGAAATCCCAACGCGCCGAGTTGACGCGGTTGATCGCCGCGCTGGCGGTGGCCATCCTCGCGGAAGGCTTCCATTTCTTCGCTCCCGACACCACCGTCTGGAAGGTAGTCGGCATGGGCGCGGCGGCTGCGGCCATTGCGCTCGCCGGCCTCTCTGTCTTCAAGAAGGGGCTGTCCGCGCTGCTGCGCGGGCAACTCAACATCAACGCGCTGATGAGCGTGGCCGTGATCGGCGCCTTCCTCATTGGTCAGTGGCCCGAGGCCGCCATGGTGATGGCCCTGTACTCGCTGGCCGAGCTGATCGAAGCCCGCTCGGTCGACAGGGCCAGAAACGCCATCGCAGGGCTGCTGTCGCTTTCACCCAGCCAAGCGGAGGTCCAGCAGCCGGATGGGTCCTGGACGCTCCAACAAGCCAAGCTTGTCCAGGTCGGCTCGCTCGTTCGGGTCAAGCCTGGCGAACGATTTGCACTGGACGGCCGCGTGAGCGCTGGCCATGGCGCCGTGGACCAATCGCCGGTGACGGGCGAGAGCGTGCCGGTGGACAAGGCGCCAGGCGACGACGTCTTTGCGGGAACAATTAACCAGAGCGGCTCACTGGAGTTTCGCGTCACCAAGCCGGCCAGCGACACGGTGCTTGCTGGAATCATCCACGCAGTCGAAGAGGCCCAGAGCCAACGCGCGCCGACGCAGCGCTTCGTCGACAAGTTCGCCGCCGTCTACACACCGGCGATCTTCGTGTTGGCGCTCGCAGTGGCGCTGGGTACGCCGCTTCTGCTTGGCTGGGACTGGATGACCGCCGTCTACAAAGCACTGGTGCTGCTGGTCATCGCCTGCCCGTGTGCGCTGGTGATCTCCACGCCGGTGACTGTTGTGAGCGGCCTCGCAGCTGCTGCGCGCCGCGGCATCTTGATCAAGGGGGGCGCCTACCTGGAGCAAGCCCGCAAGCTCACCGTTCTTGGCCTGGACAAGACCGGCACCCTGACCGCGGGACGGCCCAAGCTGGTGGCGAGCCAGATCGTTGCCGACGGCGCCAACGAGGGCAAGGTCCTTCGCTTGGCCAAGAGCTTGGCGGCCCGATCCGATCATCCGGTGTCCAAGGCTGTCGTGGACGGTCTTGCCGGCGAGCTCCTTGAGGTGACGGCCTTCGGCGCTGAACTGGGCAAAGGCGTTCACGGCACGATCGACGGTGTCGAGTACGTCCTGAGCAACCACCGCTGGATCCACGAACGCGGACAGTGTTCGGCCGAGCTGGAGGCGGCCCTGCACAAGCACGAGTCGCAAGGCCGCACGCTGTCCCTGCTTGCCAGCAGCAGCCAATTGCTTGCGATCTTTGCCGTTGCAGACACCACCAAAGACACGAGCCGCCAGGCGATCGCCGAACTCAAGGCCGTAGGCGTGCGCACGGTCATGCTGACCGGGGACAACGAGGCGACGGCCAAGGCGATTGGTCAGGAGGTCGGCGTCGACGAGGTTCGCGCGAACTTGCTGCCCCAAGACAAGCAGGCATGGGTGACCCAAATCGCTGCGGCTCAGGATGTAGGCATGGTCGGCGACGGGGTCAATGACAGTCCGTCGCTGGCTGCCGCCTCGGTGGGGTTCTCCATGGGCGCTGCGGGCACGGACACCGCGAAGGAAGCCGCCGACGTCTTGATCATGAACGATGACCTCCGCAAGGTTGCTGAAACCATCCGGCTTTCGAAGCGGACATACTCGATCCTCTGGCAGAACATCACGCTCGCGCTGGGCATCAAGGCCGTTTTCTTCGTCCTGGCGGTGTTCGGTAGCGCCTCCATGTGGATGGCCGTGTTCGCGGACATGGGAGCCAGCTTGCTGGTGGTGTTCAACGGGCTGCGACTTCTCAAACCGCTTCGCGCTTGACCCAATCCTTTTTGCCCAATCGTTAGCTCGCCTAAGCAGTAGTTAACGCAATCCTTAGGCCCGCTCGACGGGCCGCCTTTTCGTTCGGGAACAACAATGAGTCGCACTCACGGCGTTCTACACGCCGGTCTCAGCATGGCGCGCAAGATCCTCACAGCGGGCTTGATCCTCTTCAGCTTGGTGGCCAGCGGCGCTGCGAGTGCCGCGGAGGCTGACGTGCGCCGCGTATGGCAGATCCTCGACTACTTGGCTGTCGACTATTCGGGTGCGGTGCAGGACGGCAAGATCGTTGCGCAGTCCGAGTACGACGAGATGCGGGAGTTCGCCAAGACCGCGCACGACAAGATCGCTGCCTTGGAAGGCAAGCCCGAACGCGCGACCTTGCTGCGCGAAAGCGAAGCCCTTCAAGCGGAGATTGCTGCCAAATCCGATGCCACCAAGGTCGGTGGTTTGGCCAAGGCGTTGGCGAATCACCTGATCGCGGTCTACCCGGTCCCGCTTGCACCCACCGCGCTGCCTGACCTGAAGCTGGGCGCCTCGGTCTACGCGGCTAACTGCGCGGCCTGCCATGGCGCTTCAGGCAACGGCGACGGCCCTCTGGCTAAGCAGCTCGATCCCAAGCCGATCGCGTTCACTGACCACGACCGGGCTCGCCAGCGCAGCGTGTTCGCGCTGTACCAGGCGGTCAGCCAGGGGATCGCCGGAACCGCGATGCCTGCGTTTGGTCAGCTCTCCGAGGAAGATCGTTGGGCGGTCGCGATGTACTTGGGCACTTTCGCCCATGACGACAAGCAGCGCGAGCAGGGACAGCGCATCTGGAAGGAATCCGATAAGACGCGCAGCGAGGTCAGCGGGATCGATCACTTCGTTCGCTTGACTGAATCCGAACTCGCGGGCGCCCTCGGGGAGGCCCAAGCTGCGGCGACGATGGCCTATCTCCATGCGCACCCCGAGGCACTTGCGGCGCCGCGCGCGAACAGCCTCACACTGGCGCGCGAGCGGTTGCATCAAAGCGTTGACGCGTTCAAGGCGGGCAAGCACAAGGACGCCGCCGAGCTGGCGCTGTCGTCCTATCTCGACGGCGTGGAACCCTACGAGCAAGCGCTGGCAGCCCGTGAAGGCTCCTTGAAGGACCAGATCGAAGTGGCGATGGGCCAGTACCGCTCGCTGATCGCATCCAAAGCTCCGCTTCAAGAAATCGAAGCGTCGGCCGCCAAGATTGACGGGCTGTTCGACGCCGCAGATCAAGTGCTGGCATCCGCAGGCGCTGACTCGACGGCTGCATTCTTCGGAAGCCTGACGATACTGCTTCGCGAGGGCATCGAAGCGCTGCTGGTCGTGGTCGCGATGATCGCGTTCCTGCAACAGGCCAAGCGCCCCGACGTGCTGCCGTATGTTCATGCGGGCTGGATTGGCGCCTTGGCGGCCGGGGGCGTCACCTGGGCCATCGCGACGTATGCGGTATCGATCAGCGGCGCCAACCGTGAGGTCACCGAGGGGCTGTCGAGCCTGTTCGCGGCCGTCGTGCTGCTGAGCGTTGGCATCTGGATGCATCAAAAGAGCGTGGCAGGCCAATGGCAGGCTTACCTGCGCGAGCGCATGTCCGCGGCGCTGAACCGGCGATCCGCCTTCTTCATGTTCGGTCTGGCCTTCGTGGCCGTGTACCGGGAGGTGTTCGAGACGATCCTGTTCTACGCCGCGTTGTGGGGCCAGGGGAACGACGGTGCCATTCTTGCGGGTCTGGGCGTCGGCGTGCTTTGCCTGGTGCTCATCACGGTGCTCCTGCTGCGTTACAGCGCCCGGCTTCCGATCGGCAAGTTCTTCTCCGTGAGTTCATGGCTTGTGGCCATCCTCGCTGTGGTCCTGACGGGCAAGGGCGTGGCTGCGCTACAAGAGGCTGGCTGGATCGCGCCGAGTGCTCTGTCCGCTCCCCGCCTGGAAGTTCTGGGGGTCTATCCGTCGGTCATCGGCCTGACCGCCCAGGGGGCCGTCCTTCTGCTTGTCCTGGCCTTCTTCCTGCGAAATGCAAGACCAAAAGCGGTGCGCGGTCTTTGAAGCGGGTCGAGCCGCACGTAGCACTTGGCTGGCCTAGGGTTGCCGAGCTGTCGTCCGCATTTCCAGAGATAGGAAGAAAAGGCTCGCGAGAGCCAGGGTGCTGAGTCCGGCAGAGATCGCGAGCGCACCCGTTCCCCATACGTCGACGGCCAGACCAAAAGCCCATGGCGCCAGCGCTTGCGCGATTCGTGCAGGCACCATCAAGACTCCCTGCCGATGCCCATACCCCTGTGGACCAAGTACCGCGAGTGGAAGCGTGCCCTTGGCGATCGTCAGGATGCCGTTTCCCGCGCCGTGCAGCAGGCCGAAAAGCACTGCCGCTGGCATCCCGAAGATTGCAATGAGCACGACGCCCACAGGATGCAAGGCGGCGGCGAGCCTTGTCGAGAACAAGGGGTGGAGCCGTCGCAAGAGGCCAAACTCAAGAAGGCGTGCGCCCACCTGAGCAGGACCGATCAGGGCACCCACTAGTACTGCGTTCTCGACCGAAGCGCCTCCGGCCTGCAGCAACCGAGGCAAGTGGGTGGCCATGGCAGTGCTGATGAACCATGTCGTCGCAAAGACCCAGGCCAACACGAGCGTCGATCGCAAGGCGGCGTGTGGCTCGTGGGTGGAATCGGCATCCGCGGTCGGAGCTTCGGAGGTGAACTCGGAAGGCGAAGCCGCTCGTGGGAGTACGGCATTGAGAGGCAGTCCGATGCAGAGATGGAGCGCTGCCCATGCCAAGCAGGCAGACCGCCACCCATAGTGCACTTCCAGGTAGGTCGACAGCGGCCATCCCGCAGTGCTGGCGAATCCAGCGAAGAGCGTGACGCCTGTGATGGCACCGCGGGCGTCGTTCCCCCATAGCCGAACGAGTGCTGCAAAGGCCGCTTCGTAGAGGCCGCTGCCCATCCCAATGCCGAGGATCACCCATGCGGCAAACAGCGAAACTGGTCCTGTCGCGAATCCAAGGCTCGTGAGCCCCAGCGCGAACACCAGATTGGTGGCCATCAGCACCGGCCGACCACCGAGGCGGTCGATAGCCCGACCGGCTTGTGGTCCCAGCGATGCTGACACCACCAGCGCCACGGAGAACGCGGCGAACACCGTCGGCACCGTGACGCCCAGATCCCGTGCCATCGGCGCAGCCAGCATGGCCGGCAGGTAGTAGGTCGAGGCCCAGGCCAAGGTCTGGGCCAGCCCCAGCGCGACGACGGTGCTTAAACGCCTCATGCTCGTCGTGGGCTCAGCCGCAGCACCGGGAGGCGGAAGGGTTTGGCGTCGCTGCAGCTGTGCCGCAGGACCTCGGCCCGCAGCCGCCCGTCGTCCCCATCGCGGGCTCCTGCTTCGCAATCGGCGATGACCCCGCCTCTCCGCAGCAGCCACCGACCGCCGCGGCAACGCCTGGCACGCCAATGCCGCAGACGCCAGTCTCGGGCAGATCGAGTTCCACGCGATCGGCCGCTTCGACGTCGCCTGCAACCGCGGCCACCACGGACCGCGCTTGTTCGAAGCCCGTCGCCATCAGGAAGGTTGGCGCGCGGCCGTAGCTCTTCACCCCGAGCGTGTAGAAGCCTGGTTCTGGATGTGCGAGTTCCCGATGTCCATGGGGTCGAATCGTCCCGCAGCTGTGAACGTTCGGGTCAATCAGCGGGCCGAGCGCCTCGGTCGATTCCAGCCAGGGATCGAGCTTGACCCGCAGCTCGCTTGTCAGCGACAGGTCGGGACGCTGGCCGGTCGCGCAGATGATTTCATCAACGCCATCCACCTGGACCTGTTGGCCCTCGGCATTCAACCCGATCACCGTGAGCGCGCCGTCCTGCTCGCGGATCTCCGTGATGCGCAGACCGCCGAAGAACTCCAGCTGCCCGGCATCGCGCAGGCGCCGAAGCGATGCGCCGAGCTGCCCGCGAGCAGGGAGCGCGTCGGCATTGCCTCCGCCGAAGACGCGGGTGAGCACAGGCGAACGCACGGCCCAGGCGAGGCTCGTGCCGGGCACGGTCTTGGCAAGCTCAGCCAGCGCAAGCAGCGCGTTCGCAGCGGAATGCCCAGCGCCGACCACCAGCGTGCGCCGGGCCTCATAACGATGGCGATGCGCACCCAGTACATCAGGGATGCCATAGAAGACGCGCGAGGTGGCCTGCGCTTCGCCAATGGCTGGCAAGCCGCTGGCGCCGAGCGGATTGGGCGTGCCCCACGTCCCTGTAGCATCGATGACCGCTTGCGCTCGGAATTCAAGGTGCTCGTCGCCACGTTGGGCGCGGATCACGAAGGCGGCCTGGTCACGACCAGCGCTCTTGACCTTGTCGAAGCCCTCCCTGCTCACCGCCAGCACCTTCGTGCCGAGATGCAGCGCCGCCGCGACCTCGGGCAGCCGCGCGAACGGCCTCAGCACCTGCTCCACGATGTCGCTCGCCAGCGGCAAGCCGTCTGGATCGGGTGCGGTCCAGCCAGTGGGCTTGAGAAGTGCGGCCATCGAGCCGTCGACGTTGTAGCGCCACGGCGAGAACAGCCGAACGTGACCGTACTCCTGCAGGTTGCTTCCCACCTCGCGGCCCGCTTCGAGCACCACGAATGGCAAGCCGCGCTCGATGAGCTTCGCCGCAGCCGCCAGACCAACCGGACCTGCTCCCAGCACCGCGACCGGCAGACCCGGCTCGGGTGTTGTGGCAGCCTGGAGCGACAGACCCATGAACGCCGCGCTCGCTGGGCAAGCGCCCCGGAGCTCAGCGGACGCCTTCAGCGCCTCGGGCGCGTCCTTGACGTCCAACCGCCGGAAGCCGAACCGCTCGAAGTACTCCGGCGCGGTGACCGTCAACAGGAAGATGCGGCGGATGCTTCGGCTTCTGGCTTCATCCAGGAAGCGACCGACCAGCGCCTTGCCCACGCCTTGCTTCTGCAGCCCGGGCGAGATCGCGACCGAGCGCAACAGCGCGATGTCTCCATAGATCTCCGCGCCTGCGCTGCCAACGACCTCGCCGTTGGACAGCGCGAGCAGGTACGCGTGCAGATGCTCCTGCGCGCCATCCAGCGGAAGCTTGTTGGCCTGGAGCAGCGCGGCCAACGCGGGCCAGTCGGAGGGCGTCGCTTGGCGCAGGGTGATGTTCGCGTTCAACAACATGATTTGTCGTCCTTGGCGTCTGGCGGCGGCAGGCAGCACATGGCCGCGTCGTCCTCGCGCAGCGCCTTCATGAGAATTTGCAGTGACTTCTCGACAGCGGTCCGGTCGCGCTCGCTGAGCTTGGCCATCAAGGCTTCGGCGTGACGGTCGAGGGTGGCGTTGAGTTCATGGACCGTGCGTTCGCCGTCGGCGGTGAGCGTGACGAGCCAGCTCCTTGCGTCGGAGGGGTTCGGCTCCTTCGTCACCCAGCCACGCGCGACCATGGCCTCTACCGCACGTGACACCCAGCTCTTCTCCAGACTGACCCGCACACCAAGCTCGGACAGCGGCAGGGGACCCGAGCGGCCCAGCTCCGTCAGCAGATGGCACTGCGTGTTGGTGGTGCGGCAGCAGTCGGCGACGACGCGCTGAGCGCGCGTGTACATCCGGGTGACCTCGCGCAGAAGCTCGACAGATAGGCTTTGGCTCATATCGTTGTGAACAGCAACTATTTGGCCGCATGCTAGAAATCGCTCTTTTGGTTGTCAATAGCAACTAGATGACCAAGAGAACGGGGCCGCAGCCCCGCACTCGCGCTCAGATGGCGCTCTGATTGACCCGCTCGGACAGCTTCTCGGCCGTCTCCTTGCGCTCGCTGTACCGGTCGACCAGGTAGTCACCCAAGTCGCGCGTGAGGAGCGTGAACTTGAACAGCTCCTCCATGACGTCGACCACGCGGTCGTAGTACGAGGACGGCTTCATCCGACCTTCCTCGGTGAACTCCGCGTATGCCTTGGCCACCGAGGACTGGTTGGGGATGGTCAGCATCCGCATCCAGCGGCCCAGCACGCGCATCTGGTTCACGGCGTTGAAACTCTGCGAACCGCCAGAGACTTGCATCACCGCTAGCGTCTTGCCCTGCGTTGGTCGAACCGCGCCGGACGTGAGCGGGATCCAATCGATCTGCGACTTCATCACACCGGTCATCGCGCCATGGCGCTCGGGGGAGCACCACACCATGCCTTCGGACCAGTCGGCCAACTTCCGCAGTTCCTGGACCTTGGGATGGGTGTCGGCCGCATCGTCTGGCAGCGGCAGACCGGACGGGTCGAAGATCTTCACCTCGCCCCCCATGGCCTCAAGCAGTCGGGCCGCTTCGAAGGTCAGGAGACGACTGTAGGACCGGTTACGCAGCGAGCCATAGAGCATTAGGAAGCGCGGGCGATGCTTCGACGGTTCGCGCGCCGTCAGCCGCTGCTGATCCGGCACATCGAAGAGGTCGGACTGCAGCGCCGGGAAGGTCAGGTCCAGCTCAAGCACGGTGCGCTCCTTGTTCGTACCAAGCTTGCGAGCGGTTCACGATGGCGACGACCGCCAGCATCACCGGCACTTCGATCAGCACGCCGACCACGGTGGCCAACGCGGCGCCAGATTGGAATCCGAAGAGGCTGATGGCGGTGGCAACGGCCAGCTCGAAGAAGTTGCTCGCGCCGATCAGCGCCGACGGACCGGCAACGCAGTGCTGCACGCCCATCTTGCGATTGAGCCAATAGGCTAGGCCCGAGTTCAGCACGACCTGGATGAGGATGGGCACGGCCAGCAGGGCGATGACCAACGGTTGCTCGATGATGCGATCGCCCTGGAAGGCGAACAGCAGCACGAGCGTCAGCAGCAGTGCAGCAATCGAAAGCGGGCCCAGCTTGGTGGCGACCACCTGGAAGTGCGCGGCACCACGCTTGAGTAGCTGTCTGCGCCACAGCTGGGACAGGATGACGGGCACGACGATGTAGAGGCCGACCGAGGTCATGAGCGTGTCCCACGGCACCGTGATGGAGGACAGTCCCAGCAGCAAGGCGACGATGGGTGCGAAGGCGATGATCATGATCGCGTCGTTGAGCGCCACCTGCGACAGCGTGAAGTACGGATCTCCCTTGCAGAGCTGACTCCATACGAAGACCATGGCCGTGCAGGGCGCCGCGGCCAGCAGGATGAGCCCGGCGATGTAGCTGTCGAGCTGATCAGCCGGCAGCCACGAGGCGAACAGTTGGCGGATGAAGATCCAGCCCAGCAGCGCCATCGAGAAGGGCTTCACCGCCCAGTTGATGAACAGCGTGACGCCGATGCCCCTGGCGTGCGCCTTGACCTGGCCGAGCGCCGCGAAGTCGATCTTCAGCAGCATCGGAACGATCATGACCCAGATGAGCAGGCCTACAGGAATGTTGACCTGGGCCACTTCGAGGGAGGCGACCGCCTTGAATGCGCCGGGAAAGAACTGGCCCAGCGCGACGCCCACGACGATGCACACGGCTACCCAGACGCTGAGGTAGCGTTCGAAGAAGCTGATGGCCGGCTTGGCCGCGGCGGCGACGGGCTTGAGAGTTGCGGTAGTCATGGCCGGACGTCAGGACTTCGAGATGGCATCGAGCTCGCGCTGGAGCTCGGCGTTGGACATGGTCTCCAGCGGCAGCTGCGCCAGCTGGAGCATCCGGTACCCGATGGCCTGCCGCGTGAGCTCGAAGGCCTGCGGCTTGTCAGCCTCGAGCCCATTCGACGGGTCGGCGTAGCCCCAGTGAACCTTGACGGGGCTGCCGGGCCAGTAGGGACACTGCTCAGCCGCAGCGCTGTCGCACACGGTGATGACAACGCGCATCTCGGGCGCGCCCTCGGTGACGAACTCGTCCCAGCTCTTGCTGCGATAGGCGCTCGTGTCGATGCCTGCGTCGCTCAGCGCTTGGAGGGCATAGGGATTGATGCGCCCGCTCGGCGCGCTACCGGCGCTGAAGGCCTTGATGTCTTTGCCCAGACGCTGGGCCCAGTGGTTCAGCATGCCCTCGCTCAGCACGCTTCGCGCCGAGTTGTGGGTGCACAGGATGAGAACGTTGGTGGTCATGGCTCAGCGGGTCCCGATGTCTTTGACTTCCTTGTGGATGGCCATGGCGTCCAGGCTCTGCAGCGGCAAGGACATCATCAGTTCGAGGCGGCGCTTCATCGTGACCGCCGCGGCGCGGAAGGCGTGCTGCTTCGTGTCTTCGCTTCCCTCGACAGCCGCCGGGTCCGGCATGCCCCAATGCGCGGTCAGCGGCTGGCCGGGCCACACCGGGCAAACCTCGCCAGCGGCCTGATCGCAGACGGTGAACACGAAGTCCATCTCGGGAGCGCCCGGCTGAGCGAACTCCTCCCAGCTCTTGCTACGGAACCCGTCCGTGGGGATGCCCAGTTGGCTGAGCTCCTTGAGGGCCAGCGGATGGACTGCGCCCTTGGGGTGGCTGCCTGCCGAATACGCCTGGAAGCGGCCGTTCCCCAGATGGTTGAGCAAGCCCTCGGCGAGGACGGACCGTGCAGAGTTGCCCGTGCAGATGAACAGCACGTTGTAGACCGTCGATGTCATGTCAGTTTCCTTTCAGCAGTCGCAGTTGGTCGATGTGTGTTCCACGGCGCAGGCGGTACCCTGGCAGCAGTTCTCGGTGAGGTAGGCCAGCAGCGCATTCATCTGCGGGTACACGGCGCGATAGATCACATGCCGGCCCGATTGCTCCGAGGTGACGAGTCCTGCTTCGCTGAGGTCCTTCAGATGGAAGCCCAGCTTGGCGTAGGCCACCCCCAGCATCTCGACGAGGGTGCCCGGTGTGAGGCCGTCCTCTCCCGCGACGACCAGTGCGCGAAACGCGTCGAGACGAATCGGGTGCGCCAGCGCGCCGAGGCCAGCAAGGGCTGTTGTCTTGTCCATGGCGATCATTACAACAAAACTTGTAATTACCCGCAAGACCCCGGCCTTCAAGAAGAATCAATGAGGCCGCTACACCCCGGCCGCTCCCTGCTTCGCCGCCGTGCCCATCGCCCGGGAACATCTCTCATAATCGCAGGGCCATCCAGGCGGTGCCCGCACTCTCGCCGCGCATTCCTAAGGACACTGGCCTTCAAAGCGACCTATTCCGACCATTCCCTATGCTGCGGCTTCGCTAGCTGGGCCACCGTCAGTCGGCGAACTGAAGGACCTCATGAACATGTGGTGGCGCGACGTGACCTCAGTGCGACGCTTCATCGATGCGCCCCAAGATGCGGTGAAATCAAAATTGAACACCTATCCGCTGGCTGCGACATAGGCCCCGGGGCGACAAGCACGGACGATCTGATCAGCGATCAGCGGGCGCTTCCCGAGGAGACCAGATGTGGCATCACTTGAGGTCCCCGACGCCATGATGATCGACGTAGGCTCTCCTCAGAGGCTGGGCAGGTCTCACTGACTGGGCCATTCAAAGCCTACGTCGGTCCAGCCATTCTGTGATCCGGCGAAAACGCGCCCGCCATGCATGATGGCGATGGCCCTTACGATGGCCAAACCCAGCCCGTGATGGCTGCCCGACTTCTCACGCGCGGGATCACCTCGCACGAAGCGATCGAAGAGTCGCGGTAACAGCTCCGGCGCAAGGGCGGGTCCGCGATTGCGCACTGACACGTGCGCCGCGTTAGATTCCAGCATCTTCAGCTCGATGATGATCGCCTCGCCGCGCGGCGTGTACCGGGCGGCGTTGCCGACAAGATTCACTAGCGCCCGCCGAATCAGACCGGCGTTGCCAGGGGCCTTGGCATTGCCTTCGATGAGCATCCGGATACCTTGCTCTTCGAGCATCGGCTCGAAGTACTCGGCGATGTGCTGTGCCTGCGCTCGAAGGTCGAGCGGGTCGAGGCGATCGGCGAGCTGCCCTTGATCAGCCTTGGCCAGGAACAGCATGTCGTTGACAAGGCTGGAGAGTTCCCTCAGCACTTCTAGGTTGGTCCCCAATACTTCGCGCAGTTCCGCCACAGGACGATCTCGAATCAGCGCCACTTCAGTACTGCTGATCATGGTGGCCAGCGGCGTGCGCAGTTCATGCGCGACGTCCGCGCTGAAGCCCTCCAGTTGACCGTAAGCCGCCTCGACACGGCCAAGCGCACTGTTGAACGCGTGAACCAACTCTTGCACCTCTGTTGTGTTAACCGGCGACAGCCGTGACGAGAGCGATCGCGGGTTCAGCGCCGCCGCCTCTTCTGACAGCTGACGTACTGGACGAAGCGATCTGCGCGCGACCCATGCGGAGACCAAAACGATCAGCGCAACGCCCAAACCACACACAATTGCGAGGCGGTTGCCATAGCGGCGCAACATCGCTTCCTGATCGCGAGAGTCAATCGCGACGATCAAGGCCTGATGTCCAAGTACTGGGTGGGCCGGGATGGAAACTTGCCGCGCCTGCATCACAAGCCCGTCCTCCCGAACGACTTCGAGCTGATTGACCGTCTTCGCAAGGACCGGCGGCTGACTTCCACCATAGTGGACGCGGCCGTTTTCTCCCACCAGCCAGATGCGCATCTGTCCATGCCCGATCAATACGTCGTTGAGGTGATGCGTCAGCGCCGGCACATCTGCGGGACTGCGCACTTCCTCCAACAGATGCTCGACGACGTCGATCTTGCCCTCAAGGTCATGCTCCCGGGCCCGCTCGACCTCGCGCTTGAGACCGCTGTGAAGAAGAAGTGCGACTGCGACGAAAACGGCAACGGCCAGCAAAGTCATTGCAAGCGTCAGCCGCTGAGCCATCGACCGCAAGGGACTTCGCGGCGACGAGGGGGCGAGCAGTAAGAGATGGTCTCGCCTCAACCGCGATCCTCCAGCACATACCCCATGCCGCGGACCGTGTGCAGCAAGGGCTTGTCGAAACCCTCATCAAGTTTCACCCGCAACCGACGTACCGCGACATCAATCGCGTTGGTCTCGCTATCGAAATTCAGATCCCAGACCTGCTCTGCGAGCACCGTTCGGGAAAGGACCTCGCCGTGGCGCCGCAGCATGACGGACAACAGGGTGAACTCCTTGGGCGACAGATCCAGACGCTTGCCCGCCCGCGTCACCTTGCGTCGGGACAGATCGACCTCTAGGTCCCCCAAGCGCAGCGAGGTCAAGGGTTGGGAGGCATGCGTGGCGCCGCGGCGAAGAAGCGCTTCGATGCGAGCGAGAAGCTCCGTGAAGGCGAAGGGCTTGATCAAGTAATCGTCCGCGCCAACCTTGAGACCATGCACCCGGTCTTCCACCTTGTCGCGCGCCGTGAGCATCAGCACCGGCGTGGACTTGTGCTCCCTTAGCCGGCGCAGGACCTCGAACCCGTCAATGCCAGGCAGCATCACATCAAGCACGACGAGGTCGTACTGACCTTCGACGGCCAAATGCTGCCCATCGATCCCGTCGCCGGCCAAGTCCACCACATAGCCGCTTTCCGTGAGGCCCTTCTTGAGGTAGCTGGCCAAGCGGGCCTCGTCCTCGATCACCAAGATTCTCATGGCCAAAGTGTGACGCAGGACGGCCCTCCGCAGGAGGACAACCACATTACCGGTCTGTCATGTTCCTGTCCCCGCGCCGTGGGGACAGGGTTTGTACAGTCGCGCCCAAGCTACTTGCGAATGCCCTGCAGGTAGCCCTTCCTTCAGGAGCTACGTCATGAGTCTGCGCACCCTTGTGGTCTCGATCGCCTTGGCCGGCGCCGCGTCTGTCGCACCGTGGGTCGCGGTGGCGGCCAACGAGTTCGGCGGCACTGTGACCAAGGCATCGTCAAGCAGCAGATTCACCCTGGGCGAGGTCAAAAGGATCGATGCGGGCCAAGGCAAGTTGACGGTCAAGCATGGCCCCATCGAGAACCTTGGCATGCCGGGCATGACGATGGTTTTTCGGGCTGACGCGTCGGTCCTGGCGCAGCTCCAGGTCGGCGACCAGATCAGGTTCAAGGCCGACAAAGTGGATGGAACGATCCAGATCACGGAGCTGCAAAAGTGAGTGGTATCCCTCAGTCTTGCCGCACCGATCCCGAGCGCTACACCGCTTTGTAGAACCTCCCGGTTCACCGATTGCCCCACTTTCACAACTGGCCTTTGCGCCCCTACACTGACGCCATGACCCTGTTGGTCCGAACCGTCTTCGTTTGCTTGCTTGCCGTCGCCATCCCCTTGCAGGGTGCGGTGGCTGCGGCCATGCGCTGCTGCGGAATGGAACACCATCAAGTTGACACCGCGCTCGTCGAGGAGCACGCGGGCCACGACCATCATGACCAATCCGCCCCTTTGGACGTCCTGGATGAGCACTTGCAAGACGGTCACGGTCATGCGCAGCCAGGAGTTCACGGAGTTGATTCCAGCGCCGCGCACAACCACGGGCTTTCGCACGGGGACCTGAAGCAGGCCGGGGCAGCCAAGGCCTCGGCCAAATGCAACGTCTGCGCGTCCTGCTGTGGCACCGCCGCGCTGCCGTCGCGCGCCGCAACCGTGATCCATGTCGCGACCGAAAAGGATCGCTACTGCGCGTCTGTCGCTCCTGACGCGGAGTTCACGACAAGCGGCCCTGAGCGGCCCCCACGAACCTCCTTCCTCTAACGACGTTCGCCGTGTGCGACGCCGGGTCCGCTCGTCTTGAGCGCGGACCCCGGTTGAACGCGTCGAGCTGAGCTGCTATGCCTTCGGACCTGTTCGAGGCGTGGCGAGTCTGTCCTACCCCAGGACAGCGTTCACGAGGAACGACATGTTTTCCCGAACTACCCTTGGCGCGTGGGCACTGGCCCTTGCGACGCCCGTATTCGCCCAACATCCGGGCCACGGCACCGTGCCCAATACCGTGCCCGCCCGATCGAGTCCCAAGTCGCAGGCCGCGGCGTCGGCAATAACACCTGGCCAAGGCGCCGACACCGGAGAAGCGGCGGCAGGCAAAGCCGCAAACGACCTACGCCATCTCCCAACCTTCGAGAGTTACCGCCGGTTCGCCGACGAACCGCTTCAATCCTGGAAGGCCGCCAACGACCGGGTGGGCCAGATCGGGGGCTGGCGCACCTACGCCAAGGAGGCCTCGGGCGGGACGCAGCAGCAGGCCCCCGCTCCTCAAGGGCATGCCGGTCATGAAGCGAAGCCGGAGCAGCCGAGTGCGAACTCGCCGCGCCCGAACACTGCCACGGCGACAAATGCCTCTCAGCAGACCGAGATGGCCAAACCGCCAGTCAACGCTGCGGATCGCGCACCCGCCAAGGCAGCGCAGCCAGCCGCCGCGCCTGCAAGCAAGGCCGGGGGCAGCCATCCCCAACATCACTGAACTACTGGAGACCGTGCATGAATAGCCGGCACAGCCGCGTCCCGCGGCGCATTACCTGGGCGGTCGTTCCGCTAGCGGCAACGTTGCTGGCCGGTTGCGCCAGCACCGCCATCGACAGCAACTTCAATGAGGTGCAGCTCCTTGCGCAGAGCCGACTCGGCGCCGAAGTGAAATGGCTGCGCTCGCCTGAGGCCCGCGAGCAAGCAGCCAAGGACGTGCAGTCGATCTTGGCACAGCCCCTCAGCGCCGACGACGCAGTACGTCTTGCGCTGGCCTACAGCCCGGCGCTGCAGGCCACGCTCTACGACAGCGCGGCTGCGTCCGCCGCGGCCGCTCAAGGAGCCAGGCTGCCCAACCCGGTGTTCACCTTCGAGCGCCTGGTGCGAGGACAAGGGGCCGATCGAGACCTCGATATCGGTCGTTCGCTGGGCATCTCCGTTTTCGACCTCTTGCTGCTGCCAAGCCGCATGCGGATCGCCAGCTTCCAACAGCAGCAGATCCAACTGCGACTCGCCGGCGACGTCGTTCAGGCAGCCACGGACGCCAGGCAGAACTGGGTCCGCGCAGTTGCCGCACAGCAGCAGGTCCAGTACGCAGAGCAGGTCAAGACGGCGGCCGACGCAAGCGCGGAACTCGCTCGACGCATGCAGGCCGTGGGCAACTTCAGCAAGCTCCAGCGCGCCAGGGAGCAGGCTTTTGCCGCTGAAGCGGTGGCCCAACTGGCCCGTGCGCGGCAAAGCGCGCAAAGCAGCCGCGAAGCGCTTGTGCGCACTCTGGGGCTGGATGCCGCGCAGGCGCGCGAGCTCAAGCTGCCGGAGCGACTGCCGGACCTGCCCAAAACTCCGCGCGATGAGGCCCAGGTCGCGCAGCAGGCAATCGAGCAGCGACTCGACGTACGCATGGCGCAGGCCGATCTTCGAGCGACGGCCCGTGAACTTGGACTCAGTCGCGTGACCAGCGTCATCAACGGACTCCATGTCGCAGCAGTGCGCAACAGCGAGACCGGCGAGCCGCCGCAAAGAGGATTTGAGCTTGAACTGCCGATTCCGCTATTCGATTTTGGCGACGCGGTCCGTGCGCGTTCTCAGGCTACCTACATGGCCGCGGTTAATCGCACCGCGCAGCTGGCCGTGCACGCGACCTCGCAAGTTCGCGAAACCTACGGTGCCTATCGAACCTCGTTCGACGTTGCCCGGCATTACATGGACGAAGTGGTGCCGCTGCGCAAAACCATCTCGGAAGAGAACCAGCTTCGCTACAACGGCATGTTAATCGGGGTGTTCGAACTCATCGCCGACGCGCGCGACCAGGTCGCCAGCGTCAACCAAGCACTGGAAGCGCAGCGCGACTTCTGGTTGGCAGATGCGGCGCTTCAAGCCACTTTGATCGGCAAGCCCGCAGGACCCATCGCCTTCCAATCTCCCTCCGCTGCCCCGACCGGCGGCGACGCAGGCCACTGATTTCCACGGAGAGTTCCATGACAAACAGCCGACGCCGATTCCTGGCGGGAACCGCAGCCGCGGGCGCCGCCGTGGCGGCCTCGACCGTGAGCAAAGTGGCGATGGCCGCCTTGCCCGAGCCGGTCTATCAATCCAACCCCTTGTCCGCCGCACCGCTGCATCCCACAACGGGCCGTCCCTACAACCCGATGGTGACGCTCAACGGCTGGAGCTTGCCCTGGCGCATGAACAACGGCGTCAAGGAGCTCCACCTCGTGGCCGAGCCGGTGGTGCGAGAGTTCGCCCCGGGAATGAAGGCTCACCTCTGGGGCTATAACGGTAGCTCGCCGGGTCCGACCATCGAGCTCGTGGAAGGCGACAGGGTTCGTTTGTTTGTGACCAACAAGTTGCCCGAGCACACGACGATCCACTGGCATGGTGTGCGGCTTCCTAACGGCATGGACGGCGTAGGCGGACTCACGCAGCCGCACATTCAGCCGGGCAAGACTTTCGTGTATGAGTTCGTCGTGCGGCGAAGCGGCACCTTCATGTACCACCCGCATGCTGACGAAATGGTGCAGATGGCCATGGGGATGTACGGCATGTTCATCGTGCATCCAAAGGAGCCGAAGTTCATGCCGGTCGATCGCGACTACGGCTTCATCTTGACGGCCTTCGACATCGAGCCGGGCAGCTACACCCCGCGGGTGAGCGAGATGACCGACTTCAATCTGTGGACCTTCAACTCGCGCGTCTTCCCGGGAATCGACCCGATGGTGGCACGCCAAGGTGAGCGCGTGCGCATCCGCGTGGGCAACCTCACGATGACCAACCATCCCATCCACCTGCACGGGCATGAATTCGTGGTCGCGGGGACCGACGGCGGCTGGACTCGAGAAAGTGCCCGCTGGGAAGAGGTGACCACGGATGTGGCTGTCGGTCAGATGCGTGCGATCGAGTTCGTCGCTAGCGAACCGGGGGACTGGGCGTTCCATTGCCACAAGAGTCACCACACGATGAATGCCATGGGCCACGGTCTGCCCAACATGATCGGCGTCGACCACACCGGCATCGTCAAGCAGGTCAACAACCTCATCCCTGACTACATGGCCATGGGCGAGCGAGGGATGGCCGACATGGCGGAAATGGAGATGCCGATTCCCGACAACACGCTGCCCATGATGACCGGGCAAGGCCCGTTCGGCCCCGTGGAAATGGGCGGCATGTTCACCGTGCTGAAGGTGCGCGCTGACCAAAAGCGTGGCGACTTCAAGGATCCGGGCTGGTACCAGCATCCCAAGGGCGAGGTGGCGTACGAGTTCACCGGTGCACTGCCCGAGCCGGCGCGATCGTTCAGCGCTGGCGGCCAATCCATGCCACTGGCGCGCAAACCGGCGAGCAACGTCGAAATGCGCGTGCGCAAGCCCAGCGGCGGGCACGACAACCACTGACGGCCAATCTCACTCTCAACCCCCAAGCAAAAAGCGTTCCAAGAGAAAGCATCATGAACATCAAACACCCGTTCGTGGCGACTGTCGTCGCCATTGCCACCAGCGCGGCATTTGCCTCTGGCAACCACGCCGGCACACACGCGCATGGCGATGAAGACAGTGCCATCGGCAAGCCCGGCAAGGCACAACAGGTCACGCGCACCGTCAACGTCGACATGACCGACAACATGCGCTTCACGCCGGCCAGCATTGACGTCAAGCAAGGCGAGACGATCCGCTTCAAGGTCAAGAACTCCGGTCAGGTCAAACACGAATTCGTGCTGGGCACCGAGCAGGAGCTCAAGGAACACTACCAGGTCATGCTCAAGAACCCGGGGATGGAGCATGAAGATCCCCAGATGATCACCTTGACTGGCGGGAAAACCGGTGAGGTGATCTGGCAGTTCACGAAGGCTGGCAAGGTTGACTTTGCATGTCTGCAGCCCGGTCACTACGACGCGGGCATGAAGGGCGCGGTCACGGTCGCGAAGTCGGGCTCCAAGGCGGCCTCTACCAAGCCCGGGTCCAAGGCGGACGGACACGCCAATCACGCGCACTGACGGTGCCATGACCAATTTCGTGAACCGGCGAGACGTCGTCTGGGCCGGTCTGGGCCTGACGCTTGCAGCGGCTGGCTCTGCCATCGCCCGGACGTCGCCGGCTGCCGTGTCCTTGGAAGTCTGGAAGTCGCCCGAGTGCGGCTGCTGCAAAGCCTGGCTCTCACATCTGCAGGCACAAGGACTGAACGTCGGCGCGGTCCACAACACTGGCAACACCGACGTGCGCAAGTCCGTTGGCATCCCCTTGGCACTCGGCTCTTGTCACACCGCCCGCATCGATGGTTACGCGATCGAAGGGCACGTACCGGCCAGAGAGATCAAGCGGCTGCTCAAGGAGCGTCCCGCCGCAGTCGGGCTGGCCGTGCCCGGCATGCCGCTGGGCAGCCCCGGCATGGATGGCCCGGATTTTGACAACCAGACACAGCCCTACGACGTATTGCTCGTTCTCAAGGACGGCACCACCCGCGTTTTCCAGTCCTATCACCGTTGACCAAAGGAGCTCTCATGAAGTCCAACTCCGTGCGCTGCACCCTGACCGCGCTGGCACTGATGGCCGCCAGCTGGGCCCACGCAGCAGGAGACCAAGCCCTGCAACAGCCGCCCCTGTCCGCCTCGGCGCAGGCCTCGACGGCCGACGCGTCGGCCATGACCGACGGCGAAGTCCGGCGCATCGACGCTGCCAACAAAAAGATCACCCTCAAGCACGGCGAGATCAAGAACCTTGAGATGCCGCCCATGACCATGGCGTTCCAGGTCGAGGACGCATCCGCGCTGGAGAAATTGAAGGTGGGCGACAAGGTGCGCTTCGCCGCCGAGAAGCGCGCGGGCGCTCTGGTCGTCACGCACATCGAGGCCGCCAAGTGAGGCCGCGCTGGGCCGTCCTTGCCGTCGTCGTGATCTCGGCCCTGGCCACGTCAGCGCATGCAGACCTTGTTGACGTACCGTGGCAGGCAGACTCAACGGCGCAGGGCGAGTGGCAGATCGCCCCCGGCAAGTTTGCCGAGTGGTGCACTCAGTTGCGTCAAGGGGAGAAAGTCCAGTGGCGGTTCGACGCCGACGCGCCGTTGAACTTCAACGTGCACTACCACGAGGGAAAAGAGGTGCGCTTTCCCGCCAAACAGGATGCCGCGAGCAAGTCCGAAGGTTTACTCGACGTGCCCAGCGATCAGCACTACTGCTGGATGTGGTCCAACAAGTCCAAGGCAGCTGTGACGGCGCGCGCGACGCTGCGAAAGGTCCCTTGAGCCACCCCGGCGGCGCTGCGCAACAAACCACGATGTAGATCACGTCACTGCGACAGCACATCTTGCAAACACCTTTGCCTGACTTGCCCCGTTTAGGCAGGCAGGCAGGGGCGTGCGCATTTTTCAGCTTGATTCGGAGCTGTCCGGTGGAACTCAACCGCGCTTCGCCGGGTGCGTGATTTGCTCGCTGAAATGGCCGAATCGCCGGCGAACATGTGGAGCGAAAGATCATGGCTCATCAGGAATTCGACTCGTGCATCGACGCGTGCGACGACTGCGCGGCTGCGTGCAATCACTGCGCCAGCGCCTGTCTCCAAGAGACGGACGTGAACGCGATGTCACGCTGCATCGCGCTCGACATTGACTGCGCCGCGATCTGCCAGCTCGCGTCGGCCGCGATGGCTCGCAACAGCGAGCACGCCGGCTCGATCTGCAAGCTTTGCGCGGACATCTGCGAAGCATGTGCAAAGGAATGTGGGCAGCACGAGATGGACCATTGCGCGGCCTGCGCGCGGGCGTGTCGGCGTTGCGCCGACGAGTGCCGTCGCATGGCTGAAACGGCCAGCGCATAGGCCGGCGCATCGGTCAGAGCACGAGCCAGCGGGACCGCGCTCCTGGGCAGGGCGCCATCGGTAGCGCCCATACCGTGTCTGTTGCGAGGAACTCTGAACGTTCTCGAACGAACCCGGGAATGCGCAAGTTCTGGGTAGGGACTACCAGAAAGTGCTGGACCTTCCCACGGTGGGAGGCTTCAAAGTGGCACTTGCCGGAACGTTCCGGTCTGATAGGGAGTAGCCCATGCTTGAGTTTGAAGTCCCCGACATGAGCTGCCGCAGTTGCGTCGGCAAGATCAGCAAGGCAATCAGGGAGGTGGATCCCCAGGCGCAGGTGGACGTGGACCTGGCTTCCAAGCGCGTGCGAGTCGACTCGACCGGGTCGGCGCCGGAGGAGCTCAGCGCGGCCATCGCTCAGGCGGGATACACCTCCAGTGTGCAGACACAAGTCACGTTGAGGGCCGGCGCCGAGGGCAACGGCATCAGCTGCTGCGGCGGTTGCCGATAGCCGCATTGCCATTGGTAGTTGCGAGCCAGAGGTTGCGCGAGGCCGTCGCCTGCCTGTAAGGCTGTGGCGCGATGCATCCACACCGTCATGTCCCAACAAGCGGAAGCAGAAAAATGAGCGAAGAAGCCAGCGATCAAGCTTCGGGTCACCGTCACGCGCAGACCGCGCCAAGTGGCGCCTCACCTGTGCCTCAGTTCACCTGCCCCATGCACCCCGATGTCCATCAAGATGGTCCCGGGCGCTGCCCGAGGTGCGGCATGCAGCTGATCCAGACAGCAGGCGACAGCGGCCAGAACCTTGCACCCGCAGGAACGTATCAGGCATCGGGGCATTGCTGCTCCAATCTCGCTTCGTCTGACTCTGAACCGCCGGCGCAGGCCTCAGCGCCAGGCTTGCCCGCACAGGCGTCGATGATCTACACCTGCCCCATGCATCCGGAGGTCCGGCAAGATCACCCGGGTAGCTGCCCGAAGTGCGGCATGACCTTGGAGCCCCTCATTCCTGAGGTCGCTCAAGACGATGACAACCCTGAACTTCGCGACTTCGCGCGACGCTTTTGGTGGACCTTGCCGCTGACCGCGACCGTGACGGTCCTCGCCATGGCCGGTCATCGAGTGGGGTGGCTCTCACCGGCCAGGCAGAGCTGGGTGGAACTTGCGCTGTCGTTGCCAATCGTTCTTTGGGCGGGTTGGCCGTTCTTGGTGCGGTGCGTGCAGTCGGTGAAGCTGCGCAGCCCCAACATGTGGACCTTGATAGGCCTGGGGATCGGAGCCGCTTTTGCCTACAGCATCGTCGCCACGATGGTGCCCCACGTATTCCCATCGAGCTTCATGGCTCATGGCCGCATTGGCGTGTATTTCGAGGCCGCGGCGGTGATCATTTCGCTGACTCTGCTCGGCCAGATGCTGGAACTACGCGCCCGCTCGCAGACCTCCGCGGCGATCAAGTCGCTGCTCGGCCTCGCTCCCAAAACCGCCAGACGAATCGATTCAGATGGCAGTGAGGCGGATGTACCGCTGACCCAGGTGCATGTGGGGGATCGCCTGCGCATCCGACCTGGCGAGAAGGTGCCGGTGGATGGCGTCGTCGAGGAGGGGCAAAGCGCGATCGATGAATCGATGCTGACGGGTGAACCTGTACCTGTGACCAAGCGAGTTGGAGATCGGGTGATCGGCGCGACCATCAACACGTCAGGCGCGCTGATCATGCGATCGGAACGTGTCGGGTCCCAGACGATGCTTTCTCAGATCGTAGAGATGGTCGCCCAGGCCCAGCGCTCCAGGGCACCTATGCAGCGGATAGCAGACCAGGTCGCTGGCTGGTTTGTGCTGGCTGTCATCGCAGTGGCGCTGCTGTCGTTCTTCGCTTGGGGGCTCCTGGGTGGGGAGCAAGGATGGCAGTACGGCTTGATCAACGCGGTCAGTGTTCTGATCATTGCCTGCCCGTGCGCGTTAGGCTTGGCCACGCCGATGTCCATCATGGTGGCCACGGGGAAAGCGGCCACTCAAGGAATCTTGTTCCGGGACGCCTCTGCCATTGAACATCTGCGACGCGTGGACACGATGGTGGTCGACAAGACCGGCACGTTGACCGAAGGTCGACCGGTCTTCGAGCAGGTCATAGCGGCTCCGGGCCAAACCCAAGCCGAGGTGTTGCGCTTGGCCGCAAGCTTGGATCAGGGCAGCGAGCACCCGCTGGCCCAAGCGATCGTTCAAGCCGCGCGGGCTCAGAAGCTGGAGCTCGTAGCCGCCACGAACTTCGAGTCATCGACTGGCATCGGGGTGCGCGGCCAAGTCGCTGACCAACGCTTGTCGCTTGGCAACACGGCATTGATGGCACAGGACGGTGTTGATGTGAGCCCGCTGCGCAAGTCTGCTGAAGTGCTTCGGGCCCATGGCAGCAGCGTGATGTACCTGGCCGGCAACCAAGTGTTGATGGGTTTGCTGGCCGTCTCTGATCCCATCAAGCAAAGCACACCCGAAGCGCTACGTTCATTGCATGCGGCAGGTATGCGGGTCGTGATGGCAACCGGTGATGGCCTCACAACGGCGCAGGCAGTCGC
The DNA here is from genome assembly GCF_048957715.1 of Mitsuaria sp. CC2. NCBI lineage: Bacteria > Pseudomonadati > Pseudomonadota > Betaproteobacteria > Burkholderiales > Sphaerotilaceae > Roseateles > Mitsuaria sp. CC2. Next base: position 369,648 of record NZ_JARVXN010000011.1, on the reverse strand, counting down.
GCGCGAGTTGGGAATCGACGAGGTGCACGGCGAAGTGCAGCCCGCGGACAAGCTTGCGCTTGTGCAGCGTCTGCAAGATGAAGGTCGCGTCGTGGGCATGGCGGGAGACGGCATCAACGACGCGCCGGCGCTCGCAAAGGCCGATGTGGGTGTGGCCATGGGTACGGGCACCGATGTGGCCATGAACAGCGCGCAGTTGACGCTGGTCAAGGGCGATCTGCGCGGCATCGCTCGGGCCAAAGAGATCTCAGACGCGACGGTGACCAACATGCGTCAGAACCTGGGGTTCGCCTTTTTCTACAACGCGTTGGGCGTTCCTGTGGCCGCAGGTGTCCTATATCCCTTCACGGGCTGGCTTCTGTCGCCGATGATCGCGGCGCTCGCCATGAGCTTGTCTTCGGTCAGCGTGGTATTCAATTCCCTGCGCCTGCGACAGGCCGCGCCAGCGCAGGAGAATGATCGACATCAGTGAAGGTACGCGGCCTTGCAAGCCTGAGCGAGCTGGTGCGCGACCAACCTCGGGACGGTCGCCACAAATGCCAACACCCCAGCGCAAGACGCTTGCCGTTCAGTAGCCGCGGTTGGTGTTCATGCGCCGAAGGGTGCCGTTCTCACGAGCCACACGCAACTCTTCCAGGACTTCTGCGCGACTGCGTCCTCCAGCTGCAGGCGCCTCGAACTGCAATGCGCTGCTTTGCGTTTGCGCCGCCGACGTCGACAGACCCTCCTTCGATGGGACGCGGCGAGCCGGCGCCGGTTCGAACTCAGGGGCATAGCCGCTCTCGCTGTTCATTTTGGCCAGCGAGCCATCTTCCCGGGCGCGCTTGAGTTCGTCGATCACCTCGGCGCGAGTCCGGCCGCCTCCCGCGGCGGGTGCATCGAACTGCAGCGGTGCCCTCTGGCCAGCCGCAGCGGCGTTGGATGCCTTGGCGCGCACGGTTTGGCGACCGTCGGTTTCAAACTCCGGGGCGTAGCCTGCTTCGCTGTTGATCTTGGCCAACGAGCCGTCGGCTCGCGCCCGTTGCAGCTCGGCAATGACGTCCGCCCGCGTCTTGGTCGACGGCATGAGGTGGTAAGAACCTCCCGATTCGCTGTTGCTTTGCGTGAAGCCACTATCGGCAAGCGCCGGGGTAGCCATCGCAACGAGCGCTGCAGCGGCGGCCAATGCGAAGGGGGTGACGATTCGGGACATGATGAACTCCTGTAGGTTTGTCTCGCGAGCGACCCCCTTGGCGAGGGGGTGCTCGGGGCCTTGGCGTCGAGATTGATCGCCATGGAGATCACTGTAGAAATCTGGCGGCCACAAAGGCCTGTCGAGACCATTACGAAGCTGTCATGGACTGACACGCGCCCTAGCATTGGGATTGCCTCTTGCCCTTGAGAGCCAGCCACCTCACGTCGTGATCGGGCTGGTCCTTCAACCTTCTCGCAGGAGCACCTCATGAACTCAATCCACGTTTTTCGCAAGCTCGGACTCATCGCGATCGCCGGCGCCCTGAGCGCCGCTGCCGCCTTTGCGCAGTCGTCGAACCCCGCTTCGGAACAACTCAAGAAGTCGATGGACGCGGGCATGCGATCAATGCAAGGGATGAAGCTCAGCGGTGATACCGACATGGACTTCGCGATGATGATGAAGATGCATCATCAACAAGCGCTTGAGATGGCGAAGGTTCAAGTCCAGCAGGGAAAATCTGCGCCCCTGAAGACGATGGCCCAGAAGATCATCGACGACCAGACAAAGGAGATCGCGCAGCTCGATGCTTGGATGCAGCAGCACCATCGGTGACCCACGTCGGGAAAGCCCGGCCGACGAGGGCAAGCAAGATGAGCTGCTCCAGCCACTCCACGGGCAGACGTCCAGGCGTGCGCAACTGTTGGCCGGGCACGCTGAAGCGTGAACGGAAGGGAGTACGAGCCGTCCATGCGGCATCTGCACGCTGAGCTGATGGAGCCCCATGGTTGGTCGCGTGCGGCCATGCAAGGGTTGCTACTACACTTACGCGATCATGCTTCGCCGCCTTGCCCATCGCCTGACCGTCACGTGTTACGTGGCGTTGTCGCTGCTGTTCTCGCAGCTGGCGTTGGCCAACTACGTCTGCCCGCAGGAGCAGGACATGGCGGCGATGGCCGAGATGGTGGCGTCCGGCACGCCGTGCGAAGGCATGGACATGGACCAGCCGGCGCTTTGCGCGGAGCACTCGTCCGGCACGCCGCAGTCATTCGAGCCCATCAAGCTGCCGACGCTCGCGCCGCCGCTGGTGGTGTCGATCCTGGCGGTGAGCGTCGACCTTGGCGAGGACGTCCGCCTGCCGGCGTCGGCAATGACGCCGGCCGAGGATCGACCGCCACCCGATCCTCTCTTCCTTTCCACGCTCAGACTCCGAGTCTGATCAGCTCCGTCGATTGACTGGCGCCGGTGCGGCATTTCCGCCACCCGGCATCGCTGTCGTTCGTCTTCGGAGCTTTCGTGAACCCAAAAATCACCCTGCGAGCCGCCGCCTTGGCTGCCGCATTGCTGCCCCTGCTCAGTCAGGGCGCCACCCTCACGCTTGACCAGGCCATGAGCTTGGCGGTCCAGCGGTCGGAAGCCGCCCGGGCCGCCCGGGCCGGCGTCACCAGCGCCGCCGAAACCGCGCGCGCCGCCGCCCAATTGCCCGATCCCGTGCTGCGCGCCGGCATCGACAACCTGCCCATTTCAGGCAGCGACCGCTTCAGCGGCCGGGATTCGATGACTATGAAGCGTGTAGGAATCTCCCAGGAATGGCTGTCCTCCAGCAAGCGCGCCGCTCGACAAGCCGTCGCAGACGCCGCAGTACAACGCGAGGCCGCGGTCGCACGTGCCTCGCAGACCGACGTACGCCTGCAGACCGGCTTGGCGTACCTGGACGTCTACTTCGCGCGCTCGGAGTTGGAGCTGGTGACGGAGGCGGAACATCACGCCCATGACGAGCTGGAGGCCGCCCGCGCGCGGCTCGCTTCGGCCACGGCGACCAGCCAGGAAGTGCTCGGACTGTCCGGTGCTCGCGGCATGGCGGAGGACGAGACCGCCGAGGCGCGTCAGCAATTGGAAGTGGCGCGTGTCGCGTTGACACGCTGGATCGGCGCTTCCGTCGATGACCTGGCCGCACCGGAGGCGCTGCCCGCGCCCACCGAGTCCGCGTACGTTGCGAATCATCCTGCCGTCATCGCTGCGGAGCGGGATGTCGATCTGGCTCGCGCGGACACCGAGTCGGCGCGAACAAATCGCCGCCCGAACTGGTCTTGGGAGGTGAGCTACGGGCAGCGGTCGGGCTATCCCGACATGGTGTCGGTGGGCATCAGCATCCCGCTCGCAATTGCGCCGGCGCAACGCCAGGACCGCGAGCTCGCGGCCAAGCTCGCCCTCGCGGAGAAGGCTGAGGCACAGCTCGCGGAGACGACCCGCATGGCCACCGTCGAGTACCGCATGCTTGCCGCCGAAGCGGCGCGCTTGGCCGGACGCGTGGACCGCTATCGGACGGCGGTCGTCCTGCCGGCGCAGCAGCGCACCGCCGTGGCGCTGACCGCCTACCGCTCGAACCAGGTGCCGCTGACCACGCTTTTCGAATCGCGCCACGCCGAATTGGAGGCGCGGCGCAAGCTCTTCGCGCTCCAGCGCGATCTGGTCAGGGCGCAGGCGTCGCTGGCGTTCAAGGCCCTCATCGAAGGAGACCGTCCATGAAGCGCGCAGCAGTCGTTGTTTTGGTGGCGGCGCTCGGCGCCGCGCTCGCGCTGGGTGGTTTCTATGTGGGACGAACGGTCGACGGCGCCGTCCGCGTGGACGACGGACGACCTGCAGCGGCCTCCGCCGCCGGGAGTGATCGCAAGGTGCTGTATTGGCACGACCCCATGGTGCCGGGCCGTCGCTTCGACAAGCCCGGCAAATCCCCGTTCATGGACATGCAGCTCGTGCCGGTGTACGCCGACGAGGCCGCGGACGCCGGAGTCAGGATCGGCGCAACGGTGCAGCAGAACCTGGGCGTACGCACGGCCGCCGCGAAGATGGCGGACGTGTCGTCATCCTTCGACGCCGTCGGCGCAGTGCAATTCGACGACAGGCTCAACGTCGCCGTCCAGACGCGCGTCGCGGGCTACGTCGAACGCCTGCTGGTGAGAGCGCCCATGTCCACGGTGCGCAAGGGACAACCGCTCGCCATGATCTTCGCGCCGGATTGGCTGGGACCTCTGAACGAGCTTCTCGCCCTGAAGCGCGCCGGCGCCGCGCCGGAACTGATCGCGTCTGCAAGGGATCGCCTGAAGGCGATGTCCATTCCTGAGACCTTGGTTCGGCACAGCGAGGAGGCAGGGACGGCCCAGGCGCGCTTCACCCTCGATGCGCCCGCGAGCGGCGTGGTGGCGGAGTTGGGCGTTCGCGAAGGTGTGGCGGTGGCGGCAGGAACCACGCTCTTTCGCATCGCCGGAATGGAACGGGTGTGGGCTGTGGTCGAGGTGCCGGAGGCCCAGGCACTCCGCTTGACTCGCGGCCAGAAGGTCAGCGCGACGCTGCAGTCCGATGCCGCGCAGGTGTTCGACGGCGAACTGAAAGAAATCCTTCCGCAGGTCAACGCCGACACGCGCACGCTGCAGGCGCGCTTCGAGGTCGACAACCGGAGCGGGAAACTGGTGCCCGGCATGCTGCTGCGCCTGCGGATCGCGGGCGCGATCGCATCCCGGCTGGTTGTGCCCGCGGAGGCCGTGATCCGCACCGGCGCACGCGCCGTCGTCATCGTCCGCCGACAGGGTGGCGCCTTCGAACCGCGCGAGGTCAAGTTGGGGGTGGATCTGGGGAACGACGTGGAGGTCCTCGACGGCTTGCGTCCCGGTGAGGAGGTGGTGGCAAGTGGCCAGTTCCTCATCGATTCCGAGGCGAATCTGAAATCCTCGCTGGGGACGATGAGCGCGGCACCTGCCGCGTCTGCGGTGTCGGCGGCGTCGATGGCTTCCTCCCCTGTCGCCACGCCGAAACTCGCTGCCGCCGCGACCACGTATCGCGCAGAGGGCAAGATCGAAAGCGTCGATGCCGACAGCATCACCCTGTCGCACGGCCCCGTGCCCGCCTTGAAGTGGCCCGGCATGACCATGGGCTTTGGCAAGCCCGACCCCCAGACCTTTGCCGACGTGAAGGTGGGCGACAAGGTCCGTATCGAGTTCAGGCAAGGCGGCCCCATGGCCTGGGAGCTCGTGTCGGTGCGCAAGATCGGAGGCGCGCCATGATCGCCGCGCTCATCCGCTGGTCCATCGGCAACCGCTTCCTGGTGCTCATTGCCACCGCAATGCTGGTCGCCGCGGGCCTGTGGTCCGTCGCACGCACGCCGGTGGACGCCTTGCCCGACCTGTCGGACACACAGGTCATCGTGCGAACCAGCTACCCGGGCAAGCCGCCGCAGGTGGTCGAGGACCTGGTCACCTACCCGCTGACCACGACGATGCTCAGCGTCCCCGGCGCGAAGACCGTCCGCGGGTACAGCTTCTTCGGCGACTCCTTCGTCTACGTGCTCTTCGACGATCGGACCGACCCGTACTGGGCCCGGTCCCGGGTGAGCGAGGCGCTCGGTCAGGTCCAGGGGCGCTTGCCGCCGGGGGCCACCGCGGTACTCGGTCCGGATGCGACCGGCGTGGGCTGGATCTACGAGTACGCCCTGGTCGATCGCACGGGCGCGCACGACCTCGGGCAACTGCGCGCCCTCAACGACTGGTTCCTGAAGTTCGAACTCAAGACGGTGCCGGACGTGGCCGAGGTGGCCAGCCTGGGCGGCATGGTCCGGCAGTACCAGGTCGTGCTCGATCCGGACCGGATGCGTGCGCTCGGCGTGACGCAGGAGGCCGTCCTGGCCGCGCTGCGCAACGCCAATCAGGCCTCGGGCGGCTCCGTCGTGGAGATGGCGGAGAGCGAGTACATGGTGCGGTCGCGCGGCTTCCTGAAGTCGCTGGACGACTTCCGCGACATTCCGATCAGCGTCGCACGGGCCACGCCGGTGATGCTGCGGGAGGTCGCCTTCGTGCAGGTCGGGCCCGAGATGCGCCGCGGCATCGCGGAGCTGGACGGCGAGGGCGAAGTCGCCGGCGGCGTGATCGTGATGCGTTCCGGGAAGAACGCCCGGACGACGATCGAGGCGGTCAAGGCGAGGATCTCCGCGCTCAAGCCGGGTCTGCCGCCGGGCGTGGAGATCGTGGAGACCTACGACCGGTCGACGCTCATCGATCGCGCGGTCGATCATCTGCGCGACAAGCTCATCGAGGAGTTCATCGTGGTGGCGGTGGTCTGCGCGGTGTTCCTGTTCCACCTGCGCTCCGCGCTGGTCGCGGTCGTGACCTTGCCCGTGGGGGTGCTGACGGCCTTCATCGTGATGCATTGGCAGGGTCTGAGCGCCAACATCCTGAGCCTAGGCGGCGTCGCGATCGCGCTGGGCGCGATGGTCGACGCGAGCGTGGTCCTGGTCGAAGCCGCGCACAAGCACCTGGAGCACTTCGAGGCGCGGCACGGTCGATCGGCCAGCGTCGCCGAGCGCTGGGCGCTCATCACCGAGGCGTCCGTCGAGGTCGGACCGGCGCTGTTCTTCTCGCTGCTGGTGATCACGCTGTCCTTTTTGCCGGTGTTCACGCTGGAGGCGCAGGAGGGGCGGCTGTTCTCGCCGCTGGCGCTGACCAAGACCTATGCGATGGCCGCGGCCGCCGGCCTGTCCGTGACCTTGGTGCCCGTGCTGATGGGCTATCTGATCCGGGGCCGCATCCCGAGGGAAACCGCCAATCCGATCAACCGCCTGCTCATCGCGATCTACCGGCCGGCGCTGGAGGCCGTGCTGCGATTCCCCAAGGCGACGCTGGTGGCGTCGGCGCTGGTGCTGGCGATGACGGCGGTGCCGCTGATGCGGCTCGGCGGAGAGTTCATGCCGCCGCTGGATGAAGGCGATCTGCTGTACATGCCGTCCGCGCTGCCCGGGCTGTCCGCGTCCAAGGCGGCGGAACTGCTGCAGCAGACCGACCGGCTCATCAAGACGGTGCCCGAGGTGGAGCGTGTCTTCGGCAAGGCCGGCCGCGCGGACACCGCGACGGACCCCGCGCCGCTGGAGATGTTCGAGACGACGATCCGGTTCAAGCCGCGTGCGCAGTGGCGATCCGGCATGACGCCGGAAAAGCTCACCGAAGAACTGGACCGTGTCGTCAAGGTCCCCGGCTTGTCCAACGTCTGGGTGCCACCGATCCGCAACCGCATCGACATGCTGGCGACCGGCATCAAGAGCCCCGTCGGCATCAAGGTGTCCGGGCCCGACCTGGCCACGCTGGACCGGCTGACGACGCAGATCGAATCCGTGGTCAAGCCGGTGCCCGGCGTGTCGTCCGCGTTGGCGGAGCGGCTGACGGGTGGCCGCTACATCGATGTCGACGTCGATCGCGCGGCCGCGGCGCGGTACGGACTATCCGTGGCCGCGGTGCAGGCCATCGTCGCCACGGCCATCGGCGGCGAGAACGTCGGCGAGGTGATCGCGGGCGGCGAGCGCTATCCGATCAACGTCCGATATCCGCGGGAGATCCGGGATTCGCTGGAGCGATTGCGCCAGCTGCCGTTCGTGACGGAGCAGGGTGCGACCGTGCTGCTGCGGGACGTCGCGCGCGTGACCGTCGAGGAGGGGCCACCGATGCTGCGCAGCGAGAACGCCCGGCTGTCCGGTTGGGTGTACATCGATGTCCGAGGGCGTGACCTGCGCTCGGTCGTCCAGGACATGCAGGCCGCGGTGAGCCGGCAGGTGACGATGCCGCCGGGGTACGCGTTGTCGTGGTCCGGTCAGTTCGAATACCTGGAGCGCGCGACCCAGCGGCTGAAAGTGGTGGTGCCGGCGACGCTGGCCCTGATCTTCGTGCTGCTCTACCTGCTGTTCCGCAGTGCGGGCGACGCACTGCTCGTCATGGCGGCCGTGCCGTTGTCACTGGTCGGCGGTTTCTGGCTGGTGTGGGCGCTCGGACACGCGGTCTCCGTGGCCACCGCCGTGGGCTTCATCGCTCTGGCCGGCCTGGCGGCGGAGTTCGGCGTGGTCATGCTGGTCTACCTCAAGAACGCCCATGCGCAGCGTCTGGGGGCTGGCGAGCCGGACGACGACGCCACGCTGCTCGCGGCGATCCGCGAAGGCGCCGTCCTGCGTGTGCGGCCCAAGGCGATGACTGTTGCCGTGGTTATGGCGGGGCTGCTGCCGATCCTGCTGGGCAGCGGGACGGGATCCGAGGTTATGGCGCGTATCGCCGCGCCGATGGTCGGCGGCATGGTCACGGCACCCCTGCTCAGCATGCTCGTCGTTCCGGCCGCCTGGTACCTGCTACGGCGTCGACGCACCGCGGCGCCGCAAGTCTCCGACTCGCCGCCCATCGTTTCATCTTTCCAACCCACGCAACTCTGAAGGAGTTTCATCGATGAAGACCATCAACATGCTTGCCGCTACGCTGTTCGCCCTTGCCGGGATGCAGGTTCATGCTCAAGACTCGTCTGGCGCGATGTCCATGCCGATGCCGAACAAGAACGCTGCCTCGGCCGCCATGCCCCTGGTGCAGGGCGAGGTGCGCAAGGTCGACCTCGCCAAGGGCCAAGTCGTCCTGCGGCATGGCGACATTCCCAATCTAGCGATGCCGGGGATGACCATGGGGTTTGACGTGGCAGAGAAGAAGCTGCTCGACGGCCTCAAGGTCGGCGATCAAGTCGAGTTCCAGGCCGAAATGATCAAGGGCAAGGCTACGGTGACGGAGCTCAAGCGGCGCTGATCTCAATTCGGTGGCACTTCATTGCAGGGCGTCGGTGCTCCGATGAACAGACGCCGGATGGGACGCCGTGCTGCGAATGCCGGCGACCCCGCAAAGGCCCAACTGTTTCGGGTAGTGTGTTCCCTAGTCCCTTGAGCCCATCGCCAACATCGGACGCGAAGTCACCTCGCCACGGAGGAGCTCGCTACGTCAGCCCGGCACAGTTTGAAGCGACTGGAAAAGCTCAAGTTGGTGTCCACGGAGCCGGCAGCAGCCGAGAGGTTAGCCAACGCGGTCAAGGTTGATGGAGCAATGGGGTAGGGCTTCCCTAATCTCTAGAGCCCATCATCAGCATCGAAACCGACATCACCCCGAAACGCGTTTGGGACGGCTTGATTCCTGTCGATCACCAAGCGGTCTCGGCTGACAGGTCCGCCTAGGCACGCCTCCGCGACCATCCTCGCCGTTTTTGACGATCACGACACAGGCGGGAAGTCGCCATAAACTGCCGACCATCAGCGACTGAACTGAATCTCTTGCAGCGGAAGAGCCAGGATGCCGAAGATCAAGCCCGTCGCCGCCATGAAGCAGCGCCTTCAGGAAGCCCTTGGTCAGTTAGCCGAGCAGGAAGAGGTGATTGAGTTGGTGAAAGCCGCCGTGCGCCAGTATGACGTCCTACCTACCGACATCTCACGGCCGCAGAACTAGAGGCTGCGGAACCGCCGCAGCCCGTGGATCCGTCGTTTCCCTACTGTGACCGATCAGGCAACACCTGGAGCGGGAGAGGCCGGCGTCCGATCTGGCTCATTGAAGCGCTGGACAGCGGCGCAGCGCTTGCGGACTTCCGAAACCCGGACTTCAGCCCAAGCGCTGAGGAAGCCGAGCCGGACGATGCCGCATCTGTCGACAGCTCGATTCCGTACTGCGATCGGAGCGGAAACACGTGGACCCCGAGGCGGCGCAGGCCGGTTTGGCTGGTGGACGCCATCGGTGCCGGTGCATCTTTGGATGATTTTAGGAATCCTGCTCACTGGAGCTAGGGCGAGGCCGAAAACGGCGTTTTGTCGGCTTTTCCTGGAAAACCGAGATCACCCCTCGTAAGGCATTGATTTGAATGGGAGTGCGTGGTTCCAGGCGGTGAAATTCTGTCGCGACATCGCGACGCAGTATCGCCGGCTGCGCTCGGCTCAGCCCCGACGGTAGGCTCTTGACGCGCGACGCGCAGTAACTTCGCCGCCCGCCATCGCTTCCGATGCCTACCACGGCGCTCCGGACCGTCGCCGTCAGTGAACCTGAAGCCCAGGCTGTAAGCCAAAGCAAGTCAATGGGTTCTTGACGCACGACACAAAAGGGCGACTTGCCGTCTGGACGCTGTGGTCACCCAGTTCTGTCGCAGTCTGACAGGTTTCGTTAGGGTGCTTCTTGTCGCCGTACTGTCACCCGATGTGGGAAGTGTGCGGCTGATAGAACCGGAGCCGATGTTCTGGCATCAGTTGTCGGACGGGCGAACGCTCTTAATGATTCCCACGGGAGGAAGAGGTGGCGTAGAGTTCTTGTTTGTGAAGGTTCACCGATGAAGCGCGTCCGAGTCAGCAGCAAGAAGTTCGTCACCATTTCCGCGGAGATGGTGGATAAGGCCGCTCGCGTGTTCTCCACGACGCTGACGCCTGAGCAAATCCGGGCGTTCAAGTCGCCCGAGCCGGTGCGCGTCGCGCGCCCGATGCTGGGTTCGACCAAGCCGCTCGTGCTGAGCAAGCCGGTCGTCCGCGTCGAAGGCCGCAGCGGCGCCGTTGTAGCGGTCGTCCACCGGTCAGCGTGCGCGGCGTCAAAGTCTCCAGCGCCCACTTCGCAATCGGAGTCGCTGCGTAAAGTCACTGCGGCTGGCGCGTTGCGTCGCAAAACTGGCTGAGCATTCGGTGCGAGGGTGATCCCCATAGACCGGAACGTCAGCAGAGTCGGGTTGAGCCTGACCGGTGGCCCGAGCACGCCGGGTTAGCGTGAAGCGTTCCCGCACCTTGTGCGTCTGAATTTATCCGGCAGCCAGTCGAAGCGGCAGCCGTGAATGCTCCATGCAACCAGACGCTCGACAGGTCGACGTGCGTCAGCCAGTTCAGGCATTGAAGGCAACCGTGTGGAACAAAATTTAGAAGAAAGTAGGAACAGGATTTAGAAAATGAACGACGTCGGGGAACGTCCAGCGACATCAACGTGATTTGGTAGGTCACATAATGCACATTGTCAGTCTTATGGATCAAGCGATCCAGGTCTTGCCCCGAGCAGCGTCGACCTCCGTGACCCACCGACTTCCTCTGGAGCGGCTCTCTTACTAGCCCGGATCCGGGCCCAGATTTGTTGTCGACCTCGTGACTCCTCGCCGACCCGGCCCGATGGACACTGGCTCGATCCGACGCCGAGTCCCTTTCCGGAGCCGATCCATGATCGAGACCTTCGAACGCAGCCTTCCCAACGGCATCGCCCTGAGCTGCCGCGCCGCCGGCGAGCCCGGGCGGCCGCTGATGATGTTCCTGCACGGATTCCCCGAGGCGGCGTTCATCTGGGACGAGTTGCTGACGTTCTTCGCCGATCCCGCGCACGGCGGCTACCGCTGCCTGGCGCCGAATCTGCGCGGCTTCGAACGTTCGAGCGCGCCGACCGAGGTCGCCGCGTACAAGGCGCAGCTCTTTGTCCAGGACATCCAGCAGCTCGCCGCCTCCGAGCGCGCCGACGGCACGGTCGCCGCGCTCGTGGCGCACGACTGGGGCGGCGCCTTCGCATGGGGTTTCGCCAACGCCTTCCCGGATCTGGTCGGCAAGCTCGTCATCATCAACTCGCCGCACGCAGGCACCTTGTCCCGCGAACTGCGCAACAACCCCGCGCAACGTGAGGCCAGCGCGTACATGAACTTCCTCGCCCGGCCCGATGCCGAGGCGCTGCTGGCCGAAGACGATTTCCAGCGGCTATGGACCTTCTTCACCCACATGAAAGCCGGCCCCGACGGCTTCGGATGGCTCACCGAGGACCTCAAGCAGCAGTACCGCGAGGTCTGGCGCGCTGGACTCACCGGCGCCTGCAATCTCTATCGCGTCACGCCGATGAAGCCGCCGCCGCCTGGCCAGTCCATCGACGGCATTCCGGTCCTGCCGCGCGAGCGGCTCATGGTGACCGTGCCGACACTCGTGTTCTGGGCGCTGGCCGACACCGCGCTGCTTCCGGGCCTGCTCGACGGGCTCGACGATTACGTGCCGCGGATGGAGATCCTCAAGGTTCCCGGCGCCACGCATTGGATCGTCCACGAACAACCGCAGCTGATCGCGAGCGAGATCCAACGCTTCCTGCGGCAACCGGCCTGAGCGCCCTCACCGCGCGCCCCGCCCTGACGTCACCGGGGCACCGGCTCGGCGTTGAGTGCGCGATCCAGGGCCTCCCTGTAAGCCTCCTTGCGCAGCGCCTTCTCTTCGGCGCTGAGCACGGGGACGCACTTGCGGCGCTTCACCATGCTGCCGAGCGCAGGGTCCCGAGCCTCGCAGTCGACAGCAGGATCGACGGTTGGCTTCGCCGACGCCACAGACGGATCCGGCTGCTGGGAAGCGCATCCGACCAGGCTCGCGAGGCACATCGAGACAGCGAAAGAGCGGAACATGAAAACCCTTCAATAGATCACCGACCGAGCGGTATGACGTGGAGAAGCGCACCTCGTCGAGGGCGCGGCAGGGCGGGAGTCTATGCAAGCCGCGGCTGCCGCGAAAGGCGAATGGCCGACGGACTAGCCGAACGGCCTAGGGACTCACACTGCCCTCACCCTGCGCGCCCATCGATGCGCGTGGCCGCCTCTGCCGGAGACGGCCGCGCCGGCTGTCTTACCTGCCCGAGTCGGCAAGCAGCGTCGCCAGCGCCTCCTTCCACAGCGTTGCCACCGTGTGCGAGCCGTGGCCGCGCGTGGCCGGGCTGAGCGGGATGACGATCGCCCTGCCGCGCGGAACGCGTTTGATCTGCTGCTCCAGCAGGCCCAGTTCGGGCGGGTTGATCAGGTCGTCCGCCGAATTGACCGCCAGCAGCGGCGCCTTGATCCGCTCCAGTCCCGGGTTGGGGTCGTAGTCGCGCGAAGACTCCAGCGCGTAGAGCGTGTCGTTGGCGTCGCTGTTCTTCTCGCCGCTGGCCACGGCCGCGGCGATGGCCGCATCGGCGGCGGCCAGCGTCGGCCACTGCTGCTGGCGCAGCACCGGGTTGCTGGACATCAGCATCAGCATCTCGCTCGCCGTGCCCAGGCTGGGCGGCTGGCGCTTGTAGTTGCCGCCCTGCCAGGCCGGGTCGTTCCGGATCGCATCGATGACGACCCGGCGCCACAGCCGGTTGCGGCCGGCGATCTGCGTCGGCAGGCTGGCCAGCGGCATCAACGCATCCATGAAGTCCGGATAGCGCTGGCCCCACAGCCAGGTGTGCATGCCGCCCATGGAGGTGCCCATGACCAGGCGCAGATGATCGACCTGGAGGCCCTCGGTGACGAGCAGGTGCTGCGCCCGCACCATGTCTTCGTAGCCGTAGCGCGGGAATCCCGCCCGCAGGCCGTCGCTGGGCTTGGACGAGGCGCCGTGGCCGATGCCGTCGGGCAGGATCAGGTAGTAACGATCGGCGTCCAGCAGCGCGCCGGGACCGAACAGTTCGCCAGAGAACTCGGGCCGGATGAACTGCCCGCCCGTGCCGCCGGTGCCGTGCATGATCAGCACCGCATTGCTGACGCGGCCGCTGGCGTCGCGCCGCGGCTTGCCCAGCGTGCGGTAATGCAGCTTCAGCTCAGGCAGCACCTCGCCGCTGGCGAAGCGGAAGTTGCGGGCGATGAAGTCGCCCTCCACGGGCACTGGATCCTCGGCCGCCCACGTCGGGCCAGCGAGCAGACCGCCGGCCAGCAGGATCAGACACAGGCGCTTGAAGAACGGGAACATGGTGGCGGCTCCAGATCAGTGGGGGTCGATGTCACGCACCAGGCTCATCACCTTGGTGGTGATGATGTCCACCGCCGGACCGTTGGCCCCGTGCGGCAGGATGACGTCGGCATTGCGTTTGGTCGGCTCGATGAACTGCTTGTGCATCGGGCGCACGGTTTCCAGGTACTGGTTCACCACGCTCTCGGTGCTGCGACCGCGTTCCTGGATGTCGCGCTGGAGCCGGCGGATGAAGCGCACGTCGGAGGCCGTGTCCACGTAGATCTTCAGCGACATCAGCTTGCTCAGCTCGGGGTCGTACAGCGCGTAAAGGCCCTCCACCACGATCACCGGCGCAGGCTTCACCGTGATGGTCTGCGAGGAGCGGTTGTCGGCCGCGAAGTCGTACACCGGCATCTCGATCGCCTCCCCCTTGCACAGCGACGCCACGTGCGCCGTCATCAGCGGCCAGTCGAACGCGTCGGGGTGGTCGTAGTTCTGCTGTCGCCGGTCTTGCGGCGACATGTGCGACTGGTCCAGGTAGTAGTCGTCCAGCATTACCACCGCCACCCGCTTCGGGCCGATGGAGGCCAGGACCTGGCGCGTCACGGTCGATTTGCCGCTGCCGCTGCCGCCGGCAACGCCGATCACGAAAGGCTCGTTGTTGGTTTTATTCATGGAGATCTTCGCCACGCCTTCAGTCATGGCTCCGGTTTGCAGTTTGCAGAGCGTCCTATTATCGGAGACCGGGTCCTCACGCTGCCGCAGGGCTTTCAGTTCGCTTGCCTCCCGATGCACGCCCATGCGCTCCCCTCATCCGGCCTTGAACCTCGCCGCGTACCCACGCGACTTGAACTGCTCGATCACGTGATCGACGAACACCCGCACCCTGGCGGGCACCAGCCGGCGGCTCGTGTAGTAGATCGCCAGCGGCAGCGCCTCCGCATACCAGGCCGGCAGCACGCGCACGAGTTCGCCGCGTTCCAGGAAGGGCCAGGCATGCGGCATCGGCAGCATGGCGATGCCCATGCCGCTCGCCGCCGCGCGGGCCATGGCCTCCGGATCGTCCAGCACCATCACCGGCCGCACGCTCGCGACTTCCTCCTGGCCGGCGTTGTTCTTCAAGGTCCACGGCACCAGCCGCCCTGACACCAAAGACCGTCGCAGCAGCCCGCGATGTCGCGTCAGATCGGCCGGTTGCTTGGGCACCGGATTCGCCGCCAGATACGCCGGCGACGCCACGAGCACGATGCGCAGCCGCGCGAGCTCGCGCGCGATCAGCGCGTCCGTCAGCTCGATGCCGCCGCCGATGGCGACGTCGAATCCCTCGGCCACCAGGTCGACCTGGCGGTTGTCGAAATGCAAGTCCGGCACGACGTCCGGATATCGCCGCACGAACTCCTCCATCATCGGCACGAAGTACTCGCGCCCCACCGTGTGGGCCAATGCGACCTTCAGCGTCCCCGCCGGCTTGCCCGCGCCCTGCCTCAGATCCGTCAGCGCGTCGCCGATTTCGGTCCATGGCCGACGCACCTGGGCGTACAGGCGCTCTCCATCCGTCGTCAGCGCCAGGTGGCGCGTGCTGCGCTGGAACAGGCGCACACCGAGCTTCGCCTCGAACTGCGCCACGCTCTTGCTCACCGCCGCAGGCGTGAGCCCTAGCCGCCGCGCGGCTGCGGAAAAGCTTCCTTCATCGGCGGCGGCGAGGAAAGCATCGAGGGTGCTGCTCAGTTCGGTCGACATGTCGCCAGCTTATACCAATGGTTGAAACTGAACACGCACCTTTCCAACTACCGCAATCAGGTGGCGACGACCATAGTGGAGTCCATCAACCACCCCGCTTCGAAAGGAAACGTCATGAGCACCGCCACCCTCACCTCCGCCAAGACCCCTGCCAACGCCGTGCTGACCGGCAAGGTCGCCTTCATCCACGGCGGCTCGCGCGGTATCGGCGCCGCCTCCGCACGCCGTCTGGCCCGCGACGGCGCGACCGTCGCCGTCGGCTACGCCGCGTCGGCCATCGCCGCCGAAGCGCTGGTCGAAGAGATCAAGGCCTCCGGCGGCCAGGCGATCGCCGTCAAGGCCGACGCCACCGACGCCGCCGCCCTCACCCGCGCCATCGACGGCGTCGCCGAACGTTTCGGTCGCCTGGACATCCTCGTCAACAGCGCCGGCGTGCTCGCCGTCGCGCCGCTGGACCAGTTCACGCTGGAAGACTTCGACCGCACGGTGTCGGTCAACGTGCGCTCGGTGTTCGTCGCCACGCAGGCGGCGGCCAAACACATGCGCGAGGGCGGCCGCATCATCAACATCGGCAGCACCAACGCCCAGCGCATGCCCTTCGCCGGCGGCGGCGTCTACGCGATGAGCAAGTCCGCCCTGGTCGGTCTGGTGAAGGGCCTCTCGCGTGACCTTGGCCCGCGCGGCATCACCATCAACAACGTGTCGCCCGGCCCGGTCGACACCGACATGAACCCGGCCGACACCGAGTTCGCCGCCGGCCTGCACGGCCTGATGGCCCTGCCGCGCCACGGCAAGGCCGAGGAGATCGCCGCGATGGTGGGTTACCTCGCCGGACCCGAAGCGGGCTTCGTCACCGGTGCGGACCTGCTGATCGACGGCGGCTTCGCGGCCTGAGCGCCGCCGTCGGAGCCGGCGTCCGCACGGACCCGGCTTCGGGCAGGCGTTCTCAGACTTCTCGCCGGCGCGTCTCAGCATTCATCGGATGGCGCGGCCACGTCCGGCGTGGATCATCCTGCGGATGCCTACCTTCGATCGACCTGCCCCCTCGACGGTCCCGCGTGCGGCGGCCGCTCAACGCTCCGGAGACTCGACCGCGGGATCGTCGTCGACGTTCGCGGCGCTCCTCGGCGACAGCCCCCGCCAGCTCGCGCAGCGTCGTGCACTGGAGGCCCTGGTGAATCCCGCCGCCGGGCCGGCGGATCGGCCTGCGGCGGGAGCGCCTCTCCAGCGACGTCTGCTCAGCAGAACGAGGCAGGTCAGCCTGGAGGCCTTGTCGATCTGGTACTCGGAACAGATCGGCACCATGGGCGAGCGCATTCCGGACGAGATCCTGGAGAGCCTTCGACCGATCGCGGCCAGCGACACGGTCCACCTCGACATCCACCCCGCCCTGCGGGCCAACGACCACAAGCTCGCACTGACGCGCCTCCTCGCGGCCCGCCGCAGCGAGGATGGCGCCATGGCAGGCCGGCGCAGACCCGACGGGCTCGACCCCGATGTCGCGCCGTTCGTCGACGCAGAACGGCGCGCCGAGATCGCCGATGCGGACATTCACGATGTCAGCGTCGCCTATCAGGTGACGAAGATGCGCAACCTGCCCGGCATCCGGGCCTCCGGGCTGCAGGCCAATCGCGGCGGCGAACGGATCGGGCTGTCGCAGAACTCCGAACAGAAGCCGTCGCTCTTCGAAGCCTCCAAGGCGCATTCGAAAGGCCGGGTGACCGTCGGCACGGGCAGCCGCACGATTGACAACTACCGCACCAAGGGCGAGCAGTGGCAGCTGAAGATCGAGAGGGCGCTGCTGGCCTTGAAGTCCTCCGCAGTGAGCAGCGCCGAGGCCTTCGAGGCGTGGCAGAACCTCAAACGCTATCCGTGGCTGGACGATCCCCGGCTCGCCAAGTTCTTCGCACTCGATTTCTATACGGCCCAGCTCCGGCCGCGGAATGCGTTGCTGGACAAACTGCTGATCGCCAATGCGCTGAACCGGCCGGTGATCCTGCGGATCCGTCACTTCGGCACGTCGATGGAATGGGAAAACGATCCCGATGACAAGGCCGGCTTCCAGACCAGGAAGGACATCCAACAGCGTTGCCTCGAAGTCCTGCTCGACTTCAAGTGGCTGCCCATCGACGCCTTCCACGGCGGCGACGTGCAGACACTGGTCGATCTGGAAAACGAGGCCTTGGACGAGGCGCTCCAGGTCCCTCTGACCTAGGGCGCCGCACGCTCGGCGCCGGGGGGGGGCGGGCAGGCGTCACTTCAACCCGAGTCTCCCGAGCTTCTTGATCAGCCCCGCCCGGGAGATCCCCAGCCGCCGCGCTGCCTCGGACTGGTTGCCCTCGGTGGCCTGCATCGCCTCGCTGATGAGCCGCCGCTCCAGTTCCGTCATCGCCTGGTCGAGCAGGCCGCCGCGGTCGTCACCCTCGACGCCCGCGGCCGTCGTGGACATCGGTGAGGCCGCCACCGGCGCCTCGCCGGCCGCCAGCGCCAGCGCCTCCGCATCCACGTCCTGCTGCCCGGGCAGCAGCAACGCGGCTGCGGCGTCGACCACCGCCTTCAGCTCGCGCACGTTGCCCGGCCACTCCCGCGCCGCGAGCCAGGCCATCGCCCCCGCCGCGATGCCCGCGCCGCGCTGCCGCGCGAAGCTGGCGGCCAGCACCGGCACGTCGCCGCGACGTTCCGACAGCGCCGGCGTGCGCAGCACCACGCCCTTGAGCCGGTAGTAGAGGTCCTCGCGGAACTCGCCGGCACGCACCATCGCCTCCAGATCGCGGTGCGTCGCCGCCACCACGCGGACCTCGCTCGTCTTCGTCACCCGTCCGCCCACCGGCATGTAGGTGCCTTCCTGCAGGAAGCGCAGCAGCTTCACCTGCATCGCCGGCGGCATCTCGCCGACCTCGTCGAGGAACAGCGTCCCGCCCCGCGCCACCTCCACCAGGCCCGGCTGATCGCGGTAGGCGCCTGTGAAGCTGCCCTTCATGTGGCCGAAGAGCTCGCTCTCGAGCAGTTCCGCGGACAGGGCCCCACAGTGCACCGGCACGAAGGGCGCGGCCGCCATCGGGCCGTGCTCGTGCAGCGCCCGTGCGACCAGCTCCTTGCCAGTCCCCGTCGGTCCGAGCACCAGCACGTTGACGCGCGTCGGCGCGACGCGCCGGATCATCGCGCGCAGCGATTGCAGCGCCGTCGACTGGCCGACCAGCCCCATCGAGTCCTCGCCCTGCCGGCGTCGCAGCTGCGCCAGCTCCGTGTCCAGCCGGCGCTTGCGCAGCGCGCGGTCGACGACGAAACGCAGCAGGTCCGGATCGATCGGTTTGGCCAGGAAGTCCCAGGCGCCGAGATCCGCCGCGCGCAGCGCGAGCTCGTGTTCGGCGTGGCCGGTCAGCACCACGACCGGCGCGCCGGTGAAGCGCGGAATCAGGGTCAGGCCCTGCTCGGGATCCATGCTCGGCGGCATCGCCAGGTCCAGCAGCACCAGGTCCGGCTGCTCGCGCGAGAAGGTGGACAGCGCCTCCTCGCCGTCGCCGGCGGTCAGCACCTCGTGGCCCAGATTGCGCAGGAACCCGCCGCCCAGCCGCTGGAAGGCGGGCTCGTCGTCGACGAGCAGGACGCGGCCGTGGATCGGGGACGTCGAAGCCGACATGGGCGACGACGGGGAAGAGGAACTCATCGCGGCAACTCCAGCGTGAAACAGGTCGTCCAGGGCGGACGGGCGGTCAGCGAGGCACGACCGCCGTGCGCCTCGGCGATGCGAGCGACGATCGCCAGGCCCAGCCCCGTGCCGCCCGGGCTGCGCGAGGCGAAGGGCTCGAAGAGGCGCTCCCGGAGCTCCTCCGGCACGCCGGCGCCGTCGTCGCAGACATGCAGCCGCAGCCGCGCGGCGCCAGGTCGGGAGGACGGCCCGACATCGGGCCCAGCATCCAGCTCGGCATCCCACTCGACATCGATCTCGCAGCCCGCCGCCGACGCGCCGCGCGCGTTCTCGATGAGGTTGATCAGCGCCTGTTCGAGACGCCGCGGGTCGATCGCCTCCGCCCACACCTCACGCGGCCACGCGGCCGAGAGGCGCGCGCCGGGCTGGCGACGGATCAAACCCTCGACGAGCGCCCGCAGCTCGACGCGCTCGCGCTGCAGCCGCCAGGGCTTGGCGTAGTCCAGCAGGTCGCTGGTCAGGTGGGCGATCCGCGCCACCTGCGCGCCGACTTCCTGGCGCGTCTCCGTCGGCGCCATCGCGACGGCCATGCCGATGATGTTGAGCGGGTTGCGGATGTCGTGCGCCACGGTCGCGGCCAGCGCGCCCAGTTCGGCCAGTCGCGCCTGGACCTGCCGGTCGCGCTCGCGGGCCGCGGCCAGTTGCGCCTGCTCGACCCGCAAGGCCGCGTCGGCCAGCACCGTCGCGAACAGCTCCGCCACGTGGCGTTGTCCTGGCGGGGCCGCTTCCCACGCGGTCCAGCGCGGCGTCCAGGACACGCCCTCGCGCCGCATCGTCAGCGCGGGGCGGGCCGTCGATGTCGCGGTCCGATCGGCGACCCGATCGGCGGCTCCGTCGGCGCCCTCCTCCACGATCACCGTCACCGATGTGCCGAGCCGTCGGCTCAGCAGCGCGGAGGCTTCCGCCCCCAGCCGCTCGAGGCTGTCCGTGGCCTGCAGCGTCTCGCGCCAGCGGCCGAGGTCCTGGGCGCTGACCTCGCCGCCGGGATAGATGAGCCGCTGGACGAAGCGCCGCACCGGTCCGTTCAACGCGAGGCATCCGGCGGCCACCGCCAGGCCGCTGAGCCACCGCGACTCGAACGGCAGCACCAGCGGCATCAGCCCCACGATCGCGATGCCCGAGGCCAGCAGCAAGGTCCAGACCAGCGCCTTGCCGGCCCATGCGTTGGCGACGAACACCCCGTAGCGCAGGATGCCGTAGACCAGCATCAGCGGATACAGCGGGAAGGCCAGCAGCGGGAACGGATAGACCGGCCAGTCCAGCAGCGCGATCGCGTAACCGGCCAGGCAGACCAGCCCCCACAGGCAGGACGCCGTGACGGCCGCGACCTGACCCCGCGCGGGACCTCGGCCGTCGATCGGCGGGCGCATCAGCGCGTGCAGCAGCACGCCGACGCCGCCCAATCCGAGCGCCACCCACGACAGGCTGGTGATCACGGCGGCCGGTTCGGCCACAGCCAGCCGGCCCACGTCCGCGTGATCGACGAAATGCGCCGGCACCAGGACCTGCGATGCCAGCACCGCGACGCCTCCGAGCCCGTAAGCCGCGCTGATCCAGCCGCGACGCAGCGTTGCGCGGCAGAACACCACGCAGAAATGGAAGAACACCGCGGCGGCCAGCGGCGCCGTCGCCAGCACGTGCAGCGCGAGCGTCTCGACGCCCGGTCCGAACCAGTTCGGCAGCTCGTTGCCCGAGATCCAGACCGCGATCGCGACCAGGAAGGCCGCCAGCAGCCGGCCGCCCGCCACCCGGTCCGCCCAGGCCAGCAGCACGCCTGCCAGCAACAGCGTTTCGGCCAGCGCCAACCCCATCGTCACCCGCAGCAGCATGTGTACACGTCGTAGACAGTCGACCCGGCGGCAACTGTATACGACGAATACACCTGACGCGTATCCATTCAATGAAATCAATGACTTAGCCAACGATCACGGGGTGGCCCGATTCTCGCGATAGAGGAGGCATGAACACCCTCCTCCGCGCCCCTCTCCTCCTCCGGTCCCGGCTGGCGGCGCTGGTCCGGACCGCCGCACCCGCGCCGGCGCCGGCGCCTGCACTTGCCGCCGCGCCGCTCGACCTTCCCGCGTTGATGGGCGCCGGCGCCTGGTCGCGTCTGCCTGCCGCCGTGCAGCGCCGCTTCGGCACGCATGCCGAGCCGGTCCGCTACGCCGGTCGGATGGACCTGAGCTGCTCGGCGTTCGGTCGCGTGCTGGCGTGGCTCGCCTGGCCGCTGCGCGGGCCGCTGACGCCCGACTGCGCCACGGACTTGCCGGTCGAGGTCGCCGTCACGCCCGACAGCCACGGCGGCGTCATCTGGTCCCGCCGGCTGGGCCGGCGCGTCGTGCAGTCCGTCAAGCGTGCGCATCCCGACGGCCCCGGCGTGCTCGAACGCACCCGCGGCGGCCTGGCGATGGCGCTGGACGTGCTGGAGGACGACGGCGCCCTTGTCTTCCAGAGCCGCCATTACCTCTGGTGCCTCGGCCCGGTCCGCGTGCGGCTGCCCCAGTGGCTCAGCCCGGGCCAGTGCCGCGTCGAGCACCGGGACCTCGGTGCCGGCCGTTTCCGCTTCACCTTGACCATGACCCACGCCCGCTGGGGCCAGACCTTTCAACAGACCGGCGTTTTCATCGATCCCGTCGATGCCATCGACCCGGTCCAGGAGTCCTGACATGCACATCCTCGACGCCGTCCTCATCCTTCAGGCGCTGCTCGGCGCGTTCGACAACCTCTGGCATCACGAGTGGGCCGCGCGGCTGCCGCAGCGGCGCGGCGCGCGGCGCGAGCTCGCGCTGCACGCGGGACGCGAGTCGCTCTACGGCGCGCTCTTCCTCGGCCTGGCCTGGTGGTCGTGGCACGGGGCGCTGGCCGTGGCCGTCGCCGTCGTGCTGGCCGTGGAGGTGGTCATCACGATGACCGACTTCCTCGAGGAAGACCGCACGCGTCAACTGCCGCCCTTCGAGCGCTGGCTGCACACAGTGCTGACGATCAGCTACGGGCTGTTCCTCGGGCTGATGGCGCCGCGCCTGCTCGAGTGGTGGCAGCAGCCCACGGGTCTGGCGCCCGCGGGACGCGGCCCGACGTCGTGGCTATTCACCGCGATGGCCGTCGCGGTGTGGGCCTGGAGCGTGCGCAACGCGCTGGCGGTGCATCGCCTGGGCCGCGAGGCGGCCGCCCTGCAGGAGCAGCCGGCCTTGCCGCCGGTGCCTCGCCACGCAGCGGCGGTCCTGATCACCGGCGCGACCGGCTTCGTCGGCCAGGCGCTGGTGCGGCGGCTGCGCGCGCAAGGCCGGCGGCTGATCGTGCTGTCGCGGGATCCGAGGCAGGCGCGCCTGCAGTTCGGCGCGGACATCGCCGTGGTCGGCACGCTTGACGACATCGCCGCCGAAACCCGCATCGAGGCTTTCGTCCACCTGGCCGGCGCGCGCGTGCTCGGCCGCCCCTGGACCCGCGCCCGCCGCCGCGAACTGCTGGAGAGCCGCACCCGCCTGACCGAGCAGCTCCATCGTCTGGCTCGCCGTCTGGAGCGTCCGCCGGCGGTGCTGGTGGCGGCCTCGGCGGTGGGCTTCTACGGCGTGCCGGAGGCCGGCGTGGTCTGTGATGAACGCTCGCCGGCGCAGCGCGGCGTGTTCCAGTCGGACCTGTGCGCCGCCGTCGAGCACGAGGCGATGCGCATGGAGGCCGTGGGCCTGCGCGTCGTGCGGCTGCGCTTCGGCGTGATCCTCGGCCGGCACGACGGCGCCTACCCGATGCAGGCGTTCGCGGCGCGCCTCGGACTCGGCGCGCGTCTGGGCGACGGCCGTCAGCCGATGCCGTGGATCCACCTGGACGACGCCGTCGGCTTCATCGACTGGGCGCTGCGCCGTCCGGACGTGCGCGGCGCCGTCAACGCGGTGGCGCCGGACCGGTGTTCGCAGGCAGGGTTCTCGACGGCCCTCGCCGCCTCCTTCGGACGTCGGGCGTGGATGCGCATGCCGGCGGCGCCGCTGCGCCGGCTGGCGGGCGAAATGTCGACGCTGATGCTGGACGGGCAGGAGGTCCTGGCGCACATCGCCCAGACGGGCGGCTTCGTGTATCGCTTCCCGACGCTCGCACCGGCGCTGCGCGAGCTCGCTTCGCATCCTCGATCAGCGGTTCGGATGAGCCGCTCCGACGGGGGGCGCACTGCCGACGATGCCGCCTCGATGTAACGGCATTCAAGGCGTCATGAGCAGCACCATTCCCACCGCCCGCGCGATCAACGTCCCTCCCCCGTCGGCGGAAACGCTGTCAGCGCCGCAGACGCCGACCTCGTCTTCCTCGCTGCCCGCATCGCAGCCCGCGACGTCCGCCGTCGACCCGCAGCTCAAGCCGCCGTCGAGCGAGCACATCCTGCCCGAGGGACTGTCCGCGCGTCGCGCGTCGCGAGACTCCGCCAGACACGACGGCGGATCGGAGGACGCGCCGGTCCGCCCCCGGCCGTCCACGCCGCCGCGCCAGTCGACGCCCCGCGTCATGAGCCGGACCGCCTCGAGGAACAGCACCGGCGGTCCCGGCGCATCCACCGACGCCCAGGGCGGCGAGCACATCCCCATGACGCCGCTGTCCGCCACGCTCAGCAGCAGTTCGCTGTCGAGCGATGCGCAGCGGCTCTCGGGCGGCGCGCCCGGCGGTGCGCAGGTCATCGCCGAGCAGCGGCGCTCCTCGGCCACCGGGACGGAACACTCGTCCGCCCTGCCGCGACAGCCGCGCGACGAGATCTCCGAACTGACGCGCGGCATGCCGGGCGCGTTCGATCCGCTGCCGCGCGCGGAGCCGGATCACGGTCCCCGCGCGCCCGGCGGCCTGGCCTCGCTGCACGCGGCCACCGTGCCGAGCCCGCGCGACGTCAATCCGCGCATCGACATCGACTCGCTCGCGCACAAGCTGCCCGGCGACATCACCGGCTGCGCCGCCTACATGCTCAGCGCGATGCGCCAGGGCCCCGAGGACATTCCCGCGCTGGAACGTCTGGCCACGCAGCAGGCGGCGGTGCTGCAATCGCGCGGCATCCACACCCGCGACGATTTCGTGGCCGTGCTCAAGAAGGTGCAGTGGCGCGACCAGGGCACGGCCATGATGCATGGCATGACCTCGGCCAGCGGTTTCAACCTCGGCACGATCCCGGTCAACCTGAAGCTCGCCGACCTGACCCTGGGCGCCCTGGCGAAGGCGATGCCCACCCTGCCGATCGCCGTGCCCGCGCTGATCACCGGCGCGATCATGGGCTTCGCGCTGTCGATGCTGGACGTCGCCGCCGGCGCCGCTGCGGGGAGAACCTTCAAGGACGCCTACTTCACCCGCCCGCCGGGCGAGCAGTTGCCCGAACCCCTCGCGAGCGCGAATCCGCCCACCAAGGCCAGCCTGGCCGCGGACAACTCGAAGGCAGCAGGCATCGGCTACGGCGGGCGCAACGCGGTCGTGCGCGTCGCGCCCATGCTCAACTACGAGCTCAAGGGCCAGCCGGAGAAACGTGCCGCCGTCGACGGCGTCCTCGATCCTGCCTTCGGCTTCGCGGCGGGGGGCGTCATGCGCGCCGTCCAGAACGACTATGACGTCAGCGCCGGGCGGGCGGGCTTCCAGCATTTCCTGGCGCGCGACGATCTGGGCGCCTGCCTCGACCATCTGAACAAGCCGGCGGCCGAGCAGATCATCAGCGCCGCCGCGCGCGTCGGCACCCACATGAAGAACCTCAAGGACACCTTCCCCGAGGCGCTCGGGGACGTCTTCGCCAGCAAGGTCGGCTGGACATCGCACGCCATCCTCAGCGCCGGTTTCGGCGGCCTCACAGCCATGGTGGCCAGCCTGCCCACGACCCTGCGGCAGGGTTACGGCCTCAGCGAGAAGGAAGCCAACATCACCACGCAGATGCTCAAGTACGTTGTGCTGCAGGCGCTCTACCACGTCTGGGGCGGCGCGCTGGGCGCGGTCGGCGGACCGAAGGCCCCGGACCCGGCGGCGGTCTCCCACGCCTGAGCGCGCATCAATTCGACACACATTCAAACTTGCCGACCGGCAAAAAAAACGGAGACACTCCCGGCGCCTGACCCTCGAATGAGGGACAAACCACCAATCGCACCGAACAGGCACGGGAGGGAGTCAACCATGATGGGCAAGGCCTGCGTCCGAGCCCTGCTCGGCAGCGCCTTGCTGACCGCCTGCGTCGGCGGCGGCACCGTCCGGCACGAGAGCAGCACCCGGATCGCCGCGGACACCGGGCCGGACGACACGACGATCACCTCGCCCTTCCCCGTTCCCGCGGCGGGCGCGACGACCGCGTCTGCGCACCTGCCCGGTATCGTGCCGCTCTTTGCGCCGCAGGCGCCGATCGAGACCCTGCAGTTCACGTTGCCGGACGGCACGCTGGTGACGCGCTTCGGCAACCGCGCCGTGGGTCGTCACGGCCGCGAGCGGGGCGAGGAGTGGAACGAGGCCGGCCAGGGCCCCAACGAGACCGTCGACGAGGCCGGCCAGCCGGTCGACAAGGGACGGGGCGCGTCCCTGAGCTTCGTGCCGAACTCCTTCAGGAACCGCACCTGGGGGCTGGAGATCATCGACGACAGCCGCGTCGCCGGAGTCACCCGGCCGACGCTGAAGGTCAACACCTACAACCCTACGGTGGACTTCCTGCCGGGCGGCACGGCGTTCTTCCGCGCCTTCGATCGCGTCGGCGTGACCGGCTACGGGTGGATGGACAACGGCGAGCTGCTCGACCGATCGGGTGCGATCTGCCGCCCCGTGGGTTATCCGGCCAACGGCCAGCCCGGCACGGACCACTGCACGGTGCTGGTCAAGGGCTACCCGGCCCATGCGGGCCTGGGCGCCGACGGCTTCCCCGACGGTCGCACCGTGGCGGCGCGTCCGCTGAAGATCGGCGACGCGGTGGAGGTCGCGCCGTCCATGTACACCACCTCGCGGGCCATGCAGGCCCGCGGCGACGCTGGCGGCATCCGCTACGTGGCCGGCGAATGGTTGTACGTCGTCGGGCAAGGCCTGACCCCGTGGCACGGCGTCCAGCCGCGCCTGAACAGCGCGCCCCTGCCGGAGTCCGTCCTGTCGGGCGGATCGGGATCCGTGTCGTACAACTATTCGGACGAGGGCGCCCGCATGTTCCAGCAGCCGGCGGGCAACATCGGCATGCAGAACATGCAGCGCTTCCTCGAAGGGCGCCGCACGGCCCACAGCAGCTTCGTCACCGGGGCGCACGACGAGTCCGGCAACGACCCGATGACGGCCGTCGCCAACCTGGCCGGGCAACGCTTCAATGCGTCCTCGTGCGTGCAGTGCCACACCGGCAACGGACGCAGTCCGGCGCCGTTCATGGTGGGCCAGCGGCTGGAGGGGATGGCCTTCCACGTGGCGGTGATGGACGCGGACGGCGCGCTCCGCCCGGATCCGCGCTACGGGTCGGCGATCCTGATGAATGCGGCGTCGGCGTCGGGCGCGTCGCGGGACGGGGGCAACGCGGTCAAGGTCGCGGGTTTCGAGACCCGTGTCGTCACGCTGGCCGACGGCACGACGGTCGAGCTGCGCAAGCCGCGGTTCGCCTTCGACGGGCCCACGCCGCAGCGCTGGTCGGCGCGCGCCGCGCAGCCGCTCATCGGCGTCGGTCTGCTGGAGGCCGTGCCGGAGGCGGACATCCTGGCCCGCGTCCGCTCGAAGCCGGACCCCGACGGCGTGCGCGGGCAAGCCAACTTCAGCGTCGATCCCGAAACCGGCGTCACGCGCCTGGGCCGCTTCGGCTGGAAGGCGACCAAGGCCAGCGTCCGGCATCAGGTGGCGGCGGCGTTGCTCAACGACATGGCGGTGACCTCGCCGGTGTTCCCCAACCGCAGTTGCTCGATGGATCCGGCGGGCTGCCGCGCGGCCCCACCGCAGATAGGCATCACCGAAGGCGACCTGACCGCGCTGACGCACTACATGCAGCTGCTGGCCGTCCCGGCGCAGCGCAGCCTCGCGAGCGGCTTCCCGAAAGGCGTGGCGCCGATGGAGGAGCACCGGGTGGATCCGGTGCAGGTGGCGGCCGGCCGCAGGGTGTTCGACGCCTTGAGATGCGCGGCGTGCCACACGGCGGAGATGAAGACCGGCAGCACCCATCCGTTTGCGGAACTGCGCGACCAGACCATCCGTCCGTTCACCGACCTGCTGCTGCACGACAT
Source organism: Mitsuaria sp. CC2 (assembly GCF_048957715.1). Lineage (NCBI taxonomy): Bacteria > Pseudomonadati > Pseudomonadota > Betaproteobacteria > Burkholderiales > Sphaerotilaceae > Roseateles > Mitsuaria sp. CC2. The sequence goes on along the minus strand of NZ_JARVXN010000011.1, from coordinate 342,361 downwards.
GGGCCCGGACCTGGCGGACAGCCTGCCGGAGGGCCGCGCGCCGGCCGCGATGTGGCGCACGCCGGCGCTGTGGGGCATCGGGTACACGGAGAAGGTGGCGCAGTGGACGCCGGTCGGTTACCTGCACGACGGGCGCGCCCGCACCCTCACCGAGGCCATCCTCTGGCACGGCGGCGAGGCCGCGAAGGCGCGGCAGCGTTTCGAGCGGTTGCCGACGGCGGATCGGGCAGCGCTGCTGGCGTGGCTGCGATCGCTGTAGGCCGCGCGGCGACGCCGCCTCGCCCCGGCGCTCAGTTCCGGCTCAGTCCCGGCTCTTCAAGCCGAGGCGCTTCACCAGGCGCAGGAAGTTACTGCGGTCCATGCCCGCCTCGCGCGCGGCGGCCGCCCATGCGCCGTCGTGTCGTCGCAGCGCGTCCTCGATCCATCCGCGCTGGAAACGCTCGGTCGCCTCACGAAGCCCCGGACCGACGTCGCGCGCAGCGCCGAGCCCCGTGTCGCGATGGGTGTCGCGTCCGATCTCCCGCCCGGTGTCCCGCCCGGTGTCGAGTTCCGCGCCCGGATCCCGGCGGGCCTCGACGCGGTCGCTGAGCGAGCGCGCGGCGGCCATCGTCGGAGGCGCCAAGCCCGTCGCCGCGCCGATGACACCCGTCTCCAGTCCCAGGTGTTCCGGCTCGATCGCGATCCACCGCCCTCCCCGGCCGCTCGATGACAACGCGCGCAGCGCGGCGCGGCTGATCAGGTGTTCCAGCTCGCGCACGTTGCCTGGCCAATCGTGACCGAGCAGCGCCTGTGAGGCCGCCGGCGACAGCCGCAAATTGCGGGCGCCGAGTCGATGCTGGTTCTCTTCCAGGAAGCCGCCGGAGAGCGCCAGCACGTCGCGGCCGCGTTCACGCAGCGGCGGCACGTGCAACGGATAGACCGACAGCCGGTGGTAGAGGTCGGCGCGGAAGCGGCCGCGCGCGACCTCCGCGCGCAGGTCGCGGTTGGTGGCGGCGATCACGCGCACGTCCACCTTGCGGACCTGGTCGCTGCCGGGCCGCTGTATGTCGCCGCTCTGCAGCACGCGCAGCAGCTTGGCCTGGACCGGCAGCGGCAGCTCGCCGACCTCGTCGAGCAGCAGCGTGCCGCCGTCGGCCAACTCGAATTTCCCGCTGCGATCGGCGACCGCGCCCGTGAAGGCGCCGCGCTTGTGGCCGAAGAGCTCGCTGTCCGCCAGCGTCTCCGGCAGCGCCGCGCAATTGATCTGCACCAGCGGTCGATCGCGCCGCGGCGAGCGCGCGTGCAGGCGCTCCGCGACGAGTTCCTTGCCCACGCCGGTCTCGCCGAGGATGAGCACCGTGAGATCCGAGCCGGCGACGGTGTCGATCTCCTCGCGGAGGCGGGCCATCGCCGCGCTGCGGCCGAGCAGCTCGCGCGATCCGCCGCGTGAGGCGGCCCGCGCGAGCGCCTGTTCCTGCTCGGCCCGGCGGGCGAGCTCGGCGATGGTCTCCTCGGCGGCGATGCCGGCCTCGAGCAGCCGGACGATGCCTTGCAACCGGCCGTCGTCGACGCCGTCGAAGGCGCGCGGATCCATCGCATCCAGGGTCACGAGGCCCCAGATCCGGCCCTGGACGCGCACGGGCGCGCCCATGCAGTCGTGCACCGCCTCGAGTTCCTGCTGATGTTCCAGCAGCCCGTCATAGGGATCGGGCAGGCCCGCGTCGGACGGAAAGCGCAGCCCCTGCCCGCTGTCCAGCAGACGCGCCAGACGGGGATGCGCCGCCACCGGGAAGCGCCGACCGAGCGCCTCCTCCGCGAGCCCGTCCACAGCCACCGGCTGCAGCACTGGCGCGCCTTCGCCGGGCAGCAGCCGCAGCAACGCGGCGGCATCGCATCGCACGAGGCCGCGCACGGCGGCGAGCAGCTGGCGGTAGCGGGAATCTGGTGTCACTGCGACCTGTTCGTTGTCAGTTGGACTGCTTCCGATACTCGGTCATTTAGACCTTTCCTGTCCATCAATAAAATGGTAGGTATGGAAAATCAATAAGTTGCGAATGATTTTTGAAGTCGTCAGCGCTGGCACGGATCGTGAAATGAGGAAAGCACCCTCAACGACTCCGGAGTCCAGAAGCTCATGTTCAAGCCCCAGACCATCGCCCTGATCCAGGCCACGGTGCCGCTGCTGAAGTCGCGCGGCGAGGACATCACGCGGCACTTCTACCGCGCGATGCTGACCGAGCACCCCGAACTGAAAGCCTTCTTCAACGAGGCGCACCAGGCCGAAGGCACGCAGGCGCGCGCCCTGGCCGGCGCGGTGCTGGCCTACGCGAGCCACATCGACCGCGTGCACGAAATCGCGCCGGCCCTCCCTCGCATCATCCAGAAGCATGTGGCGCTGGGCGTGCAGCCGGCGCATTACCCGATCGTCGGCGCGTGCCTGCTCGCGGCCATCCGCGAGGTCCTGGGCGCGGAGGTCGCGACCGACGAGATCATCGCCGCCTGGGCCGAGGCCTACGGCGCCCTCGCGCAGCTGCTGATCGACGCCGAGGAGCAGGTGTACGCCGCCACGGCCGCGCTGCCGGGCGGCTGGCGGGGGCAACGCGCGATGGTCGTCGCGCGCAAGGAGCGGGAGAGCGAGCTGATCACCTCGTTCTACCTGGAGCCGGTCGACGGCCAGCCGCTGCCGCCTTTCCACCCTGGGCAATACCTGACCCTGGTGCTGGACATCGACGGACGGACGGTGCGCCGGAACTACTCGCTGTCGGATGCGCCGGGCAAGCCCTGGTACCGCGTCAGCATCAAGCGCGAGGACGGCGGGCTGGTGTCCAACTGGATGCACGACACGGCCGAGGTCGGCAGCCGCCTCGACGTGCAGGCGCCGGCCGGCGAGTTCACGCTCGACGCCGCGGCGACGCGGCCGCTGGTGCTGGTGACGGGCGGCGTGGGCATCACGCCGGCGATGTCGATGCTGGAATCGGCGGCGGCCAGCGGGCGCCCGATCCGCTTCATCCACGCGGCGCGGCACGGTGGCGTGCATGCGTTCCGGGAGCGGGTGGATGTGCTCGCCGCGGCGCATGACAACGTCGAGGCGACGTACGTCTACGACGCCCCGCGCGACGGCGACGAGCCGCACGAGGTCGGCTACGTCACCGATGCGCTGCTGGCGCGCCACCTGCCGGAGGATCGCGACGTCGACCTCTACCTGCTCGGCCCCAAGCCCTTCATGCAGGCGGTCTACCGGGCCGGCCGCTCGCTGGGCATCCCGGCGACGCAGCTGCGCTACGAGTTCTTCGGCCCGGCCGAAGAACTGGTCGGCGCCTGAGAGCCCTCTCCAATCGGGATCGGGCGTCGCGTCCTTGACGCGGCGTCCGGCGGTCTCCCGCTAGCATGGTCCGATTCCCTGCTCCAAGACAGGGACGACCGAAGGAGACTCGAATGGACTGCCTCACCCTGACCGAAGAAGCCGGCGTCGGCCATCTGGTGCTGAACCGGCCGGACGCGATGAACACGATGTCGCCGCAGCTGTGGCGCGAGCTGGAAACGGTGCTGGCGCAGTTGCACCGCAGTCCGACGCTGCGGGCGCTGGTGATCTCGTCGACGGGCAAGCACTTCAGCGCGGGGATGTCGCTGGAGGTGTTCCAGAACGGCGGCATCCAGCTCGACGACCGCAGCGCCGAAGGCCGCGCGGCGATCGTCGACCTGCTGGCCGACATGCAGCGGGCCTTCAACCAGCTCGACGAGCTGCGCGTGCCGACGATCGCGGCGATCCAGGGGGGCTGCATCGGCGGCGCGGTGGACCTGGTCGCGGCCTGCGACATCCGCTATGCGGAGACCGGCGCGTTCTTCTGCATCCAGGAAATCAACATCGGCATGGTGGCCGACCTGGGCACGCTGCAGCGCCTGCCGAAGCTGGTGCCGCTGGGCGTGGTCAAGGAACTGGCCTACACCGGCCGCCGCATGCCGGCGGCGCGGGCGCAGGCGGTGGGGCTGGTCAACGACGTCTTCGCGACGCAGGCCGAGTGCGTCGACGCCGCGCTGCAATGCGCGCGCGAGATCGCGCAGAAGCCGCCGGTGGCGATCTGGGGCAGCAAGCAGGCCCTCCACTACGCGCGCGACCACGGCGTCAAGGACAGCCTCCAGCAGATGGGTTGGCTGCAGGCGGCGATCTGGCAGAACAAGAACCTGATGGAGGCGTTCGCGGCCGCGCAGGCGAAGCGGCCGACGGCGTTCCCGGACCTGGCGGCGTTGAAGTTCTTCCGCGAAGGCTGAGCCGGATCGGCCAGGCGTCGCGGCACGCCGCTCGCGCCCGTGCCCCGGCCCGCTTCGTCAGAAACTCGTCGCGGCGAACTTGACTTCCAGGCCGGTCAGCGTGGCCACGGCCTGGGCGCAACACTCCCCGCGATCGGATTCGCGCCGCAGCATCGACTCGAGCTCGGCCGCCGGCACGGCCGGGCTGAACAGGAAACCTTGCAGCAGGTCGCACCCCAGCGCGCCCAGCGCGCGCTCCTGCGCGTCCGTCTCCACGCCTTCGGCGACTACCTGGAGCCGCAGCTTGCGGGCCATCTGCACGATGGCCTGGGCGAACGCGCGATCCTCGGGGTAGTCGGCGATGCCGCGCACGAAGCTGCGGTCGATCTTGAGGGCATCGACCGGGAAGCCTCGCAGCTGAGACACGGACAGGCAGCCCGTGCCGAAGTCGTCCACCGCCAGCCGCACGCCGAGCGCCTTGAGCGCCGTCAGCTTGTCGACCGTGCCCGCGGTGTCCGGCATCAGGAGGCTTTCGGTGATCTCGAGCACCAGCAACTGCGGGTCGACGCCGGTGCGCACCAGCAGAGCCTCGATCTCGAACAGCAGCTCGGGATCGCGGAACTGGGCCGGCGACAGGTTGATCGACAGGCCGATCGCGGGCAGCCCCGCGCGTCGCCAGCCGAGTAACTGATCGAAGGCCTGACGCAACACCCAGCATCCCAACGGCACGATCAGGCCCGTTTCTTCGGCGATCGGGAGGAAGCTCTCGGGCAAGATGCTGCCCAGTTGGGGATGCTTCCAGCGCACGAGCGCCTCGACGCTTTCGATCCGCCCGGTGAGTGCCGAGACCTGGGGCTGGTAATGGAGGGACAGCGCCCCGGTCCCGACGGCCTGACGAAGCGCGGCCTCGAGGGCCGGTCGTTCCATCTTCGGCGGCAACGGGATCTCGGCGTGATGTGTCATGGGGCGGCTCCGCGAACGGGGAGAGCAAGGATCTGGGCTGATTGTTCCGACCCGGTCCGCGTCTCACCAGCGGGGGATGGCGTCACCGCCTGTCGGCAAGTTGCTGACAGACAGCCCCGCGCATGGAGCGCTTCTGCGCCTTGTCACGCCCTCGTCGTTGGACTCGATGACGACCTTGGCCTCGCGGCGCGAACGGAACCACTCGACGGACAGGCACTCGTCGCGGAACTTGCCGTTGAAGCTCTCGTCGGCGCCGTTCTGCCAGGGCTTGCCCGGGTCGTTGAGCACGGTCGAGATGCCCGCGCCCGCGATCCATTCCAGAATCGCCAGGCTGACGAACTCCGGCCCGCTGTACTTGCTTCAGTGTGCGGCGGCGGTGCCATGGCACGCGAGGGGGGCCACGCCTTACGCCCCGGTAGAAAATTCCCTCGCCAGGCCCCGGAGTGCGCATAAGCTGCCAGGAACGGCAGACGGCACCGCCCCGTCCTGACGTGCGTGACCAGGGACCGCTATGAAGTTTTGCCTAGCCTGCCTTCTTTGCCTGTGGCTCGCGCCCGCTTGGGCGCTGGACCTTCGGGACGGCGACGTGCTGCTTTACCGCCATGCGCTGGCGCCAGGGGGCGGCGATCCGCAGGGCTTCAAGCTCGGCGACTGCGCCACGCAACGCAATCTCAGCGACGCGGGACGCGATCAAGCGCGGCGTCTGGGTGAGGCGCTGCGTCAGAAGCTTGGCGAGTTGCGTGTCTCCGCCGTTTGGGCATCGCCCTGGTGCCGAACGTTGGATACAGCCCGGTTAGCCTTTCCAGGTTTGCCGGTGCTCGAACAGCCGGCCTTGGGCTCGTTCTTTCGCCAGCCCGAACGCGAGGCGGACCAGTTGCGCGAAGCCACCGCGCTGCTGGCGGCGTGGCGCGGGCCTGGCGTACTTGTGGTCGTCACACACCAGGTAACAATCACCGCGCTCAGCGGCGTGCACCCCGAATCCGGCGAAGGTGTCGCCCTACGTTGGACGGACGGCCGCGCCGGGTTGCTAGGCCGCTTGCCTGCGCCGCCGCACTGAGCCGGCTCCCAAACTGTCGGCTTGAGCAATTGGAAGAAACTCTCTGCCACGGCGTTGTCGTGTCAGTTGCTATGACCCTCTGTCACTACGGGGCGTTCAGAGACGACAAGTCCTCGCTTTCCCTTGCCTTGTCCATCGCAGGGATGCAGACGTACGGGTGGAATCGCAACCTCTTGGGCAGAAAGGGCAACACCTGCCCCCATGCCGGAAGTCCCGCATCCGATCCCGCCCACAAACGACAACGCCCGCCCTGCTGTTGCAGGAGCGGGCGTCGCCCAGTGAAAGAAGCCGGGAGGCTTACTTGTTCACCGCATCCTTCAGCGCCTTGCCGGCGGTGAACTTCGCGACCTTGGAGGCCGGGATGTCCAGCGCTTCGCCGGTGGCGGGGTTCTTGCCGGTGCGGGCGGCGCGGTCGCTCACCTTGAAGGTGCCGAAGCCCACCAGGGCGATCTGGTCGCCGGAGGCCAGCGCTTCGGTGATGGTTTCCAGGGTCGCGTCCAGGGCGGTCGCGGCCACGGCACGGGTCACGCCAGCCTTGGTGGCGATGCCTTCGATCAGTTCACTCTTGTTCATCAATGCTTCCAGTAAAAAACCAGGTTCCGGCTAGCCGGGGCCGGCGATTATCAGCCAGTCCTGACCACCCGCCTGTTTGAAGACGCAACCAGTCGCCCTCTTCACCCCCCTCGAACGTCCGCATGGCGGATTTCATCGCCCGTTTGAGCGACATCGCCCGGTCATGACACCGACATTCGAGCGGGATCCGGACGGCGTCCGGTTGCCGCGTGCAAGAAAAAAGCCTGGCGCTTTCGCACCAGGCTTTCGGGGACTATCCTACCCGACCCGCAAAGCGCCCACTTCAGGGGCGAGCGGGTGGGACGACCGGGCCTGCCGGCCCGATCAAGACGACGCGGGGATTACCAGCCCAGGTCCTTCAGCAGCGGCTTGGTCAGGTCCTTGGGCGGCACCAGGACCAGGCCCAGGTCGGGGCTGATATTCGGTTCCATCAGCAGGTTCGGCGAGGCCGACACGTCCCAGTGCGACACGGACGAGCCCGAGGCGATGGGGTTCGGCGTGTACAGCAGCGGACGACCCAGCACGTCGGCACCGGCGCGCCGGCTCGGGTCCGCGCCCAGGGAGGCGTTGGCCAGACCCGGCTTGGTCCGCGTGCCGTAAGGCAGCGCCGCGGTGATCGCGGTGCGCAGCTTGACGCCGTCGGCCTGCGAGACGCTGACCGTCGGGATCACGACGGTCGGATCCGCACCGCCCAGGCCGGGGGCGGCGCCCGCGGCGTTGTTGGCGATGATCACGCCGATCGCGCCCGCGTTCTGGGCGTTCTTGGCCTTGACCGCGAAGCCGCAGACGCCGCGATCGATGATCGCCACCTTGCCGGTCACCGCCGCCGTGACGGCCGGGGTGAAGGGCAGGCAGCCAGCGCCGTTCGAGGCGTCGGCCGGCACGGTCGCCAGCGCGCCCAGGTTCAGGCCGCTGCTCACGGCCGGACCGAAGGACGCCGTGCCGTACGGATACTGACCCGAAGCGCCCGGCGCGGAGGCCGAGATCTTCAGCACCGGCGTCGCTGCCAACATGTCGGCGCCGGCCAGCACGTTGGGGCCGATCCAGGCCAGACCCAGCGGGTTGACCGCCGAAGCGCCGCGCTCGGCGCTGGTCATCGTGAGCCAGGTCTTGCCTGCCGTGTTGTCGTACATGAACTGTTCCCAGACGCTGGGCAGTCCACCGCTGGCGACGTAGGCCGTGCCGTCCGCGTTGAGGCGATAGCCGACCGCGGGGGTCACCGAACCGGTGTAGACCGTCAGCACCGAGAAGCCCAAGCCGTGGCCCAGTTCATGCAGCAGCGTCTCGACGAAGTTCACGCCGGTGCCGAAGTTGCCGTCGATGCCCAGGTAGAACGGTGAGCCGGCCAGGCAGTCGCTCTTGCCGAGGTTGATGTTGAACTGCGTCTTGATGTCGACGTTGTCGTAGCCGGAGGGGCCGGGGGGCTGGTCCGCGCTCAGGTTCTCGCCGGCCAGCTTGTTGGCCAGCGCCTGCGGATACCAGGTCCCGGGCGTGCCGCCGGGGAAGTCGTGCCAGATGTTCCAGGCGCCGGCGCTGCCGAGCACCGCCTGCGACGAGGTGCAGGTCAGCGCTTCCCAGCCCGCGTTCACGGTGATCGTGACGTTGCTGTCGAGCGCCTTCTCCCACACGTCGGCCACGTACCGGTAAACGAACATGCGCTGCTCGCCCAGCGTGGTGCCCGGGTTCCCGCCGACCGGCGCCACCGGCGTCGTGTCGTTGAAGCCGACGCCTGCGGGATCGCGGCTCTGGATGACGATGGTCGCCGCCTGCGCGACGCCCGCGCCGCACAGCGCAGCCAGCAGGGCCGAGCGGAGAACGGTCTTCTTGAACGATGTCTGCATGGCTTACTCCGTGGGCAGGGCCGACTTGGCGACCGCGCCGCCGTTCTTCATGAAGGCTTCCGCCTCTTCCTTGCTGGCGAAGCAGGCCTCGATGAGCTTGCCGTCGGCGCCGCGCACCATGACGGACTGGCTCACCATGTCGTCGGTCAGGCGGACGCCGACCGCGCCGCTGCGATGCTGCTTGAGCAGCGGCGTCAGCGCCGCGGCGCGCGAGGCGACACGGGCGCGGGCGTTGACATTGGCGGGCAGCGCCTTGAGGGCGTTGTGCTCCTCGGGTGTCGCGGGGCGCAGGTGGCCGGTCTCGGCGTCGCGCACGATGATGATGTTGTTGCTGTCGGCAGCCGCGGCGGCGGCCGCGTCTGCGACGGACAGGGAAGCCGGCGCGGCGGCTTCGTGAGCCTGCGCCGCCAGCGGCAGGGCCGCGGCGATCGCCAGGCCCAGGGAAATGCGGGTGATCATGGTCGTTGTCCTTGCGGAGATGACTCGGAAGTTCCGATGACTCGACACGCGGCTCAGGCCTGCGTGCGACGACGGCGGGCGGCCACCAGGCCCAGCAGGCTCACGCCGGCCAGCGCCCAGGTCGACGGCTCGGGTACGTTGATGGCGACGTCGTCGACACCGATCACGGTGGCCAAGTCACCGGCGCCGAAATACTGGATCGCGAAGCGACTGCTGGAGCCCGCGCCTTGCCCCGACAGCTGGAAGCTGTAGCGGGTCCATTCACCGACAAGGGTGACGCTGGCCTGCGGCACGAAACTGGCGAAGGTGCCGGCCGCGTCGACCAGGCCATAGGCCAACTGGTCGATGTAGCCCGCAGCCCCCTCATTGCGCGCCCAGAATGACACCTCGAGGTTCTCGGCGGTCGAAAACACCGGGCTCAGCAACCAGCTCGACAGCGTGCCGCCGGCCCCGACCGCGCCCCATTGGGAGGCGATGTAAGCAGTGGGGAGGCCGCTATGCGCGTCGAACGCGCCGACGTTGCCCTGGTACCAGGTGAGGATGTCGGGGTTGACCGGCGTGCCGAGGTTGGCGATCGTCCAGCCCGGGAGGGTGTTGACGTCGTCGAATCCCTCGTTGATGAGGGTCGGCCCGGCATGGGCCGCGGCCGCGGCGCCGACGAGCGCCAGAGCCAGACAGGTCTTCTTGAACATTGCTGCGTCCTTTTCAGGATGAAGGTGGGATGTCCACCTGGACTTGGACGACGGCGCACCGTGATGCGGGGCGCTGTCTTGAGGGCTGACGGCCGGCGGGAGGACGACCTTCGGGCGTGTCGATTCTGTGACTCTTGTCACGGAGAGCACGAGGGGGTAGCGCCGCGGTTCCCCCTTGGTGTGGGGGTGGTTCTTTCCCTAGGGGGTGACTCTTTCGGGCCGGTCGGCCGGTTTGGGAGGGCCCCTCGCCGGGGTCAGGACTTGCCGGTCCGACCGCGTCGCGCCGGGCGCAAACGGCGCGCAAACGCATCCGCATTGGGAATGCGGCAAGCCCTGGCCCCGCGCGCGTGTCGCTCGCCGGTGGCGACCTCCGCCCGCGTCGGGCGATGGCCGTTTGACGCCGGACTCACACCGCCCGCGGTCGAGTGTGGCGGGCTCGGTGTAAATACCGATGGGCAACGGCGACCCCTGTCACCTCCGTGTCACTTCCTTGTCACCCGTGCCGACGGCTGCCCCGATTAGGAGAACCGGACCTCGGACATTCGTCCGATACCGGCGCGCGGCCCGATTCGCGACAGTAGAGCCCTGTCTTGAACACCTTCGACACCCTCCCAACCACCAGGAGCCTGACCATGAACTTCACCCGCCGCCTCATCGTCGCCGCCGCCGCTGCTTCCGCCCTCGCCGCCTCGGCCGGTCTGTCGACCGCCGCGCTGGCCGCCACGCCGGCCGCTCCCGCCCAACCGTCGGTCGTGATCGTCCACGGCGCCTTCGCCGACGGCTCCGACTGGGCCAAGGTCATCCCGCTGCTGCAGCGCGAAGGCGTGCAGGTCACCGCGGTGCAGAACCCGCTGAGCTCGCTGGCCGACGACGTCGCCGCCGCGCGTCGCGCGATCGACGCGCAGCCGGGCAAGGTCGTGCTGGTCGGCCACTCCTGGGGCGGCACGGTGATCACCGAAGCCGGCAACTCGGACAAGGTCGCGTCGCTGGTCTACGTGGCCGCCTTCGCGCCCAATGTCGGCCAGAACACCGCCGAGCAGGGCAAGGGCTTCCCCACGCCGTCTGGCGTCGGGCACTTCAAGGCCGACGCGCAAGGCTGGCTGAGCCTGACCGCCGAAGGCATGAAGAACCACTTCGCGCAGGACCTGCCCGCCGCGGCGACGGCCGTGATGACGGCGACGCAAGGTCCGATCCAGGCCAAGGCCTTCGAGCAGACCGTGTCGGCCGCGGCATGGAAGAACAAGCCCTCGTACTACCTGCTGGCCACGGCCGACCGCATGATCGCCCCGGAAGCGCAGGCCTCGATGGCCGCGCGCGCCGGCGCCAAGGTGACCAAGGTCGACAGCTCGCACGTGCCGCAGCAGTCGCAGCCGGAAGCGGTCGCAAAGGTCATCCTGGACGCCGTCCGGCAATCCCGGTAAGGTCCGCGCCGTCCGCGGGCACCCATGGCGCGGTGCCCGCGGCGCGTTGGACTTTGCCCCTGGGACGCCGTGACTGAACCTTCGCCCTCCTCTTCCCCGCCCCTTCCGACTTCCCGCTCGACGGCACCCGCCGCGACGGCCACGACCACCGTAGCCGCCTCGGCCGCCGTCGCAGCGGGCTCGCGCGTGCCGGTGCTCGACGCCGTGCGCGCGTTGGCGTTCGTGGGCGACCTCAGCATGGGCCAGCCGGTCGACCATTCGACGCGGACCGGATGGCTCGCCACGCGCATCGCCGAGGCTGCGCGCGCCGAGGGCTTGGCGCCCGGCCGCGACGCGGATCAAGCGCCGGGGCACGCGGCCTGCGTCGCGCTGCTGCGATGGTCCGGCTGCACGGCCAACGCGCCGGAGATCGCCGCCGCGCTGGGCGACGACGTCGGCGGACGCGACGCGATGCTGTCCAACGGCTCGGCCGAGGAAGCCTCGGCCCTGGCCGGCACGCTCGGCGAGGCGGCGCTGATCCACTGCGAGGTCGCGGGCGAGATCGCCCGGCTGCTGGGCCTGCCCGGCAACATCGAGCGCGCGATGCGCCACCTCTTCGAGACCTGGGACGGTCACGGCAAGCCCGACGGCCTGAACAGCGACGAGGTGCCCGCCGTCGTCTTCCACGTGTCGCTGGCGGGAGACCTCGAGATCTTCTCGCGCGTGCACGGGCTGCCGGCGGCTCTGCGCTACATCGGCGAGCGCTCGGACGCGAAGTATCCGAAGGCGCTGGTGGACCTCGTGAGCAGGAACGCGCAGGCGTGGATGACAGCGCTGGACGCCGGAGCCCATGAGGACGGTTCGCACGATCTCGACGCGACCCTGGCGACGCTGGACACACCGCTAGAGCTGGTCGCCGACGTCATCGACCTCAAGCTGCCGTGGATGACGGGCCTGTCGCGGCGCGTGGCCGACGCGGCGCGCGAAGCGGGCGCGGTGCTCGGCTTCGACGCTGCCGCGCAGGAGCGACTCCATCGCGCAGGCCTGCTGCACGGCATCGGCCGCGCGTCGGTGCCCAACGCGCTCTGGAGCGAAGGCCGTCGGCTCGGCGAGGCTGACCGCGAGAAGCTCCGCCTGATGCCCTACTGGACCGGACGCGCCGCGCGACGCCTGAGCGCGCTGCACGCGGAAGCCGAGCTCGCGTCCTACGTCGACGAACGCATGGACGGCTCCGGATCCTTTCGAAGCGCAGCAGGCGCCGCGATCCCGATGCCCGCACGCGTGCTCGCAGCCGCCTCCGCGTGGGTGACCGTGCGAACCGGCCGCCCCGGCGCACCGGCGCTCGATACCGACGCGGCGCGCGCGGCCATGAGCGCGGAAGTGGCGGCAGGCCACCTCGACGCCGAAGCGGCTGAGGCCGTCTGCGGCGCCGAACGTCGCCGCGCGACAGCTCCGGCGTCCGCGCCCTCCTCCTCATCCGCCGCGCCCGTCCCGATCGTCACGCTCTCCGCGCGGGAGACCGAGGTGCTCGGCCGCATCGCCATCGGCGAAAGCAACAAGGAAGCCGCCAAAGTCCTCGGCATCAGCCCCGCCACCGTGCGGACCCACCTGGAAAGCGCGTTCCGCAAGCTCGAATGCAGCACGCGGGCCGCAGCAACGCTCAAGGCGATGACGATGGGGCTGTTGTCCCCAGCCAGTCTCTGACGGCTGCGATCACCTCGACAGGCTTGTCCTTGTGCGGCGAATGGCCGCATGCGGGAATCTCCAAGAGGCGCGTCTGCGGCACTTCGCGGGCGATGCCCCGGATCTGTTCGAGCGTGCCGTACTCGTCGTCGTCGCCCTGTATCGCCAGCAGCGGACAGGTGATCGCACGGATCTCCTCGACGATGGACCAGTCGCGGAACGCCGGATTCAGCCAGGTCCCGCTCCATCCGCCGAACGGCGAATCCGGATCGTCGTGGAATCGCGCCAGACGATCGCGCAGCGGACCCGCCTCGTAGATCTCAACGGTCTTGCGAATGCCGTCGAGCGACAGGTCCTCGACCACGATGTGCGGCGCAGCAACGACTGCCCCCGCGGTCGGCAATGTCGCCGCATGCAGCAGCGCGATGGAGCCGCCATCGCTGTGCCCGAACAGCCACGGCGGCGACGTCACGCCCAGTTTGGCGAGTACCGCGGGCAGCACCTCATGCGCCTGGCGATGCAGGTAGTCGACGCCCCAACGATCGTCCGGCGCGCGCATCGTCGAGCGCCCATACCCCGGCCGCGAGTACACGAGCCCGCGCATGCCGATGGCTTCGCACAAGCGAGTGGGGAAGTCGCGCCACATCGCGATGGATCCCAGGCCCTCGTGGAGGAAGACCATGACCGGCGCGTCGCTGATCGACTCGTTGACCCAGGTGTATTCGATGTCGGTGGCCCGCCCGCGCCAGTCGATGCGAAGCCGTTGCGTCGAAGTCGTGCTGTTCATGGGCACGCATCTTAGGCACGCGCGCCGGTACGAGCAGTCCCGTAGGCACCTTGCCTCCGGTCTGGAAAGACGAATCGGGCATGCGTGCCCGTGTGTTCGTGAAGGTGACCGCCACCGCCAAGGGCTGGTTCCGCATCCGCGAGGCTTTTGAGGACGAATCGCTGACCGGCCAGCCAGCTCGGCCCGTCTACGAGGGCGAAGGCTGGGTCAGCGGTCGCAAGCTCGTCGTGAAGTCGCAAGCCAATGTCGGGCGCACCCGACCCGATGCCAAGGCACCCGTCGCCGTGCAACTCAAGGATGGCCTTTTCTTCGATGGCAGCAGCACCATCGCCGCCGGGCGACTGGTCGACTGCAGCGGCAGCTGGGTGCAGGTCGATTACGAGGAATCGCGCTTCTCCGCCGAGATGCGGCCCTATCTGCAGATCGCTCCTGCGGCTCGCTCAGGGCAGCCCAAAGGCCGCTTCCGCGCCTGGCTGGATCAGATCTGCGGCATCCAGGAGACGACCTGCGACGGATCGTCGTCGATCGACACGCAGTAGTCCGCGCGGTCTGACCCCGACCGCAAAGCGCCGCCCCGAAAAGAAAAGGCCCCGGTCGTGAGACCGGGGCCGAAAGTTCGTCCGCCTGCAGAGGGAAAAGGCGGACCATGCGAGAGAGAAGCATGAACAACGGAAGCTCGAATTCCGTTGTCAGGATCAACTGTAGGGACGAGGGCGTGCCGTGGCACGAGGGCGACGACGCATCGTCGCCTCGGGGAACGCCCGATGCGCGTGTCGGGCGTTCGCCTACAGGAGCGCAGGCGGCGACGTCAGTCCGCGGCGGCAGGTGCCGCGGGACGAGCCGTGCCGCCCAGCGCGCGCTGGGCGCTGGCGGCCATGAACAGCGCGAAGAAGACGACGCAGGACAGCCCGGCCGTGAGCGAGGTGTGCTCCGCGATCATCCCGATCAGCGGCGGGCCGGCCATCATGCCGAGGTAGCCGAGCGACGAGACCGCCGCGATGCCGTGCGCGGCGCTGACGCCGGGCACCTTCGAAGCCGCGCTGAACAGCACCGGGACGACGTTGGACAAGCCCAGGCCGACCAGCGCGAAGCCCAGGAGACCCGCGGAGGCGACCGGCACCAGCAGCGCGGTCGCCATTCCGGCGGCCGCCATCAGTCCGCTCGCGAGCATCAACGGGACGGGCGCGACACGCGCCCGCACCCAGTCGCCGCCGAAACGCCCCAGCGCCATCGCCAGGCTGAAGCTCGCATAACCGAGCGCGGACAGGCTCGCGTCGCTGGCACGCTCCTGCTTCATGAAGAGCACGCTCCAGTCGTACATCGCGCCCTCGGCGATCAAGCCCAGCGCGGCCAGCGTGCCGATCAGCGCGAGCACGCCGCGCGGCAGGCTCAGCGGCTGCGATTCGCCGGCATCGGTCTTCATCTTCAGCATCGCGGCGCAGGCCCCGAGGATCAGCACCATGCCCGTCCCGCAGGCCACGATCAGGTGCGTCTGCGGCGTCCAGCCCAGCAGCGGCAGCAGGCTGCCGACGCCGGCACCGACCATGCCGCCCAGGCTGAACATCGCATGGAAGTTGCTCATCAGCGGCCGGGCGGCCTGGTGTTCGATCTCGGTGGCCTCGGCGTTGATGGCGACGTCGAAGAGACTGGCCGTCGCGCCGAAGAGCATCAGCAGAAGAACGAGCCCGAGGTACACGCTGGGCGCGATCAGCATCGATACGCCGGCCGCGCAGAGCACGCCCGTCAGCCCCGCCACGCCACGCGGACCGAACCGCGCCACGACACGACCGGCCTGCGTCAGCGCCAGCAGCGCGCCGACCCCGGAGGCCAGCATCGCAATCGCCAGCGACTGCTCACCCAGGCCGTAATGCGCCTTCACCGTCGGCACGTGCACACCCCAGGTCGCGAACAGGGCGCCCGAGACGAAGAACTGGATGCGCAGCGCCCAGGCCGCGGACGTCAGGCGGCGGGGCGTCAAGGGGTCGGAGATCGTGGTCATTGACTTCGGGTCAGGACACCATGCCGCGCAGGGCGTTGAAGAGCTTGCGCGGCTGCAGAGGTTTGAAGAGCACCGTGTGACCGCTCTCGGTGGCGCGGCGCAGTTCCTCGCGGCTGGTGTCGCCGGTGACGAGGATCGCCGGCACCTCCATGCGGCAGAGCTCCCGCACGGCACGGATCGCGGCAATGCCGTCCGGCCCGTCCCCCAGGTGCAGGTCCGACAGGATCAGGTCCGGCGGCTCGGCGCGCTTGCGCACCGCCTCGGCCGCCTCAGCCGCGGTCGCCGCGATGATGGACTCGTAGCCCCACTCCTCCAGCAGCAGCTGCAGGCCGATGCGGATCGGCTCCTCGTCGTCGATGACCAGTACGGAGCGCGGCTCCATCACCGGCATCGGGACGGTGTCGGCCGCCGTCGTGAACTCGGGGATCTCCGGCAGACCGCCCAGCGGGATGCTGAGCCGGAACATGGTCCCACGGCCCGGCCGCGACGCGACCATCAGCCGGTAGCCCAGCAGGTGCGCCAGGCGCTTGACGATGGCCAGGCCCATGCCGAGGCCCTGGGTGCGGCTGCGCTCGCTCTGGCCCACCTGGTAGAACTCCGCGAAGATGCGCGGGAGGTCGCTGGACTTGATGCCGATGCCGGTGTCCCAGACTTCGAGGTTGAGGTGGGTGGAGGTCGACCGCGCGACCACCACGACACCGCCCTCCTCCGTGTACTTGATCGCGTTCTGGATCAGGTTGCCCAGGATGCGCTCGAGCAACTGCGGATCGCTGGTGACGGACTTGCCGCCGGGTGAGAAGCGCAGCCCCAGTCCCGCCGCCTCCGCCTGCCCCGCGTAGTGCATGTGCAGACGCCGGAACAGGTCGCGCAGGGTGAAGTGCTGGAGGTTGGGCTCGACCGTACCGGCGTCCAGCCGGGAGATGTCGAGCATCGCGTTGAAGGACCGTTCCAGCCCCTCGATCGAGCGCATGACGTTGCGGATCAGCGGCTCTTCCTCGGTGCCCTGCAGGCGTCGCTCCAGGCTCGCGGCGAAGAGCCCGAGCGCATGCACGGGCTGGCGCAGGTCGTGGCTGGCGATGGCGAGGAAACGGCTTTTTTCCTGGTCGGCTCGGATCGCGCCGTCGCGGTCCTGTTCGAGCGTGCTGACCTGCAGGTCCTGCTCCATCAGCAGGCGCTTGGCGCGCTGCCAGCGATGGTGTTCGAGCAGGGCCAGACCGCCGACCACCGCCGCGGCGAGGAACCACACCGGGCCCGCACCGGCGCGCGCGCTCGGATCAAAGAGCCGCGCCAGGCCTTCGGAGGCCGGCAGCACCGCGATCACCGCGGCCCAGCGTCCCATGGGCGCGAGCAGGACGCCGACGACCGCCGCGGTGGCCGCCAGCAGCGGGCCGGTGAGCAGGCCGCGCGCGCCCGGCGATTCGGCCAGCCACGGATGCAGGCTGAGCAGCCCGAGGCAGCCCGCCGCCTGCAGGAAGAGGAGTCGCCGTCCCTCGCGGTCGGAGAACGCCATGCGGCTGCTGTCGCTCCGGGACCCGCGTCGCGAGAGGGTTCTCGCGGTGAAGACGCACCCCACGGCCAGCGCGATCACGCCGAAGACCCAGACCACCAGCCCCGTGCCCGGCACGCCGCGCAGCAGCGCGGAGACCAGCGGCACGGCGACCGCCGTCAGCAGCCAGGGCCAGTGGCTCCAGGCCTCGTCGAAACCGGCGTCCTGCAAGCGGCGCGCGATCGCGCGGCGCTCGCGGCGACGGCCTTCCTGGACGGCCTCGTCGTTCTCCGCGACGGCACCGGCAACCGCCACGAAAAGGCTGGGTTTGGGGGGACGCCGGGAGCGCTTCGGACGTACGCCCAGGCTCTCGGCCGGCGACGGCGCGTGCGCTGATGCACCCATCGGGGCTTCCGCCGATGGGGGGCGGGGAGGCGCGGCCGAGGACGTGTCGGAAGATGCACCAGAAGACGTCCCAGAAGACGCACCAGGGGGCGTTCCCGTGGGCGTTCCAGAAACGGCGCTCGCCGGCACGTCAGGGACGTCCGGCGAGTCGATGAAGAGTTCGGTCGGGGGGAAGGTGGTGTCGGGGGCGGGCTCGCCCCCCTGTTGAGCGCCCCGAGGATCGCCCCGATGGACCGCGGCCACCGCGTCAGCGGAAGAGGCTGATCATGTGCGAGCGCGACTTGACGTCCAGCGCGAGCAGCAGCGAGGAGACGTAGTTCTTCACCGTGCCCAGCGACAGCTGCGTCGAGTTGCTGATCTCCTGGTTGCTGCATCCGGACAGCACCAGCTCGAGGATCTCCAGGTGGCGCGGGCCGAGTTCGGCCACACGGTCGTACATCGCCGAGGACGGGAAGCGCGGGAACAGCGTGCCCGACTGCGACTGCCGATGGCGCTGGCCCTCGGCCAGCAGCGCGCGCAGCGTGCTGCGCATCTCGGCCATCATCGCGCCCTTGGGCAGGTAGCCGACGGCGCCCAGCGCGCGCGCCTGGCGGACGACGAATTCATCCTGCGTGCCGCTGAAGACGACGACGCGGGCCTCGGGATAGGCCTCCATGAACTGCCGCAGCCCTTGCAGGCCCTTGCAGTCCCCCAGGTTGAGGTCGAGCAGCACGGCATCCACCGCCCCGCCCTGCGCGTACGCCAGCAGACCTTCCTGCAGCGACGCCGCCTCCACCCACTCGATGTCGATCTCGTCCAGCGACTGGTACAGGGTGCGGATCCCCGCCCTCACCAGTTCGTGGTCGTCGACCAGCAGCACCCGGCGCTTGACCGCCGGCAACGCATAGCCACCACTCCCAGCCGCCTCGAACGTACGGGCAACGGACACTGCTTCCATAGGGCCTCCCTTTTTCGACTGACCGATGGGTCTCCGGCACGGTCGTCGTCACCCTTTACTGCACGCCGGAGAAGCTCTGCATGATAGGCCGATGGTCACTTGCGTCGCCCCCTCTTCAGGGGGAACCCTGAGGGGTGAAGCCCGAAACACTTGTGACGACATGTTGCCGATGTAAGTCGTCAACGTTGTCATTCCCCTCCCTATCTATCGCGCGAATTGCGGCGGGGCTATCCCCCATGAGGTGGGATCTGCAAACGTACTCTGCACGGACACGCCGCAGTCAGGCAAGACGGCGCTGGACGGGAACCGAAGCGACGACAGCCTCCAGCAAGGTCTGGTCGCCGCCCGCTCCCTAGAATTCCGTCCAACTTCCGAGACCCAATGCGCCGCCTTCTCCGTCCTCTCGTCCTGCCGATCGCGCCGATGCTGTGTGTCGGTCTGGCGGCGGGCCCCGTGTCCGGTCCGGCGATGGCGGCGGGCAGCCTGGTGCTGATGGACGCGCCGCCGGCTGAGACGAGCTGGTCCGGCGGGCTGTCCACCCGCAGCTGGCCCTCCGCGCCCGGCAGCCGCGCCCGGAGCAACGACCTGCTGCCGGCCGTCGAAGTGCTGACACCCGAAGGCGGTTTCGTCTCCACGGATCTCGGCGTCGGCTGGAACCTCGTGCCCTGGGTGGCCGATGCGGACACGGCCAGGACCTGGCAGGCGGGCGCGCGGCTGTGGCCCGAGTTCGGACGACCCTCGCGGGTCACCCCCAAGGGCGTCGACCGGCTCGGCTCGCGCGTCACGACGGAGGCCTTCGCGAATGTGCAGGCGACTTCGTGGCTGATGCTGCAGTCGGGCTTCTCCTGGGGCAGCGGCCGCCGTCATGACGGCGAGTTGCTCGAGCTCGGCCTGACCTCGGGCCTCCCGTTGGGCGACGAGCTCATCGCCGTCACGCTGGGCGCCACCGCCGCCAACGGCGCGCACCTGCGCAGCAGCTATGGCATCGGGCCGGGCGAGTCCCGCGCCAGCGGCCTGCCGGCCTGGCGCCCGCGCGCCGGGATGATGGACTGGAGCGTGGCGCTCAGCGGCGAGCACAAGTTCTCCGGGCACTGGTCGGTCAGCGGCCAGTGGCTGGACGCGCGGCTGGTCGGGGACGCGTCGCGCTCGCCGCTGACCACCTCCCGGACACAGCAGACCTTCAGCGCCAGTCTCTGGTATCGCTTCTGAGGCCAGTCCTGCCCCCTCCCCCCGCCGTCCCCCCCGCCTTCCCGCCTTCCCGCCTTCCCGCCATGCATCGCGTCCTGCTCATCGCCGTCCCGCTGTTCGGACTCCTGATCGCCTTCGAATGGCTGTGGGGGCGGCTGAAGGGGCGCGACACCTACCGGCTCTCCGACTCGATCAGCAGCCTGAGCCAGGGCCTGATGAGCCTGGCGGTGGCTGCGGTGACGCCGCTGTTCCAGAACGGCATGTACGCCTGGCTGCAGCCGCACCTGGCGCTGCTGCCGGCCTCGGTCTGGGACGGCTGGTGGGGCTGGGCCGCGGCCATCGTCGTGTACGACTTCTGCGACTACTGGCTGCATCGCGCCAGCCATGAGAGCGCCCTCTTCTGGGCGGCGCACACGGTCCACCATCAGAGCGAGCATTTCAACCTCACGACCGCCCTGCGCCAGGAGAGCTTCTACGCGCTCATGGGCTGGCCGTTCTTCCTCCCGATGGCGCTGCTGGGCCTGCCGCTGGAGCAGTACGTGATGGCCGGGCTGCTCGTGCTGCTGTACCAGTTCTGGATCCACACCGAGCACATCGGCCGGCTCGGCTGGCTGGACCGCGTCTTCTCGACACCGTCCAACCACCGCGTCCACCATGCGGTGAATCCGGGCTACCTGGACAAGAACTACGGCGCGGTGCTCGTGGTCTGGGACCGGATGTTCGGGACCTTCGCCGAAGAGACCGAACCCTGCGTCTACGGGACGGTCAAGGCACTGCACAGCTGGAATCCGATCCGCGCGGTGGGGCAGTTCTATGGTGAGCTCTTCCACCGCGTGCGGGCCACGCCGCGCTGGGCGGACCGGATCCGGGTGCTGTTCAAGTCGCCCGGCTGGGCGTCGCCGGGAAGCTCGGCGGCGGCCGAGCCGGACGGCGAGCGGCTACGCCAGCCGCGCTTCGATCCCCTGGTGAGCCGGCTGGACCGCTGGCGCGCGGTCAGCCTGCTCGCGATGACGGGCGCGGCGTCGGCGGTGTGGCTCGATGCGAGCGACGACATGAGCGAAGGCCGCAACCTGCTCGCGGCGGCGGTGATCGTCGCCGGGCTCTATGCGGCGGGCGCCCTGCTTGCGAGAGGCACGGACCAGGCAGGCGATCGAGAGGACCGCCGCCGCCACTTTCGCGACTGGGGCCTCTACCTCGGCGCGATGGCGCTCTGCGCCGCGATGGTGGCCGTGCTGATCCGGCGTTGATCGGGCGTTGATCCGATGGCCGGCCGCTCAGCTGTGCGGCCATCCCAGCACCGAGAGCGCATCGTTGTAGGAATCGGTGGCGTTTGACGGCGTGGCCGCGGCGTCCGCCGCGTTGCTCCCCAGCTGAGCCAGACACACCATCGTCGCGCCGCCGAAGGCGATGAAGTCCTCGACCGCCGCGACCGGGAAGTCGTGGCCGAGTGCGTCGGACAGCTTCTCGCGCAAGGTGTAGCCCGCATAGGTGGCCACGACCGCGCCCATCGCGCCGGCGAAGGCCGCGGGCCATGAACGGCCGCCCGCCAGCGCCGCGCCCGAGATCGCCCCGCTGACCGCGCGCGCCGCGAGCCCCGGCGGATCGGTGCGATCGGGCGTCGCAGGCAGCTTGTCGACGATGAGTTCGCCGATCGCCATCGGGGTGGTGACCGCCACGGCGTGGGTCGAGCCCAGGAAGGCCAGCGGCGAGTCCTTGACGTCGATCCAGCCGCACTTCGCGGCCCAGCTGGCGACGGTCAGCGGCGCGCTGGTCCGCGGCCCGGCGGTGCTGCCGAGCAGGAAGGCGAGCAACAGCGTACGGCGTGAATCGGCCGGCTTGACGGCGACGACGGGCACGCCCTGCGCCTTCGCTTCCCGCACGAGCTGCGCGCCCGTGCGCACGTCGCCGAAGAAGCGACGGAAGAAGCGTCGCGCCGATTCGGTGAACGCGCCGTATACCAGGTGCGAGACATACGAATATGGATGCGACTGCAGCGGCGCCCGAGTGATCGGATCGCCGAGACGGAAGGCGGGCACCAGCGTCTCGTCGACGACGGTCGCCGCGGCCACGCCGAAGACCGTGCCGCATCCCGCGGTGACGCGCGGTTGCAGCTCGGCGGCCGCGCCGTACAGACCGCCGACCAGCGAGCCCATCCCGTAGTGGACGGCTTCGCCGGCCGCGGGACGGCGCTTGCGGGGCAGGCGACGGCCCGTGAGCTTGGCGACGCGCTCGGCGGCCCGTTCGGTCGAGGGCATGCCGCGCACGCCGGAGGTGATGCCGACCCGCTCCAGACCTGCCTGGAAGGCCGTCATCGCGGCGGCGCCGATCAGGCCGCCGAGCAGTCCGGAAGCGGTGCCGACGCAGAGGTCGCGCGGCGGGCGGGGGTCGATGTCCATGGGCGTTCCCGTCAAGATCGGAGTGGAACCGCTTGCATGGCAAGGGTCGTTCCTCCCAGGATGACGGGGTTGAGATGGGGGAGGAAATTCACGATCGACCTCATGACCACCTACCACCGCCTCGCCAACAGCTTCCGGAACGTGCCGAGGGCGGGTCGTTGAAGCGGACGCCGCACCAGCCTTGAGCCCCTCTCCCGCAGTGCGGGAGAGGGAGTCATCCCGGCGGTGGCGCATTACCAGCGATATCCCGCTTTCGCGTAGTACTGACGGCCGTTCGCGCCGAATGGCGAGAATTGGTTGTAGGCCAGGATCCCTCCGACGGCATTCGGCGTGATCACGCGATCGGGGTAGCGGTTGGTGAGGTTGTCGACGCCGGCGCTCCAGGACCAGGCGCCCTGCTCCCACCCTGCCGACAGGTCGAGCAGCCACGCCGGCCCGAAGGTCTGGTCGTTGGCCGCGATGGACTGCCGGATCACGAAGCTGCCGTAGCGGCTCGCCGCCGCGCGAGCGATCCACGGTCCCCAGCGGTGCTCGGCACCGAGCACCAGCTTGTCCTTGGGCGATCCGATCGTGGCGCGCGCCAGCGAGACGCGGTCGATCAGCTCCAGGCTGTTGGCGGTCAGGATCGCCGGGTTGTCGTCGACATGCCGGATCGAATTCCTGTTGTGGTTGTACGCGACCGTGTACTGGCCGCGGCCCGCGCCGCCCCAGTCCTGCTGCCAGGTGCTCACGACGTCGACGCCGCGCGTGCGCGTGTCCAGCGCATTGGTGAAGTAGCGCCCCGCGCTGACCAGCACGCCCTGCGCCGCCAGCTGGTTGCGAAGCGCGACCGGCAAGGTCAGGTTGGCCGACAGCAGGATGCGGTCGTCGATGTCGATCTGATAGACGTCGACCGTCGTCTGCCACTGCGCCAGTGGCTGCAGCAACAGGCCGAGGCTCACGTTCCGCGACTTCTCCGCCTTGAGCGGCTTCGCGCCGAGCGCCGCCGCGGGAGCGGACTCGACCGGGAAGGTGCCGGCGTCGACCAGCGCGCCGTTGATCAGGTTGGTCGACGTGGTGGCGAAGTACTGCTGCGCCAGCGAAGGCGCTCGGAAGCCCGTGGACACCGTGCCGCGCAACGCGACGGCCGGCGACCAGACGTAGCGGCCGGACAGCTTCGCGGAGGTCGCGTTGCCGAAGTCGTTGTAGTGTTCGGCCCGCAGCGCGGCGGAGGCGCTGAGAGCCTTCGTCACCTGGCCTTCGAGGCTGGCATAGGCCGCCACGTCGCGACGCGAATGCGCGCCGGCGTTGCTCGGCTGGAAACCGGGGAAACCGGAGGCGCCGCCGGCCTGATAGGACGCGGGCTCGCCGGCGTCGATCTCATATCGCTCACGGCGCGCCTCGGCGCCAAGCGCCAGCGTCCACGGCGCGGCGAGACCGAGGTCGACTTCGCGCGACAGGTCGAGGTTCAGCACCGTCTGCTGGTTGCTGAGCCGGCCGGCGTCGAAGCGCGTCGGGCTCGCGTTGCCGAGCGAGTAATTGGCCGTGTTGGCCACGGCGATGTCGAAGCGGTTGCGGCCGTGGTTGACACTCGCATCCCAGGACCAGCCGGCGACTTCACCGCGCACGCCGGCGACGATGCCGGTGTCGACCGTGCTGCTGTCCTGCAGCGGCAGGAAACCCTCCGGATACAGCCCGGCGACGTTGTTGGCCACGGCGGTCGCACGGGTGCGCCAGAACGCGGCGGACACCGTGTCGCGATGGCTCAGCGTGGCGACGGCATAGGCCTGCAAGCTGCCGGTCAGCGTGATCTCCGCGTTGATCACGGCGGACTGCTGGTGGCTGTCCGGATCGCCCAGACGGTTGTTGACCTGGCCGAAACGCGGCTCCGTGGCCGGGTCGCGCGTGTCGACGCCGGCGCGGTTGGTGCGCTGCTGATGGCGGTTCTCGAGCGCGAAGCGTACCCAGCCATCCTGGCCGAGCGCGAATCCGGCGCTGGCCGCCTCGGTGTGGCGGAAGCCGTCGCCCGAATCGGTCTGGCCGACCTCGGCATTGACGCTGCCGCCCTTGGCGCCCTTCTTCAGCACGATGTTGATCACGCCGGCGATCGCGTCGGAGCCGTACTGCGCGGCGGCGCCGTCGCGCAGCACCTCGACGCGTTCAATGGCGGCGAAGGGGATGGTGTTCAGGTCCACCGGTGCGGAGCCGCGGCCCTGCGTGCCGTTGATGTTGACGACGGCGGTGGTGTGCCGGCGCTTGCCGTCGATCAGCACGAGGGTCTGGTCCGGCGACAGCCCGCGCAACTGGGCGGGCCGCACGGCATCGGACGCGTCCGTCAGCGACGGCCGCGGGAAGTTCAGCGAGGGCAGCAACTGCCCGAGCGCCGTCGCGAGTTCGGAGGTCCCCGTACGTTGCAGATCGGCGACGCTGAGCACGTCGACCGGCGATTCGGACTCCGCAACTGTCCGGTTCACGCGACGCGTGCCGGTGACGACGACCTGTTGGAGCTGATCACCGGAGGCGGCGACCGACGATGCTGCCGATTGCGGTTGAGCCTGGACGGCGGGTGCGAGGCTGGCGATGGCAGCGAGCGCGACAGCACTCAGCGGGATTCCGGAGTTCAACGGCCGGAAGGACGAACGAAGGGACATGGGGGCTTTCGGGAGTCATCAGTCACGACAACCCCATAGCCTGCGGGCGTCGGCGTGCCCAGCCAACGAAGCGCACCGCACAAGCAAATGCGAAGGAAAAACTTCCCGGCTCTTCGGTGCCCTCCAGCTTCAACTCGCGACCGAGAACAGCACGCACACGACGATGAGTGTCGCGATCGTCGCCGAAGAGAGGCAGGAGGATGGTCAGCGTCGCGAACATGCCCCGCGCGTCACGTCGCCGGCCGCTGGGTCTCGCCCCAGTGCGGATTGATGAGCGCGAAGGTCTCGTGATCGCGCCACGCGCCGTCGATGAACAGGTAGCGCGGGCTGAAGCCCTCGCGTTGGAAGCCCAGGCGCTCCAGCACCCGACGGCTGCGCTCGTTCTCCGGCCTCACCGACGCCTGCAGGCGATGCAGCGACACCGATGCGCCGAAGACCTCGTCGATCAGGTGCTTCAGCGCCTCCTGCATCAGTCCGCCGCCGACGCACCCCGCGTCGAGGCTGTAGCCCAGCATCGCGCTCTGGAACACGCCCCGCACGACATCCGACACTGCGCACACGCCGATCAGCCGATCCGGCGCTTCGGACAGCGACAGCCAGTAGCGCCAGATCGTCCCGGCGCCGAAGGCGACGTCCTCGCGGGCGAGCCGCGCCCGCGTGACCTCGAGCGCCCAATGATTGGCCGGGCGCGTCGGATCCCAGCGGGCGAAATGCGCCAGGTTGCGCGACTGGAAGTCGATCGCCGCTGCGGCGAGCGCGGGCGCGGAGGCCCGCATCAGCAGGCGTGCGGTGCGCAGCAGCTTGGGCGGGGAGCCGGGGCGGCGTTCAGCCGGACGGTCGACACGGGGAGAAGACATGCCCCGACTGTCGCATGACCTTCGCATGACCAACGGGTGCGTCACGAACACCGGTGCACAATGCCGCCCGCGCGTTTCATCGCCCTCCTCTGCCGTCATGCCTCGTTTCAACCGGTCCCTCACGCTGTGGACGTTCGCCCTGCTGGTGGCGAGCGTGCTGCTGGCGTGGCCGTTGCACGAAGCCCGGCATGCGAGCCAGGCCGTCGCCGAACTCGTCGGCGCCTCAAGCGCCTCAAGCGCCTCCGCTGACGGCGTCACCGCCACCGTCGTCGGGGCTTCCGTCGATGTCGACGCCGCCTTGATCGCCAACGCATTCGCGTTCGCCGACCACAGCGAGGCCGATGGTCTCGATGGCGGCAACGGCGAGGTCAAGGGCGGCGGATGCGCCTGGTGCCTGTTCCATGCGCAGCTCTTCGCCGCGTCGGACACGCCGCTCGCCTTCAGCTTCCATGCGGAAGCCTCTCCCCCGCCGCTCGCGCCGACCTGTGGACTGCCCACCGGTCGCTGCGTGCTGGCCGCGCATCCTCGAGGGCCACCCCGGGCCTAGGTTCCCGTCCGCTCCGGACACCTGACCTCTCCACGTCTGCACGACCTCATCCGCACCTCCGGTGCCGGGTGACGGCCGCGCTGCGTGTCGACCTTCTCCAATTCCCCGGGCTCTCCCATGTCTTCGAACCGATCCACGTCCTCCACCTCCACCTCCACCTCCATTTCCTTCCCCTTCGCGCCGACTCCGCTGGCCCTCCTCCTCTCGCTGGCCTTCGCGGTCGACCTGGCCCATGCCCAGGCCGTCATGCCCACGCCGGCTTCCGACGTTCCCGCCGACGCGCAACCCCTGCGACGCGTCGAGGTCTCCGGCAAGTCCGCCTCGACGGTCCGCCAGCCCGGCGACCGCAACGAGCTGAGCCTCAAGCCGACCGCCCTGCCCGGCGCCGTCCAGCACCTGAGCGACGAGGACATCGCCGCGACCAACATCGGCCGCGACATCTCCAACGTCTTCCGCCGCGTCCCCGGCGTCCTGGCCAACAACATCGACCAGGGCGAGACGGGCAACGGCTTGCGCATGCGCGGCTTCGCCACGCAGGGCACGCACGGCGCGGACACCGCCGTCTACGTCGACGGCGTGCCGCAGAACATCCCGTCCAGCCAGGGCGGCGCCGGCCACGGCCCGGTGTTCCTCGAATGGCTGGTCGGCGACCTGATCGGCGGCATCGACGTCGTCAAGGGACCGATCTCCGCGCTCTACGGCGACCAGAACCGCGCCGGCGCGGTGGACATCCGCACCCGCGACGGCGGTGCCGCGACGCCGTCCAGCCTGGGCGTCAGCGTCGAGCGCTACGGCCTGCGGCGCGCCACCCTCGTACTCTCCAACACCTTCGGCGGCACCTCCGACAGCGCTTCCGACAGCGCTTCCGGCGGCGGCTCTCCTGGCGCTGTCCTGGGCGGCCTGCCGAAGATCGATTCGCTCCTCGTCGCCGACCTCTACCGCAACGACGGCTATCGCCGCGACTCCCGCACCGACCGCGACACCTTCTTCTGGAAGCTCGGCACGCGCATTGGCGACGCCCGCTACAGCCTGCGCGTCACCCGCTACGTCGCCGACTTCGCCGCCGCCGGCTATCTCCTGCTGCCGGACCTCGAGAAAGGCCTCGATCCTCGCTCGACGCAGGCCAACAATCCGGGCTTCGGCAACGCGCGCCGCAGCTCGCTGGTCCTGAACCGCGCGCCCGCCGAGGGCGACGCCGGCTGGTACGGGACCGCCTACGCCGAACGCTTCGACCGCACACGCGGCATCACCTCCAACACTACGACGCACACGGTCGGCGTCGACCATCGCAACATCTTCGGCGGACGCCTGCTGCAGAACGTCCGACTCGGCGAGGACGCCGCGATCGCGGTCGGCGCCGAAGCACGTGTGGATCGCGGGGACGCGTCGCGCCGGATCTTCGTCAACCGCGCGCCGACGGCCAACTACGTCAACGCGCAAGACCTGGACCTGCTCACCTACGGCGTCTTCGCGCAGGCGCAGTGGCGCCCCGTCCGCGACCTCAAGCTGAGCGCGGGTGCGCGTTACGACCGCTTCGACTACGACATCGACAACCTGAAGCTGCCGGCGGCCACGACCGGCTATCGCAAGGGCGTGCTGACGCCCAAGCTGGGCGCGTCCTGGTCGGTGCTGCCGTCGCTGGAGCTGTTCGCCAACGTCGCGCAGGGCATGCGCTCGCCGGCGGCAGAGCAGATCAGCAGCAGCGGCGCGACCGGTCCGCTGGGAGCGTCCGGCGGCGTGATCAGCCCCGTGGCGCCAAGCAAGGTGCGCTCCTACGACGCCGGCTTCACCACCGCGCCGCTGGTCGGCTGGACCGTGTCCGGCACCGCGTACTACATCCAGAACGACGACGAGATCACCGGCCAGCCCGACGGCTCGTTCAAGTCGGTCGGCGACACGACGCGCAAGGGCGTCGAACTGGAGACGCGCTGGCAGCTCGCGGCGTCCACCAGCGTCTACGCCAGCCTTGGCCGCATCCTTGAAGCCAAGGTGAACAACCCCGCCGCCAACACCGGCGCGAAGCTGTCGGTGCCCGGCCGCCAGTTCAAGGGCGGCGTGCAGCACCGCTTCGCGCTCGGCGCCGGCCGGATGACGCTGAACGCCGATGCCTACTACCTCTCCGGCATCCCCTACTACGTCGGCACGCCCGCCACCCAGGAGCGCGAGATGCCGGTCTACACGCGCTACGACCTGCGCGCGACCTACGACTGGGCGTCCATGCAGGCGACGCTGTACGCGGTGATCCAGCCGCACCGCCACGGCACCGAGATCGCCTACGGCAGCGCCGCCGGCCTGATGCTCTCGCCGGTGCCGCGCAGCACCGTCGGCGCAACGCTGAAGGTGTTCTTCTGATGGGCGCCGCTCCCTCGCCGGACACGGCGCTCCCGCTCGATGTCACCCGGTCGACGGCGGCCGACCCGGTGCTCGAGGCCCGGCGCCTCGTCGTGCGGCGCGGCGCGCGCGTCACGCTCGACGCCCTCGACCTGCGCGTCCCGCCGGGCTGCGTCTACGCGCTGCTCGGCGGAAACGGCGCCGGCAAGACCACCACGCTGAACGCGCTGCTCGGCTTCGTGCCGGCGTCGAGCGGCCAGGCGCTGGTCGACGGCATCGACGCGACGCGCGATCCGCAGGCCGCTCGCGCCCGGATCGCCTACCTGCCGGAGAACGTCGCCCTCTACCCCTACCTCAGCGGCATCGAGAACCTGCAGTACTTCTGCACGCTCTCCGGGCTGCGGATCGACTTCGGACGCGCCTGCCAGCTGCTCGCCGCGTCCGGCCTGGCCGAAGCGGCGCATTCGCAGCGCGTCGGCGGGTATTCGAAGGGCATGCGGCAGAAGGTCGGCCTCGCCATCGCGAGGGCGCGGCGGGCACGCGCGATGCTGCTCGACGAACCGACCTCCGGCCTCGACCCCGCGGCGGCCAACGAGTTTGCGCGCGGCGTGCTCGACGCCCGCGACGCGGGACTGGCCATCCTGATGGCGACCCACGACCTGTTCAACGCGCTGCAGGTCGCGGACCGCATCGGCATCCTGCGCGAAGGTCGCCTGGTCGCGGCGTTCGACGCCCACGGCGTCGCCCACGAGGAGCTGGAGCGCATCTACCTGGAACATGCGCGCGGCGGGATCAGCGAGATGCACGGAACCGTCGGAACTGTCGGAACCGGCCAGATCGGCGACGGCCACAGCGGCCACAGCGGCCACAGCGGCAGCCCCTTCGAGGAGCCTTTGCCATGATGGCCGCCCTCGTGAGGACGGAGCTGCGCGCGCAGTTGCGGGACGGCCGGCTGTGGGTCCTGGGCATCGCCCTGGTGCTGCTGTTCGCCGCGATGCTCGTGCTCGCGCATCAGCGGCACGAGAGCGCCGAGCGGGAACGGCGGGAGGTCGAGGCCGCGTCCCGGGCGCAGTGGGAACACCAGGGCGACAAGCACCCGCACCGCGGCGCGCACTTCGGGCTGTATGCGTTCAAGCCGGCGTCGCCTCTGGCCGCGGTGGAGCCTGGCGTCGATGCGCAGGCGGGACAGGCGCTGTGGCTGGAGCCTCACAAGCGCAACATGGCGATGTTCTCGCCGGCGGCGGACGCCGCGCCGACGATCGGCCTGGGCGAGCTGACGCCGGCCTTCGTGCTGGGCGCGCTGGTGCCCTTGCTGATCGTGGTGCTCGGCCACGGCGCGGTCACCCGTGAGCGTGAGACCGGCACGCTGCGCATGCTGCAGGCCTGCGGTCTGCGCGTGCGGCCTTTGCTCTTCGGAAAATGGCTGGCGCTGTGCGCCGCCCTGTCGCTGGTCCTGCTGCCCGCGCTGGCGCTGGCCGCAGGGCTCGTGATCGACGCCAGCGTGGCGATCGAGGCGCTCATTTTCTGCGCCGCGTTGCTCATTGCCGTCGCCGTCTGGTCCGCGGTGACGGTGAGTGTCTCGGCGTTCTGCCGCAACTCCCGCGCCGCGCTCCTGACGCTGACCGGCCTCTGGGTCGTCGCGGTGTTCATCGTGCCGAGGTTGGCGGCCACGGCGGTCGAGCGTCTCGTGCCCCTGCCGACGGGTCAGGCCTTCTGGTCGGCCATCGCGCGCGACATCGAGCAGGGGCTGCCGGGCGAGGGCGATGCGAAGGAGCGCCTGAAAGCATTTGATGCCGGACTGCTCGCCGAGCATCGCGTGACCCGGCTCGACGACCTGCCGCTCGGCGCGAACGCGGCGCGCCGCCTGTTCCGCGACGCCTACGCGGCCCGCGTGCACGCGCTGCACTTCGACGCGTTGTGGGATGCGCAGTCTCGGCAGCAGGCGCTGCTGCGAGCCCTGACCGCGATCAGCCCCTACGCGTCGATGCGCGCGGTGGGCGGTGCGCTCGCGGGGACCGACCTCGCGCATCGCCGGCATTTCGAGGACGCGGCCGAACAGTACCGCCGGACCTTCACCACGCGCATGGACGAATGGGACCGCGACGCCACGCGCGGCCTCACGTCCTTCGAAAGCCGTTATGCAGGCGATGCGCAGTGGCGTGCGGTTCCGCCGTGGACCTACGAGCCGCCCGGTTGGCGGTTCGCCTTGCACGCGGCCTGGCCCGACCTCCAGCTGCTGGCGCTGTGGCTGGCGGCGGCCATGGGCGGCCTCTGGTTCAGCGCAAGGCGGGTGGTCCCATGACTGTCTTTCCCGACATCGACACCTGGCGCGCCGAAGGACTGCGGCTGCGACGCCAGCCGTTCGCATGGATCTCGCTGGGCGCCCTGCTGGTGGCGCTCCTGACCGGCGCCTTGTCTGCGGGGTTCGAGGCCCGCGAGTGGCGGCAGGCCGCCGCGGCGGACGACGCGCGGCGTTCAGCGCTGGTCGACGCCGCGGTCGCTCAGTTCCGCGCCCTGTCGCCCGGTCCCGCCGCCGCGCAGGCGAGCTACCAGCTCGGCCGCGGCGAACTCGGCGCGACGCGCATGCCGGTCGAAGGCGGA
This sequence comes from Mitsuaria sp. CC2, assembly GCF_048957715.1. Classification (NCBI taxonomy): domain Bacteria; kingdom Pseudomonadati; phylum Pseudomonadota; class Betaproteobacteria; order Burkholderiales; family Sphaerotilaceae; genus Roseateles; species Mitsuaria sp. CC2. The sequence continues at coordinate 311,302 of NZ_JARVXN010000011.1, read as the reverse complement.
CTCGCGTTCGGCATCGACCGGCTGCGCGTGCTGCCGACGCAACTCAAGGCGACGCTCGACAGCTGTCATGTGGACGCCCGCCCTCCCGGCGCGCTGCGCAATCCGCTGCTCGTCGACAGCGTCCTGCCCGGCGTCCCGGCGATGGTGGCGCTGCTGCTGCCGCTGGTCGCACTGGCGCTGTGCGCCGGCCTGCTGCAGGAGGAACGCGAACAAGGCCGTCTCGGCCTGCTTCGCGTGCAGGCGCGCCGCGGCGTGCCGAGGGTGATCGTGGCGGCGCTGGGTTGGCGTTTCCTCGCGTTATGGATGGTGGCGATGCTGGCCACGCTGCCGGCGTTGCTGCTCGATCCTGGCGCCTCGGCCGCTGCGGGCGGGCACTGGGCGCTCGCGCTCGCGGCCTTCTGCGGCGCATGGGTGCTGCTGGGCGGGTCGCTCTCGGCGCTGCCCCTGTCCGGCCCCGCCGCCATGCTCGCCGCGCTGGGCCTGTGGCTCATGCTGACCTTCGTCGTCCCTGCCGGGCTGCTCTGGGGAGCCCAGCGCGAGACGCCGATGCCGTCGCGTCTGGCGGCGATCGTGCAGATCCGCGACGCGCAGCAGGACAGCGAGACCCACGAGGACGCGCTCGCCCGCGACTGGTACGCACGGCATCCGACGGTTCCCGCCCAGTTGCCGGCGGTGTGGCCTGCGAGCTTCGTCCCGCGCGTGCTGGCGCAGGACCGCGTGCTGAGACCACTGATGCGAGGCTTCGACGACGCGCGGCTGCGGCAGACCCGCTTCGTCGAGCGCTGGTCGTGGTGGTCGCCGGGACTGGCGCTGACCTTGACGGGCGAGCGCCTCGCGGGCACCGACGCGGCCAGCCATGTCCGCTACCTGCGCGAGGTCGACGCCTTCGAGGATCGCTGGCGGGACGCCCTCGTCCCGCACGTGATGGACCGGGGCGGGATCAGCGCGGAGGGGCTGGCGGCGTTGCCGTCGTTCCGGACGCCGCCGCGTGCTTCGGCGGGATCCACCTCCCCAGCAGCGTCGCCGCCAGCATCGCCAGCAAGCCGGTGACCGCGATGCCGCCGGCCAGCGAGGCCGTCGCCACCAGCGCCGACAGCAGCGCGGGGCCGCAGGATCCGCCGACGTCGGACAGGAAGCGCCACACCGCGAGGAAGTAGGCGCGGCCGTGGCGCGGCGCGTGGTCGGCGCCCAGCGTCATGATCAGGCCCGAGCCGATGCCGTTGCCGAAGCCGATCGCCGTCGCGGCGATCAGCAGGGTCGTGAAGCCGACGGTGAACGGCATCGCCAGCAGCGCCAGGCCGATGATCGCCATCGACGGCACCGCGACCCAGCGGCGGCCCTTCAGGTCCATCACGCGGCCGGCCGGGTAGAACAGCAGCATCTCGATGCCGCCGGAGATGCCGTAGATGAGCGAGGTCACCGCCGGCGCGAGCAGCAGGTGGTCCGCCCACAACGGGATCACCGCCTGCCGCGACGCGCGCACCGCGCTGACCAGCAGCACGCCCAGGCCCAGCGTCAGGAAGACCCGGCGGTGGTCGGCCACGATGGACTTCAGCGAGACCGGCGTCGGTGCGGCCGCGCCGGCGGGGTGCGGCGGCGCCTCCAGGTCCGGCAGCCGCGCGCCGATGGCCGCCGCGGCCAGAACGCCCGCGATGCCGACGCCGAACGCCGCCTGCAGCCCGAAGGCGTGCACGGCGGCCGCCGACAGGAACGGCCCGATGAACATCCCGATCCGCATCACCCCGCCCAGCGTGGACAGCGCCCGCGCCCGGTAAGCGGCCGGCACGGCCTCGGTGAGGTAGCTCTGGCGCGCCAGGTTGTAGACGGCCTGGGACATGCCCACCATGAAGCAGCCGATGCCCAGCGCCAGCACGCCGGGCAGCAGCACGCACAGCGCCATGCCCAGCGCGCTCCACACGCCGGCGGCCACGATGGCCCAGCGCTCGCCCCAACGCATCGTGATCACCGAGGCGGGGATGTTGTTCAGCAGCGAGCCCAGCCCGATCAGCGTCACCACGAAGGCCGCCATCGATACCGACGATCCCTGTTCCCGCGCCATCAGCGGCACGATCGGCAGGATCGCGCCCTCGCCCAGGCCGAACAGCAGCGACGGCCCGAAGGCGGACACGGCGATCCGGCGGAACGAGAACTCGGCATCAGACGTTGCGGAAGGTGTCGACATCGGGCGGGGATCGGACTGGGATCGGACGGAGGCGTACTGGAAAAAGCGGCCATGACGATAAGCGAGGTCCGTACCAGCAGGCGGCGCTCTTCGCCCGCAGCCCCCATTTCAAGCCTCCTCCGCCCTTGCCGGGACCGCCGGTCCGCCCGGACATCGCACCGGTCCTCACGCCGCGACAGCAGGGCCCACCCCCACCCGTTCACCGCCATCTCCGCTTTCAAGCCGTTTCAATCGCATACCTCGAAATGGTGAAAGCGCTTTCAGAATTCACGGCTTTTGCCTAGGATGGTTGGCGCAGGAGAGAAGTCGCGGACCCGGACGGACGTCGCAGAGCGTTGCCCGGACTGCGTCGATCGGTGCCTCCAGCACACCATCGAAACCTCTTGGAGATTGCATGAATCGCCTCCTCTCCTGGCTGGGCGCGTGCCTGGCTTTCCTTGCGCTGAGTGTCAGCGTGCCCACCACCCAGGCGCAGACCAATGCGAGCTTCTCGCACGGCGTCGCGCTCAATGGCAGCCAGGCCACGCTCTGGTTCAAGTCCAACGTCGCGACGACCTGGGTCGACGCGCATTACCAGCTCAACGGCGGCCCGCAGCAGAACCTGCGCATGCCCTTCAACGGCGGCGCGGCGCGTTACGAGCTGGCGCTGGCCGGCGCGGCCGTCGGCACGCGCGTGGACTACTGGTTCACCTACAACAACGGCAACCCGGCCTATGACAGCGCGCGCTTCTCCGCGACCGTCACGGCCGGCGGCGGCACGACCGATCCGGGCACGCCGCAGAACCCCGGCAATCCGGGCAACCCGGCCGACTGGAACGCCAGGACCACCTTCAAGATCGAGAACGCGACCAACGGCCGCTGGCCCGACTCGCAGGTGTACTGGGCCATCATCGGCAAGAGCTGGCAGACCGGCGAGTTCGTGCACGTCGACGCTGGCGGCAACGTGGTGCCGATGCGCCTGTCCGACAACACGGTGACCAAGAACGGCCGCAAGTACGCCAACTACTTCTTCCCGCTGTCGCAGACCAAGCAGATCACGATCCCGCCGGTCAACTCCGCGCGCGTGCTGATGTCGGTGGGCAGCCCGATGTTCATCGAGGTCAACACCGACGGCGCGGGCAACATCGCCTACGCTGGCGCCAACATCGAGAACGCGAGCGATCCCAACCTGGACGTCATCTTCGACTTCGGTGAATTCGCGCTGATCCCCAAGGGCCAGCCGGACCAGGGCATCTTCATCAACACCACGCGCGTGGACCATTTCGGCTTCCCGCTGAAGCTGCGCGTGCAGGGTCTGGGCGGCTACGACAAGACGGTGGGCGAGCCGCTGACCGAATCGCGCGATGCGCTGTTCACCAAGTTCCAGCAGGAAGTGCCGGCCGAGTTCCGCAGCCTGGCCGATCCCAACTTCCCGAACGTGCCTTACCGCACCCGCATCCTGGCGCCGGCGCATTTCACCTTCCGCCCGGGCGACGTCAACGGCGCCTACCTGGACGGCTACATCGGCGACATGTGGAACCGTTTCAAGACGCAGGACCTGGTCTTCACGCTGGACAACCTGGGCACCTTCCGCGGTCGCGTGGACGGCAGCACCAACCGCTTCGTCTTCACCGGCGGGCGTTCCAACGGCACGTACTACATCAACGGCAAGCCCAACACGGCCGAGGTGTTCCTGGGTGCGGGCAAGCTGGACGATCCACGCAAGCCCGACGGCAGCTTCCAGGTCGACACGCCGGCTGATGCGGCGAAGTCGATCCAGCTGCAGATTCAGGCGCAGGTGTGCGCGGCGCTGAACCGCCACGTGCTGGCGACGCCGGCGGACTGGTACCGCCCGGCGGCGTTCTACCCGGCCGGCACGCGCGGCAACTGGTTCGCCAAGTTCTGGCATGACCACTCGATCAAGGGCACGGAAGGTGCTGCCAACGGCTACGGCCTGGCGTATGGCTTCGCCTACGACGACGTCGGCGGCTTCAGCCCGTCGCTGCACACGAACGCGCCGACCACGGTGACGTACACGATCGGCTGGTAAGCCGCTTCAGGACTCATCGATGCGAAGGCCCCGCCTCCCGGCGGGGCCTTTTGCGTTACTGGAGATGCTTCGCCAGGAAGCGCTCCATCCGCCCATAGAAATCGACCTCCGTCGACAGCTTGCGCCAGCCGTGACCTTCGCCCTCGTAGGTGACGTATTCGAGGTCCTTGTGCCCTGCCTTGTCGAGCGCGCGGCGGAAGTCCGACGCGTGGTCGATGGGCACACGGCGATCGTCGTAGCCGTGGGCGAGCAGGACCGGCGCCTTCAGGTCGGCGGCGCGGCGCAGCGGCGAGGTGCGACGCAGCATCTCGGCGTCCTTCACCCGATCGCCGACCAGCGCCGGCAGGCCGTATCGACGTCCCGCCTCGCTCTCGTCGCTCCAGTCCAGGCTGAACAGGTAGTCGAGGTCGGTGACGCCGGCCCAGCTCACGCCGCAGCGGTACTGGCCCGGGTCCTTGATCAGGCCCATCAGCGTCGCGTAGCCGCCGTAGCTCGCGCCGGCGATGCAGACGCGCTTCGCATCGACCCAGCCCTGCTTCACCGCCCACGCGAGCGCATCGCTGAGATCGTCGATCATGCCCTCGCCCCACTGCTTCATGCCGGCGCGGAACAGCTGGTTGCCGTAGCCATAGCTGCCGCGGAATTCGGGCTCGATGACGACGTAGCCGCGCGAGGCCAGGAACTGCGGCTCGGCTTCCCAGCCCCAGGTGGTGCCGCGCACGAACGGACCGCCGTGCACCAGCACCACCGCGGGACGCGGGCCGTCGGCCTTGCCGCTCGGCATAGTGACCGTCACCGGAATCTCCAGTCCGTCGCGCGCCACGATGCGGCTCTGCTCGACGTGCGCCATGTCGGCGGCGCGGATCCACGGGCGCGACGCGCCGATCGAACTCAGCTTCTTCGCGGCATGGTCGTAGAAGAAGTACTCCTCCGGCTGCGTGTCCGACATCGAGGTCACCAGCACGCGCCCCGTCTTGAGGCAGCGCCGGCATTGCAGCGTGTTGATGCGTCCGGGCAGCGCGCCGTCGACGTTGGCCTGCATCTGCTTGAGCGTCGCATCGAACCAGTGCGTGTTGGGCGCGTCGCTGACGAAGTGCAAGCCCAGCAGGCGCCGGCTTTCCGGGTCGAAGACCGCTTCGCCGTCGAAGTCGAAGCCCGTCAGCGAGACGAGCGGCTCGGCTTCCCTCTTCAGGGTCTTCGGATCGATGCGGTACAGCGCGTCCGTGCCGGCGGGCGTCCTGCCGACGACCAGACGCAGGTCGCGGCCATCCGAGGCGAGCGGCATGACGGTCGGCGAGGTGACGTAGTTGCCCTCCTGCGCCAGCGTCCAGGCGCCGTCGGACGTCTTGAAGTAGAGGGCCTCACGATTCTCCACGTATGTCCTCAGGGCCCAAGGTTCGCCGACGGGGTCGAGGTCCCAAAGGATGGCGTTATCCGGCGACTTGGTGTCCAGCATGCGGCGCTGCTGCGTCTCGACGTTGAGGCGCGCCAGCTGCACCGACGTCAGGTCGCCGCGCGCGTCGTACCGGCCATAGCCGACGATGACCTCCCCGCTGTCGTCGTCCGGCACGCCTTGGAACTGCCATTCGTAGGGCAGCGCGCGCGAGATGACACGCGTCTCGCCGGTCTGACCCTGGGCGTAGCGCGTCATGATCAGCTGGCGACGTTCGGATCCGTCGCGCTTGACGGTCCACAGGCCAGCGGCGTTGTAATCGCTGCGCTTGCCCGCCTGGTCCTTGCCGGAGGTGTAGACGAGGCGGCCGTTGCCGACCCAGTCGAAACGCGCGATGTCGGAGTCGTTGAAGCTGGCGACCTGCGTGGCGCGGCCGCCCTGGTCCAGCTCGATCACCGCGAGCGCGCTGCGATCGTGCTGCGCGCTGCTGACGACCATCGCGATGGCGCGACCGTCCGGCGAGATCTTCGGACGCCGCATCATCGGATCGCGGAAGAAATCGGCGATCGAGGGCGGAGCGCCCTTGGCTGCAGCGGTGGCGGGTTGCGCCGTCTGCGCATGCGCGGCCCCGCTCATCAGACCCAGCGCGCCGATCGCCACACACACGGACGCATGCGCCCAGACGGCAAGACGTCGCCGACGAGATTGATTCATTCCTCTCTCCCTGACACCAAGAATCGCTTTTTGAATGCGCGCATTTTTGTTGAGATCGATCCGCGCGGGTACCGGGTCGATCCATGAGAAAAATGGGCTCACGGACGTGATAGTCCGTGAGCCCTTCGGGGATCGCAGCGGGTTCCGCGCGGATCAACTCGCTAGCGGATCCATCGCTCGATCCGCTCCGTCAGCCGATCGCCCAGACTCATCGCGCGAAGCTGCTCGCCGAGCAGCGCCGCGCGCTCGATGGCACCGGGAGAGGACAGCCAGTCCAGGGCGCCTCCCAGGTCGCCGGTCGGCAGGACCAGCCGTCCGAGGTCATGCCGGGCGACCGTGGCCGCGATGGTCCACTTCTCGATGTCGGGCGGCATCATGAGCTGCGGCTTGCCGGCCAGGATGACCTGACTGACCAGCGTGCTGGACCCGTAGTTCAGCACGGCGTCGCAGTCCCGCAGCGCGGACGCGATGTCGACCGGCGTCCGGGTCAACCGGACATGCTCGCCCAGGGCCACCGTATCGCCCGTCCAATCTGGGCAGACGCAGAACAGCTCCCAGTTCCTGCCCGACGACGCTGCGGCGAACGCGGCGACCGCGGCCTGCCCGCGCAGATACGCAAACGCCCTTTTCATGCCCGGGCGTCCCGTCCACGTCGCCTCGTCGGCGCAGGGCAGTTGCCCCAGCGGACCGACGTAGGCCGACGGCGACCGAGGACCGTGAGGATCGGCCTGCGGCACGCAATCGAGCAGACGATCGGGCGCGTCGAACAGCACCGCCAGCGATAGCGCGCGACCGAAGATTCGTCCGACGCGCTCCAGGCTCCGGGAGAGCGCCGCCACGGTGACGGCGTTCTTTCTGACGAAGTACTCGCCGTTGAAGCGCGTGGCGAAGATCGGCAGATCGGCCGGCGGACTGTCGAAGCCGTTGGTGACCTGCAGCACCGGCAGTCCTGCCGCCCACGCGGCCAGTTGCGCGACCGGCGCGTAGTCCGCGACCACGCCCGCGATGCGTTCGCGCTGCCACAGCGCGTGCCACGCGCGGATGCTGGCCAGGAGGTACGCGTCGTCGAGGAAGCCCTGCGAGACCAGCAGGTCGGCGGTGGACAGCACGGCGCCGAGCGGTCGCGTGAGCACCGGCGGCGCCTGGACATGCGGACGCGGATCGCCCGCGAGTGCCGCGAGCCCGCGACGATGCGGCGCCAGCGCCCAGACGGGCGCGGCGCCGGCACGTTCCAGCTCGTCGCACAGTCGACGCAGCCGCACAAGGTGCCCCTGGTTTCCTCCCTGCTCCCAAGCCAGGGCGATCCTTTTCATCGGGAGGACTCCACCGGGCACATGCTCAGAGCGAGCTCTCGACCAGCACGGGGTGCACGTACAGCCGCTGCTGATCGGTCTGCGTCGACAGGAGCGACGATGCCGAGAAGGACGCCATCGCCTCGATCAAGGCATTCACCTGCTCGTTGCTGATCTCGGCGCCGTCGGCGAAGCGGAAGGTCTCGATCTGGCTGGACGTGAACATGAACCAGTCGCCGATGGTGAGCCGATCACTGCCCCCCTGCAGCGTCACCGCGAGATCGTCGCCGTCGCGGGCGAACTGCACCTGCTCCGGGGTGACGTCGGACGACAGCAGCACCACGTCGTCGTCGCCGCCCAGGTCATGGACGTCATCGCTGCCGCTCCCGGAACCCCAGCGGTAGGCGTCGGAAGACTCCGACATGTCCCACAGGATGTCGTCGCCCTCACCGCCGTCGTACACGTCGCTGCCCCAACCGCCGAACAGCTCGTCATCGCCTTCGCCGCCCAGCAGCGTGTCGTTCCCGTTTCCTCCGTTCAGATAGTCCCATCCGTCGCGGCCGTCGAGGAGGTTGTCTTCCTGGTTGCCGTACAGCTCGTTGTCGCCCGCGTTGCCCACGCCGACCTTCGCGCTGCCCTCCAGCTCGAGCACCTCCACCTCGTCCGCCAGCACCATGTCGACGGACGCACGCACCTCGTCGTAGCCGCCCCCGGCCGCCTCGACGACCACATCGCCGATGTCGTCGATCAGGAACAGATCGTCACCGGAGCCGCCGATCAAGGTGTCCGCGCCGGCCCCGCCGATCAGCGTGTCATCCCCGCCGCGGCCGTTCAGCAGGTCGTCGCCGCTGGTGCCTTGCAGGCGATCGTTGCCCGGCGTCCCGGTCGGCACCGTCGGCACCGTCGGCACCGTGGGGGACTGGGCGATCGTGGCGAGGAACTCCTGCACCTTCAGGACCGTGCCGTCCGCGAAGCGGAAGCGCTCGACGCCCATGGCGGACGCCTCGCGATCCAGGAGGTAGCCGAACCCGGCGCTGCGGTACGCCTGCTCCAGCCACGGGGACACCTCCCGCGCGATCAGGCCTCGCTTCACGAACTCGTCGTAGTCGATCTGCAGGAAGAGCCGTCCCTCGACCAGGATGTTGAGTTGCGCCTGGCCGCTGTCCTCGTCGGTCTCTCCCCAGAAGTAGGACAGGTCGGACCGCCGGACGCTGTCGTCGAATTCGACGGTGTCCATGTTGGTCAGGGGCGCGTCGCCGTAGCCCGGCATGGCGAAGTTGATCGGGTCGTAGCTCGCGGTGTCCACGATGCGGTCCACATCGTTGCCGGCGTTGGACACCAGATACGTGTCGGCCCCCGCCTGCCCGTTCATCCAGTCGTTGCCGGCGCCGCCGACGATCACGTCGTCGCCCTCGGTGCCGGTCGCACTGTCGTTCCCCGACCCCAGGTCGATCCACGCCCCCGCGCCGCGCCTGAAGTCGTTGGACCGGCTCATGGGCTGCGTGGCAGCCCCGCTCTGTCCATAGTCGTCGTACTCCGAGACATAGCTGTTGAACGGGCTGATGACCACGCTGTTGAGGGTCACGAGGTCGTCGCCGGCGCCGGTCTCGATCGTGCCGCGGAAGATCGCGGGAGTCCCCGGGTCGGTCCCCTCGCCTGCCAGGATGACGTCGTCCGTCTCCGTCCCCCTGACGTGCAGGACGTTGGCATCGTCGATCCGGACGGGTTCGGTCGTCGTGGTCGTGACCGTTTGATAACCGACGATCCGATAGGTCGGCGGCACCGGCGTCAGGAACAGGTAGCCGCTTAGGCGGGTCCCATAACCGGCGCCGGCGCTGCCGGCACCGCTGCCGACGTCCGGCACGTACACCGGCGTCGCCCCGTCCGGCACCCTGCCGTCGAACTTCGCCACGATGTCATACACCGACATGAAGGTCCCGGTGGCGGTGTGCCTCGGCGCCACCTCCTGGTACACCGGCTGAGAGTCCGACCGCGTCACCGTTTGGTAGGTCTGCGTCGAGGAGATGGAGGAGCCCAGGCTCAGCTCGACGCCCGCCTGGACGTCCACGGTCGCCTCGCCGATGTGCCGAGGCGCGGGGCTCACGCCGTTCATGCCGGAGGTCTGACCCAGCGTCATCAGATCGCCGTGCAGTTGCCGGATGAAGCGGGCCTTGCGCGCGGCCAGCGGCGAGCCGTCCGGGTCGGTCGGTTCGCCTCCGGACAGCAGCGTCGACAGCGTCACCGGGTCCGCGCCCGGCGCATGCACCGTCCACTGCCCGGCGTCGGATCCCTCGCGCAGCAGGCCGCGGAGAGTGACGCTCGAATCGGTGCCGTAACGGATCAGGACGTCGCTGCCCATCGCGGCGACCTGCACCGCTCCCGAGAAGCGCAGGCTGCCGATCTCGCCGGCCGTGGTCACGATCAGGTCGTTGCCGTCCTCGGCGCCGAACACGTACTCGTTCTGCCCGATGCCGCCGTTCAGGAGGTCGTCGCCGAGTCCGCCTTCGATCCGGTCGTCGCCGCCCAGGCCCTTGATCACGTCGCGAGCCGCCGTGCCGACCAGGTGGTCGTCGGCCTGCGTGCCGGTCATGTTGCCGAGATCGTCCGGCGTCGGCGCCAGCACCGAGGCGACCAGCTCGCTCATCGGGATGACCGTGCCGTCGGCGAGCCGGACCTCCCGGATCGTGCCCTCTGCGCCCGGTTCGAGCACGACGCGGTCGCCGTTGCCGTAGGTGATGGACAGATGCACGCCGCCCATCGTCGAGCCGACGCGCAGGTTCTCCACCTGCAGATCGGTCCGCGTGATCCCGGCGCCGAACTCGATGACGTCCTGCGCCGCACCGGACACGCCGGTCGCGACGATCCAGTCCACGCCGTCGCCCGTCGCGAAGCGGTAGATGTCGGCGGCGCCGTCGTCCGCGAAGTTGTTCAGATTGCCGTTCAGGACGTCGGAACCGGACCCGCCGCTGAGGATGTCGGCGCCGGCGCCGCCGGTGAGGGCGTCGCTGCCGCTGGCGCCGCGCAGCACGTCGCTGCCCACGCCCCCGTCCAGCCAGTCGTCGCCGTCGGCGCCCTCGATCAGGTCGTTCGACTGCGCGCCGACGAGCGACTGGTCGCCGGTGACCGCGGTGCTGCGGACCACCCGTCCGGTCTGCTCGTCGACATGGCCCGCACCGATCCGTCCGTCGGCCGTGCCGGCGAGGTCGGCCAGCGTGCGCTCGATGCCGTCGCCGAAGTCGATCACCGTGTGTTCGACGTCCTGCGCCGATCCCAGCGAGACGCGCGTGGAGGCGTCGAGCCAGAGCTGCACCGAGCCGTTCTCCACGAACACTTCGGCGGGCGGCGCATCGACGGCGCGACCGGCGAACCGGATGGTCGTCTTGCCCGCCGTGTCGTTGATGATCGCGTTGTCGAAGATGGCCTGGAGGTCCGCTCCGGCGGCGATCTCGTAGACGTCGTCGCCTTCGCCGCCGTCGACCAGGTCGTTGCCGTCGACGTACAACGTGTCGTTGCCTGCGCCGCCGTAGAGCACGTCACGGCCCGAGCCGCCCTGCAGGAGGTCGTCGCCGTTGCCGCCCGACAGCAGGTCGTCGCCTTCGCCGCCCAGCAGCGTGTCCGCGCCGCCGTTGCCGACCAGGATGTCGTCGCCCACGCCGCCGTCGAGCAGGTCGTCGCCGTAGGCGAAGCCGTCCGCATCGGCGCTGCCGGCGTCGCCGATCAGGAAGTCGTTGCCGCCTCCGCCCGACAGCAGGTCGTCCCCGCCGTTGCCCACGAGCGTGTCGGAGCCGCTGCCGCCTTCCATCATGTCGTTGCCGTGCGCGCCCGATTCGACCTCGTCGCTGTCGCCGAACATCAGGTCGTTGCCGTCGCCGCCGCGCAGATCGTCGATGCCGCCGTCGCCGATCAGCGTGTCGTTGCCGGCGCCGCCGTCCAGCCAGTCCATGCCGTGGTCGGCGGCGGCCACGTCGCCGGGACTGCCGTCGCCGCGCAGCACGTCCTCGCCGCTGCCGCCGATCAGGGTGTCGCTGCCGGCGCCGCCGATCAGGGTGTCGTTGCCGGAGCCGCCGTCGAGCGTGTCGTCGCCGCCGCCGGCGTTCAGGACGTCGAAGCCTTCGCCGCCGTCGAGATGGTCGTCGCCCTGGAAGGCCGCCGGAACGTCGTCCTCGTCGCCGTCGCCGATGAGGGTGTCGTCGCCGCTGCCGCCCAGGAGCGTATCGCCCAGACCTCCGCCGATCAGGAGGTCGTTGCCGTCCTCTCCGTCGAGGTAGTCGGCGCCATGAGCGTTGATGGAAAGGCCCTCGCCCGCCCAGTCGCCGAGCAGCGTGTCGTGGCCGAGGCCGCCGTACACCGTGTCGTCGTTGCCGCCGCCGACCAGCAGATCGTTGCCGGCTTCGCCGTCCAGGTAGTCGGTGCCCTGGTAGGACAGGCCCACGCGCTCCTCCACGTCGTCGCCGTACACGCTGTCGTCGCCCTCGCCGCCGTACAGCAGGTCGCTGCCGCCTTCACCGACGATGGAGTCGTCCCCCTCGCCGCCGTCGATGGAGTCGTCGCCGTGCAGCGTCACGGGCAGGTAGCCGAGCCGACCGGGATCCACGGCGCCGGCGTCGCCGAAGAGGACGTCGTCCCCCGCTCCGCCCTGGATGTCGTCGTTGCGTCCGCCGCCGATGACGGTGTCCTTGCCCTCGCCGCCTTCGATGTAGTCGTCGCCGTGGATGTCCCCCGGCACGCGGGACAGCTTGTCGTCGTCGCCGTAGATGGAGTCGTCGCCGGTACCGCCGTAGAGCTCGTCGCCGCCGCCCTGCCCGAAGATCAGGTCGTTGCCGGCGCCGCCGTCGATGATGTCCGAGCCCTGGGTGTCGGCCAGCGTGGAGATCACGCCGTTGACGATCGTGTCCTGCGACACGTTCTCGCCGTCCCCCCACAACTGGTCGCGTCCGTCGCCGCCGTCGATGTAGTCGTTGCCGCCCATGCCCCAGATGCGGTCGGATCCGTCGCCGCCGAAGGCGACGTCCCCGTTCACCCCGGCGGCGATGAAGTCGTCGCCGGCGCCGCCGTCGATGTAGTTGCCCTCGTCTTCGGCATCGAATTCGCGCGCGATGCCCGATAGCCAGCCTTCCGAGAAACCGTATTCGTCGTACCCGTTCCAGGCGTGGAACCAGGTCGTGCCGCGAGAGATGACGTTGCCCTCGAAAAGGACCATGTCGGGATCCTCGTAGTCGACCCGGGGGGAGCCATAGACGCTCCCGTTCGTGGAGCCGTACAGGAGGTCGTTCCCCTCGCCGCCTATCATCGTGTCCGCCCCGCGGCCCCCGAAGATCACGTCGCCGCCGTCGCCGCCGTCGATGTAGTCGTCCCCGCCGAGAGCGATGATCGCGTCCGCGCCGCCGAAGCCGTAGATCTGTTCCGCGACCTCCTTGCCGGTCAGGATGTCCGCGGCGCCGGGATCGGGCGCACCGCTGTCGTCGGGCGTGTAATTCGTTCCGCCGTCCTTGAGGACGTAGCGCCCGTCCTGCAGCATCTTCTTGAAGTCGCCCAGGATGATGGTCTCGTCGCGCGGCGCCTGCTGCTCGTCGAGCGTGATGCCGAGATCGCCGTCGGCCCAGTCGCGGATGCGGATGCTGCTCAGCGAGCCCTTCTTGTTGAGGATCAGGTCGCCATTGACCTTGGTGTAGCTCCAGCCGGAGGCCTCGTCGAAGTAGGCGTTCTCGCCGCGCTTCTTGCCGCCGGTCAGCGTGGTGCCCTCGAAGACGACGGAGCCCTGGCCGTCGCTGTCGACGATCCAGTCGCTGCCGTAGCTGCCGTTGAACGAATAGGTGTCGTCGCCTTCGCCGCCGTAGAGGTAGTCCGCGCCCGTGCCTCCGTCCAGATCGTCGTCTCCGTCCTGGCCGTACAGCACATCGGTGCCGGCGCCGCCGACCAGGATGTCGTCGCCATCGCCGGCCACGATTTCATCCGATCCGCCGCCGCCGCCGATCACATCGTTGCCGGAACTGCCGACGAGCAGGTCGTCCTTCTCGCTTCCTGCCATCGTTCCGGCGGAGGTGGAGATCACCAGGCGATTGGCGCCGCTGAATGCAAACGACTGGGCATCCACGCCGCTGAGCAGGTCGCCCACGTAGTCACGCAGTTCGTTGGTCAAGGAGGACAGGCCGATGGGGAAGTCGTAGGTCACGACACCGTCTTCGACCGTCACGCGTTGGCGCGGGTAGGCGTTCTGCTCTTTCGCAGCGACCATGATCGCGCGCAGCAGCAGATCGCGGCCCACGAGGGTCTCGCCGGAGAACGGTGCGTCAAACAGCTTCTGGACGTCCGCGACCATGTCCGGATTCACCGGAAGTTGACTCGCGCCGAACAACAGTGCCGTCAGCGCGACCTTCTGCTCCTTGGTTGCGTCGAGCCCGGACATCCAAGTGCCGTCGAGTTGCCCGAATTTGGCCAGCTGATCCAGGATCGAATTGAGGGCACGATTCTGTGCGTCACCCGAGATTTCGAAGATTCCTGTCAGGAAGGGTCTCAGATACGGCTCGAACGCCTCTTCAAATGCCTTGCCGGCAACGAAGCCGACCCCGACTGCGCCGATGATCGCCCCTAGTGCTGCGGCTGCCGTGGCGGACACCGTCACGCCAAAGATTCCTGCCAGACCGGCTGCTGCCAGCGTGCCCATGAGGGCACCTGCGGAGGCTCCAGCCATGCCCGAGACAAATCCCATGAAGGCCCCGAAGAGCTTCTTCGATCCCTCGTCGACTCCCTCGTAGTAGTACGCCATACCGACTTGCAGAGCTGACAGAGCAAGTCCGCCAACTTTGAACAACTGGGACGCTCGTCCCGCCAGTTTTTGCATTGATCCAGTCGAGGTGGCCTCCTCGACAGCCACCACCATGCTCTTGGCTAGTTCCTTTGCCTGACTTGCCAAGCCAGAAAAGAATCTCTTGAGTGAACGTTCTTCGGCTGAAATGGCCTCGACAGGAATGGAAGAGATCTGTGTCTGGATTCGACCAAACGCACCATCAAAATAATCAGCAAGTTTCTGAAGCTTGGCGGCATCGGCGACATCGAGCGTCCCCTTCTTCCAAGCCGCAAGAAGCTCGCCAAACTGCTTCCACGCCTCATCAGACCCTCCAAGATAGCCTCCAGCATAATCCCAATTGTCAGGCTTTTTGAGAGCAGCCATCACGCCCTCAATATATCCTTCCGGTTGCTTTTCAGGTTCATCAGACATTGTTATCTCCCTTTGAAAAAATTCGTGAAACGCCATCAAAGACCAATATTGGCCAATAACCAGCCAATATTCCAACCATCTGAATGACCACAAATGAAATCATCAGGTAACCGACTCGATATTCTGTAGTCAGACCTGGGAAGAAGCTCCAATCCCCAGGAGTGCAATAAAAACCCCAGATGCAGACAAACAGTACAAAAGGCACAATAAAAATCATTCCCAAGATTCCACTTCTGGGGGGAACTACACGCAGTTTTTTATCGAAAAATGCAGGAAAAAAATAAAGGAAGAATGCGGCAGCAGTACTACCTATCAAATACACGGCATACGCGGTTGCTAGCTGCGCCACTTCCGAAAACTGAGTGCTGCGTGCGTGGCGAAATAGATCTATCGAGGGGAACGAGCTCGCCAGCATGGACTTGGTCGTCAAAACAAACTTATTCAATGATTCACTACTCGAAATAGTGTCAATAGGAGAGAAAAGCACAACGAGCAAATACAAAACAGATGGCAACAACCAAAGAACCCCTATTACGGTTCTTCGCACAGGGTGCACCACGACAACAGAACCCATAATCAATCCCTTTGAGAAAAAATACTCCAAGCCTTACTGACTCGTGAGCTACCAGCGGAAACCGTTCGCCATTACTACAACGAGCAAAGAGAAAATGGAAACCACTAGGACTCACCTCCCAAATCTGATCAAAATCCAGAAAGGCAGTGAAATCACAACAACACTGATCATCAAAATCGTGGCATCTTCCCTCCGTACGAGGGAGCCCGAAAACGCATAGAGGAGAATTGCTGGCAACGCCGAAAGCACCAGCAAACCATCGACATCCCTGATTCCACTTGAGTTTGGCAAAGCGATGAAGCGAAGTCGACTCCATTGGTAGCGAATCAGCAGAATGCTCATCCAGCCGGCGGAGAGCAGCATGGCCCAACCTTGCTTCCATGGCACTGTCTCGGCAGCCGAGTGACGCAATCTTGGAACCACTTCGATTTCCCCGATTGCTATTGCATCGGCGATCGAGTGAGAGAATTTCCAGAAGAACATAAATCCAATTGCCAGAAGAACCGCGTCAAGCGGCAGCAGATACAGGGCTTTCTTTCTTCGCTCCCTGATCGATTCAGGCGACAACATCTCCGGCGAGTACTCAGAAGAGGCTGTCGGCTCATTGACTTGATGAGGCATCGTTTTCTTGTTTTTCATTGGTTTGACTCCAAAAGCATTTCCGGATATTTCACCATTCCTTCCCAATCCCAATCATCCAGCTCGCTACAAGCCTTGGCGAAGATTTTCATAGCCGAAACGGCAACCCCCAACTCGACGAGAACAACACCTATCGCGGTACCTGCCCAATATCCAGCTCCCGCTCCCACGGCGCCGCCCACATAGCCGGCCACAGCGCCAAACAACTTCTTTGCGCCTTCATCGACGCCATCGAAGTAATAGGCCATGAAAACCTGGACACCCGCCAAAACATAACTGCCGTTCGCGAACAACTTCGAAGCTCGACCTGCGAGGTCGGCATCGACGGTTGCGGCGAAAGTCCTCGCTGTCAGCTTCGCCTGCTCGGCCAGATTGAGGTAGTAGCGCTTGATCGCCTTCTCTTCTGGCGTCACGGCCTCGATTGGAATCTTGCTGATCCGGTCGACGACGCTCGACAGTGCATCATCGAGATAATTGGCCAGCTGCCGAAGACCACTCACATCGACGGCACCCAGTCTCCCCGCCTTCCATTTCGCAAGTAATTCCCCATATCGTTTCCAAATCTCCGAAACACCGCCGAGCGCCAGCCCTCCCCTATCCCAATCATCCGGCTCGTTGCAAGCCTTGGCGAGGGCTTTCATATATTCACTTTTTTCTTCAGCCATTTCTCTTCCCTCCCTGGAATAGATTAATTATGGTAATGACAAGAAGAATGGGCCAATAACCCATTCCGACGCTGGTCATCACAGCGCCGACGAACGATAGAAAGAAGTAGCCCAGACGGCTGCCGGTGCTCGCGCCATTCGCCATGCTCCAATCGCCCGGTAGACAATAGAATCCCCAGACATATAAGAAAAGCATGCACGGCGCAACAAAAAGCATCACCGTGGGATTCTTGTCGGGGTATCCAAGACGGAGTCGGTGATTCAAGATTGCCGGCACGAATATCAGGAAAGTCCCGAGCGCCGCAATCCACCACCACCAGAACATATAGGAGGTGGAGAGCCTCGCCACCTGCTCGAATCGCGTACTGCCGGCATGACCGAACAAGTCAACGGCAGGAAACCAGTGCGCAGCAGCCCGCTCGGTGTGCAAACAGAATTCAGAAAGAAGCCGACTGCGCTCCAGAATATCCAATGGACTGAAGAAGACGATCAGCGCATAGAGAATTGCGGGCCCAAACCATGTCCCCCAAACCAGGAAACGCAAGCGGCGGCTTCCTGCTTGAAGCTTCGTTCTCGACTCTTTGATCCGTTTGACCGAACACCTCCCTGACAAATACTCGCCTGAATCTGTCGGACCATCGTCTTCGTGAGGCATTTTCTTCTGGGTATTCATTGGTTTGACGCCGGAAGTTTTGCCGGAGAGTTTCCCTTGAATCGAACAATGACCGGAGCGCTCGTCTTGAATTGATTGACCAGGACGTGAGGGGTGACTGGATCGGACGCTGCGGAATCCTTCCGCGCGGCCGAGACGCCCGCCCAAGGATGGACAGACCCGCAATACGGCTCCAGGTTGCGCGCGATATACGTGATCACGGGATCCTCTCTTCGATTCTCATAATAAGTTATAGATGAAATATCCATCCGGCCGAGTTACAAGGATTTCTCCAGTCGAACGACCCTAATATGCGACTGCCCTTCATTCTTCAGGATGATCACCATCTTCAGATTTCCTTGACCTGACTGAGAATGTTTATGATCTCATCGTAAAGGTCGGGCCAGCTTTCGCAAACATCACCTGACCTCACAATAATTTCCACATATATTCCGTCGCGCCAAACAAACCCACCGCCCGCGCCTGCCGAATTTCGATTTGTGGTACCTCGTTCGCAATTCAGCACTGGCGGCAGCCCTTCTGGCGTGATCCGATCGGTTGCCACATACGCGGTGATCACAAGGCTCCTGCTCACTTGTCCGGTCGCAGGATTTTTATAGTTATATCGAATACGATCCAAATTTGGACGCAGATTCATATATTCCAGAACCCTACCTTCCATCTTGGCTTGCTCAATAATTCGATATCCTCTGAGGTCCGGAGGGATGTCGTACGAACGAGGTAAGAGGTAGACCAAAGAATCGGTGGGTGCTCCCTCTGGCTTGTTTATAGCCGCGGGTCGCCTAGTTGGCCAATAGAATCCAATCCCAGAGTTATATTTATATTCAGAAGGGATCAGAAACCAGTGATCGTTCCATTTGAAGAGACGATGCCGTTTCGAATCGAAGTTCGGTTTTTGCAAATTTCCACAATTCACCTCATCTTTGCAAAGTACTCGATTGCGCGCTTCCTCCTGGATTCTATTGGAATGTGATTTTTCGCCACACGACATCAACAAACCAACAAGAACGTAATCAGGATCAGCCTTGCCAAATCAAGGAATGAATCTTTAAAGCACCGATTGACCGGAAAATATCCCAGAACAAACATACTTATCCCATTCATCAACATTCCGCCTGCCAATATTGACGTTTGCATACGTCAGTAAAAATCAATATCCGCCCAAACTCTTCGATTAAATCAAACTAACCAATTTGGATGAGAAATGCTCAGTCATCAGCCCTCCTTCGTCAGATTGAGCACGCGCTCAATCTCATCGTAGATCTCCGGCCACTCTTCGCACACATTGCCTGAGCGAATCAGGATCTCGACATAGATCCTGTCTTTCCAGACAAAGCCGGTACCGCCTCCGGCTTGAGAAGGATCTTGCGCATTCAACGCGCAAGCGAAGACTGGAGGTTGTCCATCGGGCGTCCTTTTTTCTGTCGCTACATAAACGGTAACGGAACTTCTGTCACTCGAAGAAGCGGCAGTCGCACTGGCCCGGATATATCTCACTCGATCCAGTCCCGGCCTTAACGTCACGCGTTCAAGCAAACGTCCCATCTTCTCTGCCTCTTGGATGCGTCCATATCCTCTAGGCTCCGGCGGAAGATCATGAGATCGCGGGAGCAGGAAAACCATCCAATCTGCCGCATCAGATTCTTTGCGACTCACTGCAACTGGCCTTCTCGACGGCCAATAAAAAGCCAATCCAGTGTTGTACTGATACGCAACCGGCGCTAGAAACCAACGATCGTCCCATTTCAATCGTGCCTGCGTCTTGGCGTCATATTCGGGCGGCGTGTCATTCCCACACCATGGCTCATCCCTGCACGCCCCCTGTCTACGAGCTTCTTCTTCGCGTGCATGCTCCGGATTTCTGCGATCACAGGCAACAACGAAGCTCGCGAGCGCAAAAATCACAAAACAATGCTTCAATAGGTTCAATTCATTCTTCAAGACTGCTCCCAACCAGCCATCTGAACATCGGTGAACCTGCTGGAATTGCCTTCCCGCCTGAGTGGGCCGCACCCTTCGAGGTGACGAGAAATGCCTTGGCGGCCATCTGCAGATCTGGGGACGTGAGCCGCTCGCGAGCTCCCCACCTCATCGAATCCGAAGATCGCGAGCGCATCAAGCCGTCCGTTTCATTCGTTGCTGTTCGGCGAGACAAAGCGTCTCAAAAGCATTTGCGCCAGCCGTCGTTCCAAAATCCATCGCGCGACGTCGCGCCGAATAACTCGATTTCTGGCGTTCCGCGATCGACAGAGTCAGCGCCTCCAACGTCCGCTCCGACAGCCGTGCCCGATCGAACATGCCAACCAACAAGCCATTGACCCCGTCATCGATCACCTCCCGCACCGGCGCCGTATCCGACCCGACCACAACGCACCCCGTCGCCATCGCCTCCAACATCGACCAGCTCAGCACGAACGGATAGGTCAGGTACACATGCGCCGCTGACAGCTGCAGCACGCGCTTGTAGTCCGCATAAGGCACCTTGCCGAGGAAGTGCGTGCGCGTCGGATCGAGCCCATCGCCGACCTCCTCCAGCATCACCTGGCGCCAGGTCTTGCCTGCCGCGGGCGCCCTGCCGTAGCTCACCTCGTCCCCGCCCACGATCACCGTGTGGCAGGTCTTGTGCTCCCGCTGGATGGCCGGCAGCGCGCGCATGAACTGATGGAAGCCGCGATACGGCTCCAGGTTGCGCGCGACATACGTGATCACCGGATCGCCCGCCTTCAGCACCGCGCCGTTGGGCATCGTCATCCGTGCCTCGGGATCGGGCTTCAGGCCGTCGAGATCGATGCCCTCGTGCGCCACGGTGATCTTGTCGAGGTAGGCCTTCGGATGCTGCACCTTCTGCCACTGCGTCGGGCTGATCGCCGCGTCGCAGTTCTCCAGGTTCAGCAGGTGCAGCGCATTCCACGCGCGGATGCGCGCCCGGTCGTCGAAGCTCACCGGGAACTCGGGATCGAAGCCGATGTCCGCGCCGGGCCAGTCCGGATCGAGCCCGTTGCCGCTGGCCGGCGCGTTGTAGAACCACTCGCAGAAGTGCACGAGCCGCGCGTCCGGGAACACGTCCTTCGCGTTGAGCGTCTCGCCCCAGCCCGGGTGCGCCAGGATCACGTCGGGCACGAAGCCCTTGGCCTTGAGCTTCAGCAGCACGCGCGCCACCGCCTGGCCGTGCAGCACGGCCTCCTCCATCCGGCGCAGGTAGTGGTGCTGGCCCTTGCCCACGTCGCGATGCGGCTTGTAGCGGATCAGCGTGAGCCGGCCGCTGCGTTCGAGCTCGGGCATCCCCGGCGCCGTGTCCCGGCCGATGCCGACCACCTGCCAGCCCGGCCGCTCCGACCACGCCTTGGCCACATGCCGGAACTGCCCGGGAAAGTTCTGATGAATGATCAGCACGCGCATCCGCGCTTCCTCCAGATTCAAGCGTCCATCGACGCGACGCCGCGCAGCCCCCGGACGAATCCAGCGGCCGCGCGGAGGTCACGCCTCAGCGTGCCGAGACGGCGAACTGATCGCGGAACTCGCCCGTGTACAGCGGCAGCGACGCGTTCGTCGCCATCCCCGACGAGCCCGAGAAGGACGCCATCGCCTCGATCAGCGCATCGGCCTGACGTGTCACCGTCTGGTCGAAGCCGGTGCTGTCCGACCCGGTGTGGATCAGCCATTCCTGGTAGGTCCCGACCAGCTCGCGATCCGCGCTGGTCTTCACCATCGCGGTCTTCGCCGTGGACGATCCCGCAGGCTGCCCGGCCGCCGTGTTGACCTGCGCGTTGGTCATCACCGTGCCGTCCGCGTAGACGACGCGCTCGACCTGGTTGGCCGCCCCCAGGTACCAGTCCTTGACCACCACCTTGTCCGTCGTGGTGCCCGTGAACGTGATCTCCAGGTTGTTGCTCACCTTCTTGAAGGTCGTCCCGCTGCGCGTGATGTTGGCGCCGAAGGTCAACTGGTCCAGCACGCCCGATGTCGAATCGCTGTCCTGGATCGTGTCGGAGCCGTCACCCTTGTTGAAGAGGTACAGGTCCGCCCCCGCGCCACCGACGAGCGAGTCGTTGCCCAGGCCGCCTTGCAGCGTGTCGTTGCCCGCCGCACCCGTCAGCGTGTTGGCCCCGGCGTTTCCGATCATCACGTTGTTGGAGGCGTTGCCCGTCGCGCTAAGGGCTGTGGTGCCGGTCGAGAGCGTCACGTTCTCGACGTTGGCGACCAGCGTCAGCGTGACCGAGGTCAGCACGGTGTCCGTCCCCTCGGAAGCGTTCTCGGTGATCGCGTCGGTCGTGGCGTCGACGACATAGAAGTCGTCTCCAGCGCCGCCCAGCATCGTGTCGTTGCCGGCACCGCCGTCGAGCGTGTCGCTGCCGGTGCCGCCGGTCAGCGAGTCGGCACCTGCGGCGCCCACCAGCGAATCGTTGCCCGCGCCACCGTCGAGCTTGTTGGCGTTGCCGTTGCCGGTCAACACGTTGTCGAGCCCGTTGCCGGTCCCGTTGGTCGCGTTGGAGCCGGTGAGCGTCAGGTTCTCGACGCTCGCGCCGAGCGTCCAGTTCACCGCGCTCTGGACCAGGTCGATGCCCTCGTTGGCGTTCTCGTTCACGACATCGCCCACCACGTCGACGACGTAGGTGTCGTTGCCCAGGCCGCCGCTCATCGTGTCGTTACCGGTGCCGCCGGTCAGCACGTTGGCGCCGGCGTTGCCGATGAGGACGTTGGCCAGCGTGTTGCCCGTGCCGGTGATGTCCGAGGAACCGGTCAGCTCCAGCTGTTCCATGTTGCTGCCCAGCGTGTAGTTCACGCTGGCCAGGACCTTGTCGGTGCCCTGGTTGGACGACTCGGTGACGGTGTCGCCGGCGTTGTCCACCACGTAGGTGTCGTCGCCCGCGCCGCCTTTCATCGCGTCCGCGCCCAGACCGCCGTCCAGCCGGTTCGCACCTGCGTTGCCTTCGAGCTTGTTGTTCAGCGCGTTGCCGGTCGCCGAGATCGGGGCCGTGCCGGTAAGCACGATGTTCTCGACATTGGCCGATAGCGTGTAAGACACCGAGCTCCGCAGGAGGTCGGTGCCCTGGTTCGTCTCCTCGACGACCACGTCGTCATTGCTGTCGACCACGTAGGTGTCGTCGCCCAGGCCGCCGATGAGCGTGTCGGTGCCCCCACCGCCGTCCAGCGTGTCATTGCCGGCCAGACCCAGCAGACGCTCGTTGCCGACGTCGCCAAGGAGATCGTCGTTCTCGTCGCTGCCCCGGATCGCTTCCAGCGAGCGCAGGTACGCGATGTCGCGCACGGTCCCGTCGGCGAAGCGCACGAACTCGATGGTCGTCGCCGCGCCTTCGATGCGACCGTCCTTGATGCGGATCCCGTCGTTGCCGAAGGACAGGATCAGGTCGTTCGGCCACCAGGCGCTGACGGCCATGTCCGCCTCGTTCAGGCCGGCTCCCAGCACCAGGGTATCAACGCCGCCCACGTCGACCAGCATGTCGAAGCCATCGCCGACATTGAAGCGGTAGACGTCGTTGCCCTGCCCGCCGTACAGCGAGTCATTGCCCAGGCCACCGGTGATGTCGTCGTCGCCCGCTCCCGCCGAGATGCGGTCGTCGCCGCCCGCACCCGACAGCGTGTCCGCCCCGCTCCCCGCGATGATCAGGTCCCCGTCTTCGGTCACGGCGTTGACGTTGCCGTTGACGAAGCGCGCCCGCACCT
The DNA here is from genome assembly GCF_048957715.1 of Mitsuaria sp. CC2. Taxonomy (NCBI): domain Bacteria; kingdom Pseudomonadati; phylum Pseudomonadota; class Betaproteobacteria; order Burkholderiales; family Sphaerotilaceae; genus Roseateles; species Mitsuaria sp. CC2. Next base: position 288,237 of record NZ_JARVXN010000011.1, on the reverse strand, counting down.
CCGCGCGGCTGAGCTCGAACCCGCCGGCGAAGGTCACCGTGCCCAGCGTCGAGCGGAACGGCTCCGAGCCCGGATCGACGAACGCCCGGCTGAAGGTCATCGAATCGCCCGAGCCTCCCACCCTCAGCTGCAGGTCGTCGCCCTGGCGCGCCATCACGAATTCGGACGCGTCGATGCCCGCGCCGAATTCGACGTCGACCGAGCCCACCGTCGTCTCGGTGAGCCAGTCCGCGCCGTCTCCACGATTGAAGAACACCCGGGCCGAGCCGCGGTCATCGAACATCAGGGAGATCGTGTCGTTGCCCGTCCCGCCGGTAATGAAGTCGTAGTCCCCGTGCGTGTAGATGAGGTCATCTCCCGCGCCTCCATCAAGGACGTCCTGGCCGGACACCATGTAGCGTCCCCACAGAGGATCTCGGATCCAGCCGTCGTCCATGACATCGTTGCCCGCGCCGCCGATCATCACGTTGCGCTTGGAGTTCCCCGCGAAGTTGTCGTCCAGGTCCGACCCGATCACGCCCACCTCACCCACCGCCTCGTCCAGGATCAGCCGCTCCACCGAGGCGGCCAGGTCCAGCTTGAACATGGACGCGCTGCCCGCCGAGACGATCACCACCGTGTCGAAGCCCTCGTCGGCCCTTTCGACGATCACGTCCGACGCATCGACCCGGTAGAAGTCGTCGCCCAGTCCGCCCACCAACGTGTTGGCGGCAGCATTGAGGCTGCCATCGAGCACGTTGTTCTTCGCATTGCCCGTCCCGACGGTCGCGTTCGATCCCGTCATCGTCAGGTTCTCGACACCTGCGGTCAGCGCGTACGAGATCGAGGCCTCCACCGCGTCCACGGTGCCCCAACGGTCGCTCTCCTTATCGCCGCGAACCACATCGCCCACATTGTCGATGACGAAGACGTCGCTCGACTCGCTTCCTCCGATGAGCGTATCGGCGCCGGCACCGCCGTCGATCCGCACCGCCCCATTGAGACGGCTCGCGTCGATGACGTTATCCAGCGCGTTGCCGGTGTACGTGTGCTCGATATGGCGTCCGCTGTCGGTGTAGAAGTAGTCCTGCGCGTTGAACGTGACCAGGTCTTCCACGTTGTCGGCGAGGGTCTCGTGATACGCCGTCGTGACGACGGTGTCATGCCCGCCATCTGCCAGTTCGACGATCGTCTCGTCCGCCACGCCCAGATCGTTGGGATGGTGGATGAACGGCCGAGCTTCCCCGTTGCTCGACGTCGTGTAATAGACGTCGTCGCCAGCGCCGCCGATCAGGGTGTCCGCGCCCCCGCGGGAGTTGTCGACATAGCCGTCCCGCAAGGTCGGGTCGTAAACGGGCGCCCAGGTCGATGCGTTCAGGAAATCCGGCGCATTCAGCACATTCGCGCCGTTGTCGCCGACCAGCTGGTTGTTGCCCGCATCCCCCTGCAAGGCCCCGTACCGCGTCATCAGATCCGCCATCTTCACCACCGTGCCGTCGGCGAAAACCAGCTCCTCGATCTGGTAAGCCGAATGCGCGCCCCAGTTGCCGATCGTCAGCCTGTTCGATACGCCTTCAAAGGTCACGAGCAGATCGAAGCCGGCGCGCACGATCTTCATGCCGGTCGCGGAGATGCCCGCGCCGAATTCGACCCTATCCCTGCCCCCTTCCTCGTCGAGGATCATGTCGTTCCCGGCCCCGGCGGCGACGCGATAGGTGTCGTTGCCTTCGCCGCCGACCAACGTGTCGTTGCCGTCCCAGCCGTCGATGAGGTCGTCGCCGCCGCCGGCGAGGATGGTGTCGTCCGAGACGCCTCCCACCAGCACGTCGCGGTAGACGCCGCCCAGGGTACCGAGCGTCAGAACGGAGTTGAGCCAGGTCCCGAACGCGCCCTGGAGCCCGGCGGAGGCGTTGCGCACCTTGGTCAGGATCTCTTCGCCATGTTGACCGTTGGCGCGCAGGACCTTGCCGATCTCCGCCGCATCCACATCGCCGGCGTTGAACTTGTTTTCCAGCACGGTCATCGCCGCGGAGATGTCCGTGGAGATCGTCCCGGTCGAGATGTCCACGGTGGTCCTGATGGCGTCGAAGAAGGGCTTCAGCCGCGTCTGGACCATCAGTTGCGCGTACATGCTGTCCGCGTACTGGTGATAGGCCAGCGTGAGCACGCGTCCTGCGTTGGGTCCGGGATTGGGTGTGTCTTCGTTGGTGCCGGCGCTCTGGTAATACTTCCGACCGGTGATCGCTTCCAGCACGTACAGCCAGCGACCGTCCTCGATATAGATGTCGCGGCTGTTCCTGGCCTTGTCGTCGGCGCCGGCCAGGGTGAACAGGAGATGCTCCAGCACCTGGCGACGCTCGGTTTCCCCCTCGGCCTCGATGAAGGCCTGAACCAGCCCCTTGAGCTTGCCGCTTGCGTCGCGCAGGAGAGCCTGATGCAGGCTCGGGATGACGCCGAAGCCGGGCAGTTCCGGCAATGCCGCCACCTCGGCTGTTTCGGCGATCAGCACGGTCGACTCGCTGATCGACCGCTCGACGGCGAACCACACGTCGACGAGACGGCCCACCGTGCCGTCGACCCACTCGAAGCTCCCCTGGTCCGTCGCCTCGTTGCCGTACTGATCCGTCTTGCCGCGATCCTGCGTCCAGGTGTGATCGATCGAGATGCTCTTGATCCCCACCTGGGCCAGCGAGCGGAGCTCGACGGATTGAGCCTTGCCGTCGGAGTTCTCGTCGACCCAGACCCGCAACTCGGCGAATCGCGGATCGTCGGCATCAAGCCGTCGATCCTGGTTGATGTCGAGTTCCCACATCGCATGGAAACCGTTGACGGCCTTGGTGCCGTCCGACAGGATCGTCTCGGAGCCGAACAGCTCCCGGCCGCTGTCGATCTCGCCGTTGTGGTCGCGATCCAGCACGAGCAGTCCGTCCCGACCGTGGACCCAACCCGTACGTTCCGCGAAGCCGTCGCCGTCGTGATCGAAATTGACTCCCTGGTCGAAACCAATCAGATCAATGCCGTTTCCGTCGAGGTCCAGCACGATGGGCGAGACCGTCTTCAGCGCGATGTTGAAGGCCTTAACGATGCCGGCGATCAGGGTTCGGTCAAGGAAGGCGCCGCCGTAGATGCCCTGGATCCGCTTCTCGATCTCGGCCCAGTCTTTGCCGGCGAAAGCGCCTACGCCCAGCTTCCACTGCGCATAGGCTCGCTCGAGCGTCTTGCTGACCACCTCGGTGCGCATCGAGGTCGGCAGCAGCAGCATGGCCTCATTGAAGTTGTTGAGGAACCGATCGCGGTCTCCCGCTGCCGGATAGCCGGATTGCGGCGGCCCCTTCATCAACTGCTCGATCAGCGCAGCACCGGTCCGACCAAGGGCGTCGGAAATCGTGGTGCCGCTCAGGGAGGCACTCAGCTCCGTGAACCTCTGCTTGACTTCCGTTGTCCAGAAGTCGCCGAACAGCTTCACCGCCTTGTCGACGAACCCGGGATAGATCACCGCGCTGAGCCAATCCCGCGCACGCTGCCTGTCCGTCGCATCAGTCGCGACCAGGGCAGCACCCTGCACCACGTCGGCCAGGAAACCGCTTGCGATGAGCGCGTCCAGCCCGGTGCCCTGCGTGTCCCGGATCTGCTTCCACATGGACTCCGCACCGGCCTTCCCCTGCATCTGGAGCACGATGTCCATCGGGACTTTCAGGGTCCAGTTCTCGATGGAGAGTCCGTTGTCCAGGAACACTTCGGAGTGGAACTTCTCGGTTTCCCGGTAGGTGACGTCCTGCTCGACCACGCCGCCGTTCTCGTTGGCGTTCTTCAGCAACGTATTCAGGAAGGCTTGGGCCATGTCGATCTTGATTCGATCGACCTGCGTGGCCGTGAGATTGCGACACGCATCGCTGCCGACCCCGGCCAACGCCGTGTTGGACAAGAAGTCGTACGCCTCGCGCCCGGTGATCGAGCTGCCCGCCGCCACGCCGAGCGCCCACCCGGCGTAGTCGTAACCCAGGCCGAGGAAGGACTGGTACATCTGCTGTGCGGCAACGACGCCCCCGGATTGAACTGCTGCGATGTATTGCTGGATCTGTGTCGCGCTGACTTTCTGAGCCATTGTCTATATCTCCCTGTCGAATCGAGTCTTTGATGAATCGCGGTCGCCATTACCTGGACGGCCGGATGAAGCTTTCGGTGACCTCTCTCGTCGCCTGCTGGATGCCGGACCACTCGCACATCTGCGTGCGGGGATACAGCAGATAGACCGAGGCATGAAGCCGCGGTTCGAGATCGAAGCGTTGCGTGCACGGCGCGCTGCGGACACTCCGGTTGCTGCATTCGAGGAAAGTCCGCGCCTGACCGGTGCCGTCGCGCGCCACGAAGATGTCCTTGGCGTCTTCCCGCTGTGCCTGCGTCAGTTCTCCCTGAAGGACATAGGTCTCCAGGCCGCAGGTGTCCTGCGCAGCGCGCGCGTACGCGGCGCCGGTGCGGGGATCCGGCGTGTTCAGGACACCGGCCGCAATGCGCTGCACACCGCCCGGTCCCGGATAGAGCTCGCCGGACTTCAACCCGACGAAGATCCAGGGCGAGTCGGCCGGTGACAAACGCGCACGTTCCTGTGCAGCGGCCTTGTTGGCAGGCCCGGTCTTGTCCGGATACCTGAACTCGAAGCCGAAACTCTTGATCTTCGGATCATTGCCCCGCCGTTCGCCGGCGTCTCCCGGGACCGGCTTCCACGTGGGTTCTCCGTCGTACTCGACGCCCTGGGCGAACTCCGCCGGGATGCTGACCAGCGCACCGCCGAATCGGGCATGGACCTGTCGTGGGGGCGAGCTCGAGGCGCTCGCAGAGCTCGCAGACGGACTCACAGTCCGATCGCCGTCGCCGCACGCTGCCAGCAGCAGGGCGACCACGAACAGGCCAATGACAAGATCGTTTGTGCGCATCATCTTTCCCTCATACTTTCATCCACATGCTGCTTCACCGGATCAAACAGATACCGGATCACTCGGCGTTGCGAGGTCTTGATCTCGGCCGTGACATTCATGCCGGGGGCCAGCCTCACCTGCTTCCCATCCACATCGATCACGCCCTTCCCCAGCACCAGCGTCACCGGAAAGATCGCCCCGCGCTTCTCGTCATTCACCGCATCCGCGCTCACGCTCTTCACCGTCGCCGCCACAGTGCCGTAGCGCGTGTACGGGAAGGTTTCGAGCTTGATCTCCGCCTCCTGCCCGGCGCGCACGAAGCCGATGTCCTTGTTCTCCAGCACGACCTCCGCGGTTACCTCGGCCTCATCGGGCACGAGCACCAGCAGCACCTGCGCCTCGGTCACGACGCCGCCGGCCGTATGCACCGCGAGCTGCTGCACCGTGCCGTCGACCGGTGCGGTCAGCCTCGTCAGCTGATTGCGCTTGTTGGCCTTCGCGCCTTCCTCGGCGAGCTGCTTCAACTTGAGGTCGGCCTGCGCTTCCCGATCCCGCAGCGTCCTCAGCGTCTCCGCCCGGAACGACGCCGTCGACCCGCGCGACTCCGCCAGCGCCGCCTGCGTCTCGCGCTCACGCGCGATCGCCGTGCCGAGGTCCTTCTCCTGCTCGATCCGCTCCCGCGTCCGGTCCTGCCCCGCATGGCCCGCGACGAAGCCCTGATCGCTCAGCGCCTTGTAGTCGCGCTCGCGCTGCTGCGCCATCGGCACCGTGCTCTGCAGCTTCTCGACCACCTGCTTGGCCGTCGCGATCTCCGCGTCACGGCGCTCCAGCTCCGCCTGCAGCTTCGCCAGCTTCGCGGAGATGTCCGCCCACTCGCTCTGCAGCTGGAAGCGCGCGCTGTTCGCGTCCTCGCGCGGCATCGAGCTCATCGAGGCCTCCGTCAACTGCGGCGCGCCGCCGCCCGTCAGCGCTTGCAGCAGCGCGCGCGAGCGCAGCACCTCCGACAGCGCCGCCACCCGCTCCTTGTCGACGCGGTGGCTGTCCGCCTCCGTCATCGTCGAGTCCAGCGCGATCAGCAGCTGCCCCGCCTTCACCTTGTCGCCGTCCTTCACGAAGACCTCGCGCACCACGCTGGTCTCCAGCGGCTGGATCGTCTTGCTGCGGTCGCTGACGATGACCCGCCCCTGCGCCACCGCGACGACGTCGATCTGCCCGATCAGCGCCCACAGCAGCGCGAGCACGAACAGCGTGCAGATCGCGATCGCCGCGCGGCGCGGCGCCGGATGCGGCGGCGTCTCCTGCAGCTCCAGCGCGGCGGGCAGGAAGGCTCGCTCGTCGGCCATGCGACGCGGGCCCGCGAGCTCCTCGCGCCGCTCCCACGCCGCCCGGAACACCGCGCCATACCGCCCCAGCAGCTCACGCACCGGATGACGCGGCTTCGGCGCTGCCTCGGCCCCTTCGCGCGTCGCGCTCATCGCGGGCGCACCGGCGCCCTCCACCAGTTCCGCGCTCATTCCGAGCCTCCTTCGCTCTGCATGCGCCACAGGTGCGCGTAAAGCCCTTGCGGCATGGCGATCAGTTCGTCATGGCTGCCCATCTCCGCGATGCGGCCCTTCTCCATCGCGATGATCCGGTCAGCGTGGCGCACCGCGCTCAGCCGGTGCGCGATGATGAACACCGTCCGCCCCTGGCAGATCGCCCGCATGTTCTTCTGGATGATGGCCTCGCTCTCGTAGTCGAGCGCGCTCGTCGCCTCATCGAAGATCAACACCCGCGGCTGCCCGAACAGCGCCCGCGCGATCGCGATGCGTTGCCGCTGCCCGCCGGACAGCCCCGTGCCCTGCTCGCCCACCATCGTGTCGTAGCCCTCGGGCAGCTCCGCGATGAAGTCGTGCGCGCCGGCGAGCTTGGCCGCCTGCATCACCGCCTCGATGGGCGCGGCCGGATCTGCGATGGCGATGTTCTCCCGCACCGAACGGTTGAACAGCATGTTTTCCTGCAGCACCACGCCGACCTGCCGGCGCAACTGCGTCGCGTCGGCCACGGCGATGTCCTGCCCGTCGACCAGCACGCGCCCCGACTCCGGCACGTACAGCCGCTGCAGCAGCTTGGTCAGCGTGCTCTTGCCCGAGCCGCTGCGCCCCACGATGCCGATGACCTCCCCGGCCTGCACCGTCAGGTCCACGCCGTGCAGCACCGGCTGCGCGTCGGGCGGGTAGCGGAAGGTGACGTTCTCCAGCGTCACGTCGCCCCGCACGCGCGGCATCGCGCCGGCGCTCTGCGAGCGCAGCTCCGTGCGCGTGTTCAGCACGTCGCCCAGCCGCGCCATCGAGATGCCCGTCTGCTGGAAGTCCGTCCACATCTGCGCGATACGCATGATGGGCTGCGCCACGCGACCCGCGAACATGTTGAAGGCGATGAACTGGCCGACGCTCAGGTGGCCTTCGATCACCAGCTGCGCGCCCCACCACAGCGTGGCGGCGTTGACCAGCTTGCCGATCAGGTTGATGCCCTCGTTGCCGTACTGCGCCAGCGTCTGCGTGCGGAACGAGGCCGAGACATACGCCGCCAGCTGCTCATCCCACTTGCGCGCCATCTGCGGCTCCAGCGCGCTGGCCTTCACCGTCTGGATGCCGGTCACCGTCTCCACCAGCAGACTCTGGTTCTCCGCGCCGCGCGCGAACTTCTCGTTGAGCCGACCGCGCAGCACCGGCACGATGGACAGGCTCAGCACCAGGTACAGCGGCAGCGAGATCAGCACGATCAGCGTCAGCGTCGCGCTGTAGCTGAACATCACCGCGATGAAGATCACCGAGAACAGCACGTCCAGCACCAGCGTCAGCGCGTTGCCGGTCAGGAACTGGCGGATGTTCTCCAGCTCGCGCACCCGCGCCACCGAATCGCCCACGCGCCGCGCCTGGAAGTAGGCCAGCGGCAGGCTCAGCAGGTGCCGGAACAGCCGCGACCCCAGCTCCACGTCGATGCGGCTGGTCGTATGGCTGAAGACGTAGGAGCGCAGGATGTTGAGCGCGCTCTCGAACACCATGATCACGACCAGCCCGATCACCAGCACGTCCAGCGTGGTGAGGCCGCGGTGCACCAGCACCTTGTCCATCACGACCTGGAAGAACAGCGGACTGACCAGCGCGAACAGCTGCAGGAACAGCGAGATCGTCAGCACCTCGCCCAGCAGGCGGCGGTGCTTGACGATGCTCGGGATGAACCAGGAGAAGTCGAACTTGGCCAGCTCGCCGGCGAGGCTCGCGCGGCTGGTGACCAGGATCAGTTCGCCGGTCCATTCGGCGGCGAAGGTCTCGACCGGCTCGATCGTCGGCCGCGCCGACGCCTCGTCGCCGGTCGGGTCCATGAACAGCACGCGCTTGCCGTCGCATTGCGCCAGCACGACGGTCCGCCCGTCGCGCAAGGTCGCCAGCGCGGGCAGCGCCGCGAGGCTCAGCCGCTCGATGCTCGTCGACGAGCGCTTGGCCTTGAGCCCCAGCCGCTTCGCGGCCAGGAGCAGGTCCTGCGTCGACGGCGCATCGCTGGCCCCCAGGCCCAGGCTGTGCCGCAGCGACGGCGCATCGGCCGCCACGTGGTGCATGCGCGCCACGATGCACAACGCGCGCAACGCCCCATCCCGATCGACGGTCGGCGATGCGTCGCCCCCCTCCCCGTTCGGCAATGCGGCGGCCGAACCGGACGCGCGCTCGAGCACGTCCGCCACTCCCTGATTGATCGTCATCTTGTTGCCGTCTTAGCGGCTTCGTGTCAAAGCGGAAGCGATGCTAAGGGGAATGGCAACGGAAAAAGACTCCCCCCTCGGAGGGGGCGGGGAAGCTCAGGGGATCAAGGCAACAGAAGGTAGCTGCAGGCGCCCCCTTTGGAGGTAGCGCGTCGCCCGAACGGCGCGCACCGGACCCGATGCGCGCTCGACGGGATGAGGATGAGGATCAGCAGCTGCCGCCGCTCTTCAAGCTCTTCAGACACCAGCGCTCCGTCCCGCTGGTGGTGTCGTTGCCCCAGTAGGTCGGCGTGTAGTTCCAGATCGGCCCGCCCCACGGCAGGCTGGGGTTGTAGGTCATGCTGGTCACGTAGACGTAGTTGGCCGTCGTGCCGCGCAGCGTCGCCTGCATCTGCGCCTGCGTCGCGGAGTGGATCAGGAGCCACGTCTTGACGTTGAGCGAGGTCGCCAGGTTCTGCACGTCGCCGTTGAGCCAGCTCGCGCCGTTGAGGTAGTCGGCATAGGCGGCTTCGTACATGACGATGTGCTCGCCCGACTGCGCCGCGCTGACGAAGCAGCCGCTCGCGCCCGGCCAGCCCGCGTTCCAGACCTTGATGCCGCCCGCGCCGGAGCCCGACACCATCGAGCGCACGTTGGCCCACTTGGTCGGCGTGGCGCTGCATTTCTGCGCGTCGGTCAGCGAGGCGTCGTCGTGCGCGGCCTCGTCGAAGAAGAAGCCGTCCACGCCGCCCAGCGTGTTCTTGTAAGCCGAGAGCTCTGCGGGAATCGCGTTGTAGCGCGCGAGCTCGTCCGCCGTGTTGCGGTCGTAGCCGGTCGGCACGTAACCCAGCACCTTGCCGCCTTGCGCGCGGATGTTGGCAATGACCGCCTTCCAGTTGGTGATCTGGCTCGCGTTCAACCCCTGCGCGCCACTGTTGGGATTGATGACGACATAGGCGCCCGACGGCACCTGGCCGCCGTAGGTGCTGGCGGTCTCGCCCCAGTAGGCGATCAGGCCGAAACCGGTCGGCGCCGCCGTGGCCGTGGTCGCGACACCGGCCGCCGCGCCCGCGAGCGCAACGACGGCAGAAAGTCGGGAGAACGTGTTGAAAAGCGTGGTCGGACGCGCGTTCAGCCAAGTGGCTTGCTTCATGAGATCCCCTGGTCGTGGTGAATGACCAGCGGAGTCTAAGAAGCCATCGAATTCTTTCGAATATGGTTTACGCCACGTTTTTTTCTTTCCTTACAACATAAATCGAAAGTTTTATTTTCGATTTATACGAAAGCGAAAGTCATCATCGGGACCAGCCGCACCGTCCAATCACTGCGTCCAGCGTCCACCGAGCGCCCTGAGCAGCGCCACGCGATTGGCCTGCTCGGTCTGTCGCAGCGTCACCAGCGCGCGCTTCGCCGTCGTCGCCTGGCGTTGAGCATCAAGCAGCTCCAGCTGGCTGCTGCCGCCCAAGCGGTAGCTGCGCTCAGCGAGGCGTTGCGACTGCTCGGCCGCATCGACCTGCGCCTGTTGCGCGTCGAGCCGCTCGGCGAGTTGGTCGCGCACCGCGAGCGCATCCGCGACTTCGCGGAACGCCGTCTGCAAGGCGGACTCGTAGTTCGCCAGCGCTTCCTGCCGGCTGGCCTCGCTGACCTCGACCTGCGCGCGGCGTTGTCCGCCGTCGAAGATCGGCAGGTCGATCTGCGGCACGATGCTCCATACGCCGCTGCCGCTCTTGAAGAGGCCGTCCAGGTCCGGACTGCGCGTGCCGGCGCTCGCCGTCAGCGTCAGGCGCGGGAATCGCGCCGCGCGCGCCGCGCCGACGTCGAAGGCCGCCGCGCGCAAACGCTGCTCGGCCGCGCGCAGATCGGGCCGCTGCAGCAGCACGTCGGCGGGCAGACCGCCCGGCACCGCCGGCAGCACCGTGACGTCGACGCCGCCCGGCGTGGACGTCGTGCCTGGCGCGGTCGGCAGGAGCCGATCCGGCAGCGGCTGGCCGACGAGCAGCTCCAGCTGCAATCGCGCCTGCGTCACCGCGCTGACGCTTTCCGCCGCGTCGCCGCGTGCGGACTCGAAGGCCGCGCGCGCCCGCGCCCGATCCAGCCCCGACGCCGCGCCGAGCGCGTACTGCCGCTCGGCCAGATCCAGCGAGCGCTGCTGGCTGTCGCGCAGCTCCTGGTTGAGGGTCAGGCGTTGCTGCGCCGCCGCCAGGCCGAGCCACGCCGTCGCGACCTCCGCGGCCAGGCTCAGCCGCGTGCTGCGCTGCGTCTCCTGCTCCGCGAGGAAGCGCGACAGCGCCGCGCCCTCGAGGCTGCCGAGGCGGTTGAACAGATCGATCTCGTAGCTCGCCAGGCCGAGGTTGACGCCGTAGGCCGTCGTCGCGCCTTCGCCGTTGATCGTCCGCTGGCGCGTGACGGAGCCACCGACGCCGATCTCGGGCAGACGATCCGCGGCGGTCACGCGGTACTGCGCCCGCACGCGCTCGACGGCGGCCGCGCTCGCGCGCAGGCTGCGGTTCTGGTCGAGCGCCGTGGCGACGACTTCATCCAGCCGCGCATCGGCGAAGAAACCGCGCCATTCATGCGAGGCCGCAGGCGCGGAAGCCGCGGCGGTGGGGGCCGATGCTGCCGTCGGGCGGAAATCGTCGCGCAGGGGCGGACGAGGCGTGTCGGTGCTCGGAACGAGACTGCCGCAGGCGCTCAGCGCGAGCATCAACGGCAACAGCAAGACGCTCCTCGAGAACGTGCTCGATGTCGAGTCGGCGCAAGCCGGCCCGGGGGGGACGATTTGCGACAGCGTATGAGGAGCCCCCGGGCCGGCTTGCGCAGACGGGCGAAGTGCAAGAACGCGGCTCATGCCCGCACCTCCGGATCCTGGTGTTCCTCGGCCTGCGCCGCCGGAGGTTTCGCGCGGCTGAAGCGCTGCTTCACCCACAGGTAGAACAGCGGGACGAAGAAGATCCCCAGCAGCGTCGCGCTGCCCATGCCGCCGAGCACCCCGACGCCGATGGCGCGTTGCGAGCCCGAGCCCGCGCCGCTCGCGAAGGCCAGCGGCAGCACGCCCATCATGAACGCGAGCGAGGTCATCAGGATGGGTCGCAATCGCTGCCGGCAGGCCTTCAAGGTCGCCTCCAGCACGCTCATGCCCTGCCCTCGCAAGGTCTCGGCGAACTCCACGATCAGGATCGCGTTCTTCGCCGACAGGCCCACCGTCGTCAGCAGGCCGACCTGGAAGAACACGTCGTTCTGCTGCCCGCCGAGGTGGCTGGCCGCGAGCGCGCCGATGATGCCCAGCGGCACGACCAGCATCACGCTGAACGGCACGGACCAGCTCTCGTACAGCGCCGCCAGGCAAAGGAAGATGAACAGCACCGACACGGCATACAGCATCGGCGCCTGGTCGCCCGAGAGCCGCTCCTGGTAGCTGCGGCCGGACCACTCGAAGCCGATGCCGGGCGGCATCTCGCGCAGGATGGATTCCATCGCCTTCATCGCCGCGCCGGAGCTCACGCCCGGCGGCACGTCGGCCTGGATCTCGTACGCCGCGCTGCCGTTGTAGCGGACCAGCTGGCGCGGCCCGTTCTGCCAGGTCGCCGTGGCGAAGGCGTTGAACGACACCATCGTGCCGGCGGCGTTGCGCACGTACCAGTAGCGCAGCGCGTCGGGATCGGCGCGGTAGGCGCCCTCGCCCTGCACCAGCACGCGCTTGACGCGGCCGCGGTCAATGAAGTCGTTGACGTAGCTGCTGCCCAGCGCGATCGACAGCGTGTCGTTGATCGTCGTTGTCGCCACGCCCAGCGTGCCCGCCTTCTGGTCGTCGATGTTGATCTGCAGCTGCGGCGTCTCCGTCAGGCTGTTGATGCGCGCGCGCGCCAGCTCGGGATGCTTGTTGGCCTCATCGATCAGGCGGTCGCGCGCCTCGGCCAGCGCCTGCGTGCCCACGCCGCCCAGGTCCTGCAGGAACAGCTGGATGCCGGCACTGCCGCCCAGGCCTCGCACCGTCGGCGGCTGCACGATGAAGATGTTGGCGTCGCGGATCTTCTTGCCGAGCTCGCGGCTGAAGCGCTCGGCCAGCGCGGCGGCGCTCTGCTCCTTCCCGGGGCGTTCCTTCCAGTCGGTCAGACGGATGAAGCCCTGGCCCGAGCCCTGGTCGCCGTTGGCGCCGCGCACCAGGTTGTAGAACTGCACTTCCTTCTGCTCGGCCAGGTAGGTCTCCATCGCCAGCGCCACCGCCTCCATGCGCTCCGACGTGGCGCCCGGCGCCATGCGGACCTGCATCTGCAGGCTGCCCTGGTCCTCGTCCGGCAGGAAGGAGGTCGGCAGCGACTTGTACAGGAACGCCATGCCGGCGATCAGCAGCAGGTAGACCAGGAAGCTGCGCACCCCGCGCGCCGTCAGCCAGCGTACGCGCGCCGTGTAGCGGTCGCTGAACTTGTCGAACTGGCGGTTGAAGCCGCCGAAGAACCAGTCGAGCTGCTTGCCGAACGGACCGCCGTGGGCCGCGTGCTCGCCCTGGTGCACCGGCTTGAGCAGCGTCGCGCACAGCGCCGGCGACAGGCTCATCGCCACCAGCACCGACAGGATCATGGCGCTCACGACCGTGATCGAGAACTGGCGGTAGATGATGCCGGTCGAGCCGCCGAAGAAGGCCATCGGAATGAACACCGCCGACAGCACCACCGCGATGCCGACCAGCGCGCCGCTGATCTCCTTCATGCTCTCGCGGGTCGCGTCGCGCGGACTCATGCCCTCCTCGCGCATCAGCCGCTCGACGTTCTCCACCACGACGATGGCGTCGTCCACCAGCAGGCCGATGGCCAGCACCAGCCCGAACATCGTCAGCGAGTTGATCGAGTAGCCCGCGATCGCCAGCACGCCGAAGGTCCCCAGCAGCACCACCGGCACGGCGATCGCCGGCACCAGCGTCGCGCGCAGGTTCTGCATGAACAGGTACATGATCGCCACGACCAGCACCATCGCCTCGATCAGCGTGTGCACCACGCCCTCGATGGAGACGCTGATGAAAGGCGTCGTGTCGTAGGTGATGGTCGACGTCATCCCCTGCGGGAAGAAGGGTTCCAGCTCGGCGAGCTTGGCCTTGACCAGCTCCGCGGTCTTGAGCGCGTTGGCGCCGCTGGCCGGCAGGATGGCCATGCCGGCCGCCGTCTGGCCGGTGCTCTTGACGTTGGAGGTGTAGCTGTCGCGGCCCAGCTCGACGCGGGCGACGTCGCTCAGCTTCAGGGTCGAGCCGTCGGGCTGCACGCGCAGCACGATGTTGCGGAACTGCTCGGCGGTCGTCAGCTTGGCGCGCGCGGTGATGATGGCCGTCAGCCGCTGGCCTTCCGGCGCCGGCTGGGCGCCGAGCTGGCCGGCCGAGACCTCGGTGTTCTGCGCCAGCAGCGCGCTGCGGATGTCTCCCGGCACCAGCGCGTAACGCTGCAGCTGCGCGGGATCCAGCCAGATGCGCATCGCGTAGCCGGAGCCGAAGACGTTGACGTCGCCCACGCCCTCGATGCGGCTGATGATGTCGACCAGCGTGCTGGACAGGTAGTCGCCCAGGTCGGCCGAGGTCACGGCCGGGTTGTCGCTGGTCAGCATGATGACCATCAGGTTCTCGGTGCCCGCCTTGGTCACGCGCACGCCCTGGGCCTGCACCGCCTGCGGCAGCCGCGAGAGCGACTGCGAGACCTTGTTCTGCACCTGCATCTGTGCCAGGTCGGGATCGGTGCCCGCGACGAAGCTCAGCACCGTGCTGGCGCCGCCGGAGGCGTTGCTGCTCGATTCGATCGAGAACAGGCCGTCGATGCCCTTGAGGTTCTGCTCGATGACCTGCGTCACCGAATCCTCGATGGCCTTGGCGGCCGCGCCCGGGTAGCTGGTGTTGATGGAGATGCGGGTGGGCGCGATGTCGGGGTAGCGCTCCAGCGGCAGGATGCGCACCGCGGCGGCGCCCGCCAGCATGATCACGATCGCGATGACCCACGCGAAGATGGGCCGGTCGATGAAGAACGATGCCATGGCGTCAGCGTCCCGCGGCGGATGCGCCAGAGACGCCGGATGCGGCGGATGCGGCGGATGCTGCGGATCCAGCCGCGGCGGCCGAGGTCGCGGCGCCCTTCTTCATGCCCGCCGGCACCGGCGTGACCGGCTGGCCGGCGCGCACGCGCTGCAGGCCTTCGATGGCGAGCTTGTCGCCGGCCTGGAGGCCGCTGGCGACCAGCCACTGGTTGCCGACCGCCCGGGTCAGCACCAGGGGACGCAGCTGCAGCTTGTTCTCGGGTCCGACGACCAGCGCGGTCGCATCGCCGGTGGGCGAGCGCGTCACGCCCTGCTGCGGCACCAGGATCACGCCGCTGTCGACGCCGGCCAGCAGCTTGGCGCGGACCACCATGCCCGGCAGCAGCGCGCCGTCGGGATTGGGCACGATCGCGCGCAGCGTCACCGCGCCGGTGCCGCGGTCCACCGTCACGCCGCTGAACTGCAGCGTGCCGGGACGGGCGTATTCGGTGCCGTCCTCGAGGATCAGCTTGACCTTGCTGCTGCCGCTGCGGGCGTCGAGCTGACGGCGCAGCTGCAGGATCTCGGCGCTGCTCTGGACGATGTCCACGTGCATCGGATCGAGCTGCTGCACCGTCGTCAGCGCCTGCGTCTGCGCGGCGGTGACCAGCGCGCCGGCGGTCACCGTCGACACCTCGATGCGGCCGGAGATCGGCGCCGTGATGCGGGTCCGGTCGACCTGGACGCGGGCGGCGTCCAGCGCGGCGCGGGCCACGGCCACGTCGGCCTGCGCCTGGCGCAGCGCGCTGGCGCTGTCGTCGGCGCTCTGGCGGCTGAGGGCGTCGGCCTTGAGCAGTTCGGCGTCGCGCTCGGCGCGGCTGCGGGCGACGGCCACCTGGGCCTCGGCCTTCTGCAGCGCGGCGGCGGTGCGGGCGCGCTCGGCTTCGTAGGTGGCGGCGTCGAGCTGATACAGCGGCTGGCCGGCACGGACCAGCTTGCCTTCCTCGAACAGCCGCTTCTGCACGATGCCGGTCACCTGCGGGCGGATCTCGGCGACCTGGCTGGCGGACAGCCGGCCCGGCAGCTCCAGCGCCAGCGGCGCGTCCTGCGTCGTCACCACGATCACACCGACTTCGGGCGCGGCGCGTTTGGCGGGCTCTTCCTTCTTCTCGCCGCAGCCGGCGAGCACCAGCACGGCCAGGGCAGCCAGCGCCGCGGCGATCGGCGCCAGGGTAGGAGCGCGGGGCGTACGCGGCGGCATCGGGGACTTCAACGACGTGGATGTCAGAATCTTCTTCGGCATGGCGGCGGATGCTCGGCCATGAATGTGGAGAGACCTTGAAGATCGCGTCAGGCGCGCGGCCACCGCCCGGATGGCTTGCCGGTCGCACGCCCGCGCCCGCATCATGCGGTCCGGCGACGGGATCCCCATCACTTTCGGCACACTGCCCCGGTCCGTATCGCGCTCCCCTCGTTTTTCCCTGCTCCGGATGAAGCTCTCGTTCACCCTCACCGCCCGGCTCTTCGCCGCCGTCTTCAGCACCGCCATGGCGGTGGCGCTGGCGATGGGCGTGTTCTCGCACATCAACCTGAACCGGGACTTCATCGGCTACCTCAACGAGCAGGGCGTGAACCGGCTGGAACTGGCCCGGACCAGCGTCACCGCCGGCTACCGCGAGAACGGCAGGAGCTGGGATTTCCTGCGCGAGAAGCCGGAGCTCTGGGGCCGTCTGCTGCGTCCGCTGGTGCCGGAGGCCGACATGCCGGCGGTCAAGCAGGGTCCGGCCGAGCTGACCGGCGCGACGCGGCGCTTCACGCTGTTCGACGAGAACCATGAGCGGGTCGCCGGTTATGCGGGACCGGTGGAGCCGACCGTGGAGCGCCCGATCATCGTCGACGGCCTGACCGTGGGCTGGCTGGCGCTGACCCCGATCGAATCGGTGAGCCCGGGCGCGGAGAAGCATTTCTACGACGCGCAGCTGCGCTCGGCCTGGGTGGTGGGCGGCGCGGCGGTGCTGCTGGCGGGCGCCGTCGCGTTCTGGATCTCGCGGCGGCTGCTGAGTCCGGTGCGGCGTGTCGCCGACGCCACGCACCGGCTCGCGGCGGGCGACTTCGAGGTCCGCGTCCCGGAGACGCGCAACAACGACGACATCGCCAGCCTGGGCCGCGACTTCAACCAGCTCGCGCTGACCCTGCAGCGCAACGAGGCGATGCGGCGGGAGTTTCTCGCCGACGTCTCGCACGAGCTGCGCACGCCGCTGGGCGTGCTGCACGGCGAGTTGGAGGCGCTGGAGGACGGCGTGCGCAAGCTCGACGCCCAGGCGCTGCGCTCGCTGCAGGGCGAGGTCGGCATCCTGCACAAGCTGGTCGACGACCTGCACGAGCTGTCGATGGCGGACGTGGGCGCCCTCGCCTACCGCAAGTCGGAGGTCGACCTGTGCCAGCTGATCGACGTGACGGCCGGCGCCTTCGGCGAGCGGCTGCACGGCAGCGGGCTGAGGCTGCAGCTGGACCTGCCGGAGCAGCCGCTGCGCGTCTTCGGCGACGAGCGCCGGCTGCGGCAGCTGCTGGGCAACCTCGTCGAGAACAGCTGCCGCTACACCGACGCCGGCGGCGCCTTGAGCATCAGCGCGCGGCGCAGCGGCGAGCACGCGGTGATCGACGTGCAGGACACCTCGCCCGGCGTCGGGCCGGAACACCTGCCGCGCTTGTTCGAGCGCTTCTTCCGCGTCGATGCCTCGCGCAGCCGGCGCGGCGGCGGATCGGGGCTGGGGCTGTCGATCTGCCAGCGCATCGCCGAGGCGCACGAGGGCCGCATCGAGGCGCGCCCCTCGCCGCTGGGCGGGCTGTGGATGCGCGTGGAGCTGCCCGTCCATGCCTGAGAACGACGCAGGGTCCGCCGCGGGACCAGGATCGGGTCTGGCGCCGATGCCGATGGAGCCGGGCCCGTCGCGGGTGCTGGTGGTCGAGGACGAACCCAAGCTCGCGGCGCTGCTGGCGGACTACCTGCGCGCGGCGGGGCACGAGCCGGAATGCGTGGCCGACGGTCGCGAGGTGATCCCGGCGTGGACGGCGCGGCGGCACGACCTGATCCTGCTCGACCTGATGCTGCCCGGTATCGACGGGCTGACGCTGTGCCGCACGCTGCGCGGGATGAGCAGCGTGCCCATCCTGATGCTGACGGCGCGGGCGGACGAATCGGACCGGCTCGCCGGATTGGAGACCGGCGCGGACGACTACATCGCGAAGAATCCGTTCAGTCCGCGCGAGGTGATGGCGCGGGTCAAGGCGGCGCTGCGCCGCGGCCGCGCGCACGAGCGGGCGACGGCCGCCGCGGTGGCGGCTTTCGCGGCCGGCAGCGAGGCGCTGTTCATCGACGAGGCCGGCTGGACCGCCAGCTGGCGCGGCGAGCCGCTGGACCTCACGCCGATCGAGTTCCGGCTGCTCCACATCCTGGCGACGCAGCCGGGGCGCGTGTATGCGCGCACGCAGCTGCTGGACCTGCTGCACGTCGACGGCCGCGAGGTGACCGAGCGTGCCGTCGACAGCCACATCAAGAACCTGCGGCGCAAGCTGGAACGCGCCGGCGCCGGCACGGACCGCATCCGGTCGATCTACGGCGTCGGCTACCGGTTCGAGCGGTGACAGGTCTTGCGTCGGAGGGTGGTCCAATCCGCACGGCGCGATTCGTGGCGCCGCCGGCAGCCTCGGCAGTCAACCAGCCGCGAACCGCCGCGTTATTGAACCAGCAATCGCTGACGACCCCGAAGCAATCCGCAACATGACCGCAATGAGACGGTCACGGCGCTTCCGGACAGTCGTCCCAGAGGAGGAACCCTGAATGAAGAAATGGATCGCCATCGGCGCGCTGGTGCTGCTGAACGCCTGCGCTTTCACGTCCTACACCCGCATGTTCGGCGGCTACGGCTACAACGACGTGCCGCTGTCCCCGGACCGTTACCGCGTGACCTTCGCCGGTTACCAGAACGACGTCCCGTCCAAGGCGGCGGACCAGGCCCTGCTGCGCAGCGCCGAGGTGACGTTGACCAAGGGGTACCGCTACTTCGTGGTCGTCGAAGAGCGCAACGACATGCTGACCAGCAGCTACCAGGTGCCGGCGACGCAGACGACCGAGACCACGAGCAAGGTCGAAGGCAACGAGACGAAGTCGGTATCGACGACGACCTACAACGAAGCCAAGACCGTCACGCAGAAGCAGCCCGCGACGACGCTGACGATCCAGTGCTTCCACGACAAGCCCGCGGCCGCCGAGGGCAAGGTCTACGACGCCCAGTTCCTGTGGACCGAACTCGGCCCGCGGTACGGCGTCAAGCGTCCGCCGAAGGGCTGACCGCCGCTGACAGACGCGACGAGAGAAGTGCCGCCACGGCCGGCAGTCCGGCCGCCGCGGTCGTCTGCCACCGGAAGCTCACGTTCGCCGCCACGTCGCCGGGCTGTGGATTGATCTCCACGATCACCGCGTCCTTCGAAGCCAGCCTCACCATGCCCGCGGCCGGGTAAACGACGCCGGATGTGCCGACGATCAGCAGCAGGTCGCACTCGGCGATGCGCTGTGCCGCTGCGTTCACGACGGCGTCGTCGAGCTGCTCGCCGAACCACACGACGCCGGGGCGGATCGCCCCCTGGCCGCACGCCGCGCAGGTCGGCGGCGTCAGTCGACGCTGCGCTTCAGGTGGCGGGTCGGACAAGGTCGCGCGAGCGCCGCACCGGTCGCATCGTGCGGCGAATAGGCTGCCGTGCAAGTGCAAGGCGTCCTCCACCCCCGCGCGCTCATGCAGGTCGTCGACATTCTGCGTCACGACCTGGGCGCCGAATTCCCGCTGCAGTCTCGCCACCGCGAGGTGCCCCGGATTCGGCGTAGCGGCCATCACGTGCCCGCGGCGCCATTCATACCAGCCCCAGACGGTCTCCTTGTCGCGTTGCCAGGCGTCAGGTGTTGCGAGTTGCTGGGGATCGAATTCGCCCCACAGTCCGTTGCTGCCCGAACGGAAAGTCGGGATGCCACTGTCGGCCGACATCCCCGCGCCGCTGAACACGACGATGTGCTCGAAACGGCGATTCAGCAGTTGACCCAATGCCGTGGGTAGGTCGACCCACTCACCCTTGTCATTCATCGTCAGACATCCATCGAATGGGATTGCGCGATTCCCCCGGGAGAGGGCGTCCATATCCCCCGACAACCCGCTGTCGTCGCAGGGACGCGCTCGGATAATCGCATGCCATGGCTCGCCGACAAGGTGATCGCCAAGCACTGAGCGCAGCGGCTGAAGGGCTCAGCGGCTGAAGGGCTCAAGGGCTCAGCCCTTCAACGCCGCCTCGATCTTCGCCACGTCGATCTTGTGCATCGCCATCATCGCGCTGAAGGCGCGCTTGGCCGCCGCGCGGTCGGGGTTGTTCAGCGCCTCCGACAGCACGCGCGGCGTGATCTGCCACGAGATGCCCCACTTGTCCTTGCACCAGCCGCACGCGCTCTCCTGACCGCCGTTGCCGACGATCGCGTTCCAGAGGCGGTCCGTCTCGGCCTGGTCGTCGGTCGCGACCTGGAAGGAGAACGCCTCGCTGTGCTTGATGCCCGGCCCACCGTTGAGGCCAATGCAGGGAATGCCCATCACCGTGAACTCGACGACCAGCACATCGCCCTCCACGCCCGAGGGGTAGTCCCCCGGCGCCCGCGCGATGCGGCCCACCTTGCTGTCCGGAAAGGTCTTCTCGTAGAAGCGCGCGGCCTCTTCGGCGTCCCGGTCGTACCAGACGCAGATCGTGTTCTTCGCTTGCATGAAGTCTCCTTGGGGTTGAGGGGGCATCGTAGACACGACGCACGACGACCGGTGATGTCGACAGTCCCGCACGACACCGAGATCAACCAGGATGCCGTGTACGCGGCAGCGCGGCTGTCTACTCGGTGTCGCTGCGGGTGGCTTACTGATCGGCGCCCCCCTCTGCTCCGTCAGATCCCTCCCGCCGACACGATGGGGCCCGTCGGCTTGCCGGTGCGCGAGCCGCCGCTGGGCTCCAGGCTGACGGCGAAGGCCTGGGTGTCGGCCAGCAGGTTGGCGCGCGTCACCGTGGTCGGCGCGTCCCCCGCCGCGATCAAGCCGAGCGAGCGCGGCGCGCCCGCCTTCGGCACGGCCCAGAGCTCGAGCGCGTGCGCCGCGTCGATCTCCACGGGCGCCAGCGGCTTCAGCACCAGCGCCCGTCCGTCCGCCGACACGCTGGCCACGAAACCGGTCTTGACGAGCTCGACGCCCTCCGGTGTGCTGCGCAGCACCACGACGATGGGCGCCGCCTCGGGAACGGGCCGCACGACCAACACCCCCAGGACCACCGACGCCGCGAGGGCGACGGCGCTGAGGCCGCGCCAGAACCGCAGCGGGCCGGCACGGCCGCGGTCGGTCGTCGGCGCCTCCGCCGCCACGCGCCCTGCCACGCCCTCCGTCGCACCGAAGAGCCGCGTCTGTATCGTCGCCCACACATGCGGCGGCGGTTCGACCGGTGCCACCTGCCCCGCCAGCAGCTGCAGTCGCGCGGACCAGGCCGCCGTCGCCGCGGCGAGCGCAGGATGGGCCGGCAGCAGCTGTTCGAAACGGCGACGCGCGCCGCCTCGCAGCGTGCCGACGGCGTAATCGGCGGCCAGCCGTTCTGCGCGTTCGGGATGTCCGTAGTCCATCAGACCGCCCTGCCCATCGTGCCCAGACGTTCGGCCGCGCGGTCGAGGCAGCCGCGCAGGCTCGACAGGCCGCGCCGCACCCAACTCTTCACCGTGCCGAGCGGCTGACTCATGTGCTCCGCCACCTCGGAATGCGACAACCCCTGAAAGTAGGCCAGCGCCAGGCTGCTGCGCTGCTCGCCGCTGAGCTGCGACATGCAGCGCTCCAGCGCGTGGGCGCGGTTCGCGTCGTCCAGCAGGTCCAGCGGGCTGGGCTGGTCGCTGGGCATCTGGTCGAGCAGGTCGCGCTCGCCCTCCCCGCCGCCCGGCCCGCCGCCCGCTCCGCCATCAAGCCCGCCGAAGCGGCTGATCGTCGCCGGCTGCGCGGCCCGTCGGCGCAGGCTGTCGATCGCCCGATGCCGCGCGATCGTCGTGAGCCAGGTCAACACCTTGCCGTGCGTGACGTCGAAGCTCGGCGCCTGCCGCCACACGGTGATGTAGATCTCCTGCAGCACGTCCTCCGCGTGGGCGCGATCGCGGTTGATGCGCAGCACCATGCCGAACAGCGCCGCGCTGGTGGCCCGGTAAAGCTCGTCGAACGCGCGCCGGTCCGCCGACGCGACGCGCGCCATCAGATCCGCCAGGCGCGCGTCACGCTCGGGATGAGCCGGCGGCAGCGCGTCGGCCCGTTCCTGCGGGCCGGAGTCTTCAGAAGGGGACGTCATGCCGGCATATACGCAGCAACTGCGCGAACGGATCAAAAACTTCGGCGCAGGGTGACGCGCAGCGTGCGCGGCTCCGCCGGATGGACGTGGCGGTCGGCCACGGCCATAGCTTCACCCGGAAGACGCGACTCGTAGAAGTACTCGATGTCGTTGACCCGCCTGTCGAACAGGTTGAAGACATCCAGCGTCACCTCCGTCTTCGCGCCGACACGGCGGTTCACGCGCAGGTTGGTCGTCAGCGACGACCGCGACCGCACGCTGTCGTCCTCGATCAGCGGCGCGCTGCCGAGGTAACGCCATTGCAGGCTGGCGGACCAGGGTCCCAGTTCGCGCGCCGTCACGCCGAAGGAGGCGACCTTGTCCACCGCGTTGGGGATGCGCACGCCGGTGGGATCGGCATCGGAGAACCGTGCCCGCGTCCAGGCCAGATCGGCATCGATCAGCAGCCAGGGCACGGGGATGTAGCGGTTGTTCCACTCCACGCCGTGCCGCCGGCTGGGCCGATTGGCCTCGGTGGCGCCGGCGTCGCCGACGTAAACCAGCTCCGAGTCGAAGGCCAGCGTCCACCACGCCAGCGAACTCTGCAGCCCGGGCACGATCTCGCTGCGCACGCCCAGCTCGCGGCCCTTCGCCTTGACCAGCCCCGGCACCGGGTCCACCGGATCGCCGCTGCGCGGATCGACGCGGGCGGTCACGCCCCGCGCGTCATTGCTGTGGAAGCCGCGACCGGCGTTGACGAAGAATTCCGTGCGCGACCAGGGTCCCAGGACCAGCGAGAGCTTCGGCGACGCCAGGGTCTGCCGCGCCGACCCGGCATTCGTCGCGTTGCTCAGGCTGTCGACGCGGAAGCGCGCCTGGTCCGCGCGCAAGCCCACGACGGCGCGTGCCCATGGCGCGAGCGCCACGCCGAGGTCTCCGTAGACGCTCGCCAGCGTTTCGCGCACCCGGTCGTCGCGCGTCGTGCCGATCGTCGCGCGCGCCTCGGTGTCGAAGAGCCCCACCCGCGCGCGGTCCTGACGCAGTTGCACGCCAATCTCGCCGCGGGCCGGCAGACCGGCGAGCGTGGTGTCCACCGCATGGCTCGCGCTGAGACCGTAGATCTTGCGATCGTCCTTCTGCGCGAACTGGTCGCCGGTGTCGGGGCGTTCCATCGCATAGGTGAAGTTCGAGTAGAGCGACAGCCGGTACGCCATCGCGTAGCCGGCCACGCGGGTGCTGTGGTCGCCGTCGTCGCGGGACCACTCGCCCGACAGGCTGCTGCGGCGCGTGCTGCCGCCGTCGGTCGGGTCGATGGCATCGAAGCGTCCGAACGGACGCCCGTTGAAGCTGCCGGCATCGATGAGTCGCTGCGGCACCTGGTCGGTCGAGGTCCAGTCGGCGCGGTAATCCATCAGGCCGACGCGCCAGCGATCGGTACCGACGGCGCCCGACAGGCTCAGCACGAGATTGCGCCGGTTCAGGTCTTCCGGCAAGCGCCACGGCCCGTCGTTGCCCATCGCCTCCACCGCGCCCAGCAGTTGCACGCCCTCCGAGAGGCGCGTGGAGCCCGCCGCGAGCGCGCGCCGGTAGCGACCCTCGCCCAGCGTCAGGCTGACGAAGGGCGCATCGAGCTCGCGTTGGTAGTCGATGTCGGCCGAGCCCGCCGCGGCGAAGTCGCCGTTGCGGGCGAAGTACGGTCCCTTGCGGTAGTCGATGCGCTCGACGATTTCCGGGATCAGGAAGTTCAGATCGGCATAGCCCTGCCCGTGCGCGTGGCTGGGCATGTTGACCGGCAGGCCCATCACCGTGGTGGCGAAGTCGGTGCCGTGGTCGAGGTTGAAGCCGCGCAGGAAGTACTGGTTCGCCTTGCCGTCGCCGCTGTGCTGCGTGACGATCAGGCCGGGCACGAATTCCAGCACCTCGCCGGGTCGCAGCACGGGCCGGCTCTTGAGCAGCGCCGCGCGGACGGTCCCTTGCGACGCGGCGTCGCTGCTGCCCACGCCGTTGTCGTAGTGGCGGCCGTCGACCTCGACCCGCTCGAGCGCGAGGGTCTGCGCCGTCGAGGTCAACGCCATGGCCGCCGCGGCGATGCCCGTCACGACATGATGGATGCTCATGCGCCCACTCCCAGGATCTGCACATCGAAGAGCCGCTCGACCAGCCAGACGACCGCGATCGACGCGACGGCCGCGGATCCCGCGCCCAGCACCCATCGCGGATAGCCGCGCCAGCGTCGGGTCGTCCAGGCCAGCGGCACCAGCACGGCGACGATCGCCAGTTGTCCCGCCTCCACGCCGAGGTTGAACAGCACCAGCGGCGCCATGAGTTCGGACCGCGCGAGGCCGAGGTCCTTCAGCGCGCCCGCGAAGCCGAAGCCGTGTACCAGTCCGAAGAGGAAGGTCAGCCGCCAGCGCGTCTCGACCAGCACCGGCCGCAGGTTGTTCAAGGCGGCGAGCAGCACGCTCAGCGCGATCAGGCTCTCGACCCAGCGCGACGGCGGATCGACGACATCGAAGACCGCGAGCGCCAGGGTGATCGAGTGGGCCACGGTGAAGGCCGTGACGACGCCGAGCACGCGCCACAGCGCCGGTCGCCACGCGGTGGCGGGTTGCCACTGTCCGCCCTGCCGACGCAACACCGCCGGCAACAGCAGGACGACGAGGAACAGCACGTGATCAATGCCGATCCAGATGTGGTGGACGCCGTCGCGGAAGATGCCCGCCAGGCCGTGCGCGGGGTGACTGTCCCCCTCCGCGGCCTCCGCGGCGTCCGCGGAGCCATCGCCGCCCGAGGGTTCCGGGCGAAGCGCCAGGCGCATGTCCACCGTTCCCGGTGCGACGACGGCCGTCCTTGCCGCACCGCCCTGCCGCCAGACCAGCACGCCGCGATGCGACGGGTCCGTCATCGCGAACAGCCCATAGGAGAGCGCGCCGGTCGCCGGCGACGACGCGCAGGACCAGGTCCGGACCAGCACCGCGTATCGGCCGTCGCTGTGCTGCTCCAGCTGCAGCGGCGCCTGTGCGCCCGGCCGGCAGACGGCGCCCTGCACATCGCGGACCTCCAGCCGGACCCCGCGCTCGGCGATCGACTCGATATCCGCCGTGCGCGACCGGACCTCGCCCCAACGCAGCAGGCCGTCGTCATCGGCGTCGAGGACCAGATCGCGGTCCAGGTCGCGCAGGGCGATGTCGACGCGCAGCGTCACGACGCTGCCGTCCGACCGCAGTTGCAGGTAGGCGTCGCTGGCCTTGTGGGCCTCGGCGACAGACAGCCCCATGACGGCGGCCAGCGCGACACCGCCTGCGAGGACGCGCCGGACCCACGCGTTCATGGACGCTTCTCCAGACGTCGGTCCTGCATCGATTGCTCGCGGACGAAGCGCCGGACGGGCTCGGCCGCGTCGGGTTGCTTCGCGGCCCGTGCGGCGCGCACGAGCAGCACCGCATCGGCCGGTTCGCGCTGCTGCGCCCAGTTCGTCAAGGCCTCCTCCAACGCCGTCGCCGCGTCGCCCCGCACGTCCAGCGCAAAGCGGCCGCGCTCCCGTGCATGGCTGGTGTCGCCGCGCAACGCGGCGGCGTCGAAGCGCTGCTGCATTTCCGTCGCCGCGCGCCCGGCTTCGGGACTGCCTGACCGCGTCCAGGCGATGGCCAGGCGCAGCAGCAGCGCGTCGGGGATCTGGTCCAAGCCCTCCAGCTGTCCTGCGCGGACGATGGCAGCGGCCTCCTTGGGGCGGCCGGCGTCCAGCAGCCAGTCGGCATACCCCGCGCGGACGTAGAGGTCGTCGTCCAACTGCAGCGCCCGTGCATACAACGCTCCCGCCGTCGCCAGTCCCTGCCGCTCGGCAAGCTCGGCGCGCAGCAGGGCGATCCATGCATGCGGCGCGCCCGGCGCGCGGTCGAGTGCGGCCAGGCGTTGCGTCGCCTCGGCGTCTTTGCCCTGCAGACTGTCCAACTCTGCAAGACACGCGTGCCCGTGCGAGAGCGACAGCGGTGGCGCCGCCAGCCGCTGGCACCCCTCCCGCGCCTCATTCCAGCGGCCGCGCACCTGCAGAACGCCGGCACGCGTGAGCTCTGCCTGCGCCTGGAGCGCGGCCGGCAGCCCGCGCTCGCGCAGCAGCCGGTCGAGTTCCTCCAGCGCCGGGTCGAAGTCGTGCCGCGCCTGCAGGACCGTTGCCTTCAGCAGTCGCGCGGCCGGCGGCGCAGCGGGATCGTTCCACCAGGGTTGCAGCCAAGCCTGCGCGGTGCCGAGGTCGCGCGGGTCGCCGTAGCGACGGCTGCGCTCGACGGCTTCCCGCGCCGCGCGCAGCGCCAGTCCGAGATCGCGCGGCTGCTGCGCCAGCACGCGCTGCTCGGCACGCTGACGCGCGCGCTCGCCCGCCGAGCCGGCACGCAGCGGCAGCCGTTCCACGACCTCGTCATCCTGACGAGGCGTGAAGGGTTGCGCCGACGCAGCGGCTGCGACGGTGGCGAGGCACGCGAGCGCGAGGGCCCGCGCGGTCTTCAAGTGACGGACGCCGGTTCGTCGGTCTCGCTGGCGGGCGGCGTCGTCACGTTGTCGGCCGTCAGCGGCTCCGCGGTCTCGCTGCTCGACTGCGAGGTCGTCAGCGTGAACTGCGTGTAGGCCGTGGACGAACCGAGCGCGCTGTCGGGCACCGACGCCGGCTTCGGATCGCCGGGGACGCCGCTGTCGCCGTCCCCGTCGCCGCCGAAGCAGCCCGCCAACATCAAGGCGGCGCCGATCGCCGTCAGCGCGAGCGCGGGTCGGCCGACATCCGCCAGCCGCCCGGCGCGGGGCCGATCGCCGGGCCCGGTCGACGCGGCCGATTCGGAAGAGGATTCACTCATGATGGGCTCCTCGTTCATTGCGTACCGCCGGTGGGCGTATACAGGTAGGGGAAGCCGGGCAGCAGCGGCACGACGGCCTGGTCGACCGCGTCATGCAGCTTGAAGGCGGTGGCGCCCAGCGGCACGGCGGACGGCTTGCAGGCCGCGCCGAAGCCCAGCGCGTCGGTGTCGCCGTTGGCCACGCACAGTCCACCCATCACCGCCACCAGCGAGATGTCGACCACGTCGTCCTTCGGGCGGCGGCCGTTCGGATACCCCGCGTTGTCGCTGCCCTGCGCGAGCAGGTTGCCGACGATGCCCAACCGGTTCTGCTGCGCGAAAGGCACCGCCGCGATGGACGTGTTCAGGCGGAGCTCCTCCGACGCGACCGCGTTGGCGGGCTGGTTCACGCCCTTGATGCCGGTGAGGAAGGTGGTGACCAGGTCGTTGCGCGGCAGGTTGGTCGGTGCGGAGCCCGGCAGGTTGAGCACCGAGGCGAGCAGCGCCGGCAGGGTCGGGTTGGTCACATAGGTGGCGAACTGCGCGTCGTCCTTCGGCTTGGACGCATTGAAGCGGTCCTTGTCCGGCAGCCCGATGACGACCTCGTTGACCAGCGGCATGCCCAGGCGGGAGACCTGCACCCAGGCGCCTCCGGCCTTGTCGGCGGTCTGGTGGCCGGCCTTGGGCGACGGATCGAGGATGCGGGCCTGACGCATGCTGGCGGAGGTCCAGCCGCCGATGACCGGTTCCGCGCCGGCGACCAGGCAGCTCTTGTGCACCTCGAGCGCGAGCGTGGTGACATTCTTGCCATCGAGTGTGTTGGGCGCGGCGTTGATCTGGGCCGGGTCGGTGATCAGTCCGACGGGCGCGTTCACCAGGTCGAAGATCGTGCCGAGGTTGACC
Source organism: Mitsuaria sp. CC2 (assembly GCF_048957715.1). Lineage (NCBI taxonomy): Bacteria > Pseudomonadati > Pseudomonadota > Betaproteobacteria > Burkholderiales > Sphaerotilaceae > Roseateles > Mitsuaria sp. CC2. The sequence continues at coordinate 260,536 of NZ_JARVXN010000011.1, read as the reverse complement.
GCGAACGGGTCCTTGCGCTGGCCGACGAAGACCTTGCCCGGCTGGTTGCAACCGGGAATCGTGACCGGGTAGATGTGCTTGGCCGCATAGGCCGTGTAGTCGGCGATCGTCTTCTTGCCGATGTTGTCCACGGGCTTGTCGAAGGTGGTCGCGCCGCCGGAGGCGTTGGCGATCGGGGTCCGCGTGCCGGAGCGGCGGTCGCCGCGCACGATGTCGACGGTGTAGCTCTCGTTGACGTTGAGCGCGGCGGCCTTCACGTCGGAGACGGTGCCGGACTGGACCAGCGGGATGGCGACGTTCTTGTCGCCGATCGCCAGCGTGGTGGCCTTGAGCGTGTTCTTGAAGCGGAACTGGAAGGTGATGTCTTCCTTGGCGTCGCCGTTGTTGTCGACGTGGATCTCGTAGAGCGCGTTCGGATCCATCGCGTAGTAGTTGGGGCCCGCGAACGGATCCTGCAGCGGCACGTAGTTGGCGATGAGCGTCACGTAGTCGGCGCGGCCGGTCTCGTAGCTCATGAACATGTAGAAGTCGGTCGCATCCGCCTTGGGGACGGTGGTGATGAAAGGCGCCTCGCGGTGGCTCGACGCGAAGGCCAGCCCGGCGCAGAGCGCGCTGGCGGCGAACAGCCCGACGCGCAGGGGCGTCGATGGGAACTGGGTCATGGAAAGCTCCTCGTTGTTGAGGGAACGGTGTGGTGGAGGCGGGAGCGGATGAGCGCCGCCCGAGTCCCTTTACGCATCGGACCGCGCGCTGGATGCGTCGCCGCCCTCTTCGTCGCGGATTTATTTCGACCCGCGGATCCGCGGGGCAAGGGCGCGACCCGTGTGCCCGCGAAAGCGTCAGTCTTCGAGGGGACAGGGACTTCGCGTTTCCGATGCATCCGATCGATAGGATGCTGCGTACGCTCGCCTCGCCTCGCCTCGCCTCGCCTCGCCTCGCCTCGCCTCGCCTCGCCTCGCCTCGCCGGCGCAGGTGCGCTTGCCGCTAGCGCTTGCGCGCCCTGGTTTCCGTGGACCGCTTGATCCCGCCGAGGATCAGATCGATCCCCGCGAGGAAATCGCCGCGGTCGTCGTGGTCGCGCAGCTGGTTCGCGACCGATCGCGTGAACGGGTAGTCGCGTTCGTCAAGCGCCGACCAGGCGTCGGCCACCTCGCCGAGGAAGTCCTCGCGATCGAGCGCCCGCGTCTGCGCGGAAAGCCGGTTCGCGGCGTTCTGTCCGCCGACGCCGAGGATGTAGTGCAGCAGCGCCGAGGTCGCGGACCATTGCCCTGCCGCCGGCGCGCCGAGCGCCCTCACCTGCTGCCCGATGCATTCGAACAGGCGCACCGTCGGCAGCGCGCCGGCCGATTGGAACAGCGCCGATCCGATCCACGCGTGCTCATCCATCGCGTCGAACATGCCGAGCGCGAGCGCGCGGATCGTGTCTTCCGGCGACTGCGCACCGGCCGGAGCGTCGGCGTTTGCGTCCAGCTGCGCGGCCATCACCGCTGTCATGACGCCCGCGATCACCGCGTCGCACGCGGCGACGAGCAGATCGCCCTTGTTGGCGACGTGCCAGTAGATCGCGCCGGGCCCCGTGGCGAGCCGCTCCGACAGCGCGCGGAAGGTCAGGCCGCCCTCCCCGGCGCTGTCGAGCAGCTCGATCGACGCGTCGACGATGCGATCCCGCGAGAGCGAATCCTCCCGCCGTTGAGGCGAACGTGTCTTCTTGACCATGCCCCGATCTTGACACAACTGGAACGCCGCTCCATCATCATGGAACATCATTCCATACATCGATCCTGTGTCCCTTTCAGGCGATGTCACCCCACCCTGAAGGACTCAAGATGACACGCACGATCGCGATCGTCGGCGCCGGCCTCGGCGGCCTGATGCTCGCCCGGGTACTCCACGTCCACGGCATCGCCTCCATCGTCTATGAGGGCGAAGCCTCGCCCACCGCGCGCAACCAGGGCGGCATGCTCGACATCCACGATGACAGCGGCCAGATCGCTTTGAAGGCCGCGCGCCTGCACGAGGCGTTCGTGCAGCTCATCCATTCCGGCGGGCAGGCCTCGCGGGTGCTTGACAAGACCGGCGCGGTGCTGCTCGACCAACCCGACGACGGCACCGGCGGCCGCCCCGAGGTGCGACGCGGCGAGCTCCGTCGACTGCTGCTGGAAGCGCTGCCCGCCGGCACGGTGCAATGGGGACGAAAGCTCGCGTCGGTCGCCGCGCTCGGCGACGGCCGGCACGCGTTGACCTTCATCGACGGCTCGACGGCAAGTGCGGATCTGCTGGTCGGTGCCGATGGCGCCTGGTCGAAAGTCCGTCCGCTGCTCTCGCAGGCGAAGCCCGAGTACGTCGGCACGACCTTCATCGAAACCTATCTGTCCGATGCCGACGTCCGCCATCCCGCGAGCGCCGAGGCCGTCGGCGGCGGTGCGTTCTTCGCGATGGCGCCGGGCCAAGGCATCTTTGCGCATCGCGAGCCGGACGGCGTCCTGCACACCTACGTCGCGCTGCGCAAGCCGATGGCGTGGGTGTCGGAGATCGAAGCCGCCGAGCCCGCGGCCGCGCTGCGTCTCGTGGCATCGGAGTTCGAAGGCTGGGCACCGGCGCTCACCGCGCTGATCACCGACGGCGAGACCGATCCGGTGCTGCGGCCCATCCACGCGCTGCCGCCGGATTCCCGATGGCCACGCGTGCCCGGCGTGACGCTGATCGGGGACGCGGCGCATCTGATGGCCCCCGCGGGCGACGGCGCGAACCTCGCCATGGTCGACGGCGCCGAGCTCGGCGAAGCCATCGCGGCGCATCCGGACAATCTGGAGGCGGCGCTATCAGCCTATGAGTCAGGGATGTTCACGCGCAGCGCCGCCGCGGCCGTCGGCTCGGTCGAGGTGCTCGACGCCTGCCTCGGAGAGGACGCGCCGCACAGCCTGCTGCGGTTCTTCGCGCAGGCGCGACACACGGACTGATCGCTCCGAATTCCGGCGCTGCAATATCCGCTTTCGGCCGATGGCGCAGCCCCGTTGACCGGGCTACCTTCGACGGTGTCACCCACGCGAGGAAAACACGCATGTCCGCCCGCGACCGCACTGCGCGCAGCCAACGAACCCGGGCTGCCACGGCGTCCCATGAGCCGAAGGCGCCGCAGTCCGCGCGAAGCGGGCAGGACGGGCCGGACCATCGCCTCAGCGCGCTGCAGTTGGCGATCGACCGGTCCCCGCGCATGCTCGCGCAGCGGCGGGTGCTGGGCGCCTCGTCCGATCCCGCCCTCCTGCGTCCTACGCCGTCGGTCCCACCGAACGCACCGGTCCAGCGCAAGGAGAACGAGCTCGCGGTGCAGTCCCATCCCTGGCGGACGATGAAACAGGAGATCGCCGCCCAGTACCAGCCTCCCGACGGCGCCCTCGACGAACTCTGGAGCAAGACACCGACATTGGCCTCGATGGCCAAGTACCAGCAGGGCGGTCTGCCCTACCACTCCCGGGCCCTGGTGGCGAAGACGCCGACGGGCAGTCGCCCCAGCAATCCTGCGTCGGTGACCGTGCACGGTCAGACCGGGAACGCCGAGGCTCTCCTGCGCGGCGGCGTCACCGGCGAGCCCTACGACGGGGGCCATCTGGTCGCCTACAGCGTCATGGGTTCTCCCGCCAACAGCTACGAGAACGTGGCGCCGCAGGGCAAGAAGCTCAACAACGGGCCCTTCTCGCTGTGGGAGGACAAGGTGCTGGGCGGCGCGATCCGGCACACCACGGATCTGCTGCTCAAGCGCGGCGTCAAGGACTTGCCCCACACGTTCGACTACGACGTCTTCGTGCGCTACCCCATGTCCCACTACAGCGTCAGCCGCGAGACCCTGGTGGACGCCGGGCTGGCGCCGAGGTCGCATATGAAGGAACTTCCCGAGGAGTTGCACCTGCTCAAGCGCATCCCGCAGCATTGGTCGGCCCACGCGCAGCCCCTGGCGCTCCCCACCGCGGCGGAGCTCGGCATCGATGAGCGGCCCGATACCCCGTTCCTCCTGGGTGAATCGGCACGCACCGCCGACTACGGGGTGGTCAGCGGCACCACACCGAACCAGAACTTCACGGCACGCGGGCCCAAGACGCTGGTGGATCCCTTGAACTACGGCATGGAAGGCGAACTCTCGCAAGGCACCTTGGACAAGTTCAGGCGCACACCGAAGAGCCTGGTCAACAACCCGAGGCTGAACAACTTCAGCGCACTCAAGGGGAACGGTGCGGCGGACTGGATGATCGACAACCCGTTCTCCGGCAGCAATTTCTCCCTCGAAGAACTGGGCAGGCTGGTGCCGTTGATCCAGATGCAGAACTCGAAGACGGTCAAGGGCGCTACCGGACTGCGCATCGTCAATTCGGACTACCAACGCTGGACGTCGACGGAGATCAGCGTCGACGTGAGACGGGTGTTGGACGGTCAAGAGCCGTTGACCATGACTCGACCGCAGATGAGCGACGTGGTCGAGTCGACCTTGCAGTTCGCCGGCACGATCCAGGGCTTGCTGAGCGACAAGAAGCCCCCGAAGCTCGTGCCCAGGGATGCCAACACGCTCGACTTCACCTCGGCCCGTCAAGTGACGCCAGAGACGTCCGGTCTGCCGGACTACGCCACGCTGCGCTTTGAGGCGGCCGAGACGCAGCCCGATTGAAGCGTCGCGCCGGCAGCCGCTCCGGCGGCCCCCCTTCCGCCCGTCCGACGATCAACGCCAGCGATGCTGCGCGACGCGGAGCCGCTCGCGCGGCCACCCGACGGCGGTCACTCGACCGTGATGCTGCGGTCCTTGATGAGCGTCGCCATGCGTTTGAGCTCGGCGTCGACGAACTTCTCGGACTCCTTCACGCCGCCGTGGAAGGCGTCGCCGCCCAGTTCCGCGATTCGCGCCTTGACCTCGGGCGAGGCCAGCGCCTGCTGGACGGCCTTGGACAGGCGCTCGATGACCGGTACCGGCGTATCCGCCGGGGCGAACAGCCCGTTCCACTCGTACATCTCGAAGCCCGGCAGGGCCGCCTCCGCGCCGGTCGGCACGTCCGGCAGCGCGACCGAGCGCTTCTTCCCGCTGACCGCCAGCGGACGCAGCTTGCCCTGCTTCACGTACTGCAGCGTCGAAGCCACGTTGCCGAAGAACACCGGCACCTGGCCGCCGATCACGTCGGTCAGCGCCGGACCGCCGCCCTTGTAGGGCACATGCATCATCTCGACCTTCGCGGCCTGCTCGAACAGCACGCCGGCGATGTGCTGGGCCGAGCCGTTGCCCGACGAGGCGAACGCGACCGCGTCCGTCTTCGCCTTGGCCGCGGCGATCAGCTCGGCGGCGTTCTTCGCCGGGAACTGCGCGTTCACCAGCACGACGTTGGGGAACAGCGCCGTCACCGCGACCGTCTTGAAGGCCTTGCCGTGCTTGTAGGGCGAGTTGGGAAACAGCGTCGGCGTGACCGCGTACGAGGACGCGTCGAACAGCAGCGTGTAGCCGTCGGCCGGCGCGCGCGACACGGCGCCGGCGGCGATCTGGCCGCTGCCGCCCGGGCGGTTCTCGATGATGACGGTCTGACCGAGCGCCTCGCCGACCTTGGGCGCGATCAGGCGCGCGATCAGGTCCGCGCCGCCGCCGGGCGGGTAGCTCACCATGAAGGTCACCGGCTTGGTCGGCCAGGCCTGCGCCGAGGCGGCGCCGGAAAAGCTGGTCAGGGCGGCCAGGGCCAGCGCCGTCAGCACGGCATGGCGTCGTTGGGTCATCGTGGGTCTCCAGGGAAAGAAGATCAGCGCGTCTCGGCGCTGTAGTGGAAAGCGGTGGCGTCGCCCCAGGTGGTGCGCAGCTCGATGCACTGGCCGCCGAGGTCGAAGGCCTTGCGGTCGACGCGGATCCCGGGCGCGCCTTCAGGCAGGTCCAGCAGCGCCGCAGTCGCGGCGTCCAGATGCCCGAAGGTGAGTTCATCGTTGGCGCGCGCGACCGTCACGCCGCACAGGCGCGCCAGCATCGGATAGAGCAGGTCTTCCCAGTCACTCGGTGGCAACTCTCGCAGCGCGGCGAAACGATCGAGCGGCAGCAGGATGTCCTCGGCCAGCACTGGCTTGCCGTCAAGCAGCCGCACCCGCTTCACGCGCAGCGCGCTGTCGCCGGTCGACTGTCCGAGCACCTGCGCCTCGGCCGCGCGCAGGCGCACGGTCTGGCAGCGTCGGACCTGCGCGGTCGGCGGTCCGTCGGCCGGACCACGGAATCGGAAGAAGCGCAGCAGCGAGGGGCCGTTCAAGCCCTGCGTGACGAAGGTGCCCTTGCCGTGCACGCGCTGGACGATGCCTTCGGCCGCCAGCATGGCGACAGCCTGCCGGACCGTGCCGAGCGCCACGCCGAAGCGTTGCGCGAGATCGGTCTCCGACGGAATGGCCGCGCCGGCGGACCACTCGCCGCCGACGATGCGCTGGCGCAGGTCCTGCGCGAGCTGCGCGTAACGGCTGACGCCGGCAGTCGGGGCGAGCCCCGCGTCCGCGAATGCCGCGGCGCCGGAGATGCTGGAAGTACTGGCGTTTCCCAAGACTGTTTTCCTATAGTCCTCTATAGGACTAGAATTTGCTCATGATGCCGACGCCCCACCCCGCCGTCAAGCCCGCCGTCCAGCCCGCTGCGACTCCCACGGCCGTGGTCGACGCGCACTTCCACGCGTTTTCGTTGACGACTGCCGCGGTGCCGGGATCGCGCTACGTGCCGACCTACGCCGCTCCGATCGACGCGTGGGACGCGGCGGTCACCCCGCATGGGATCTCGCATGGCGTGCTGGTCCAGCCCAGCTTCCTGGGCACCGACAACAGCCAGCTGCTGCGGATCCTCGCGGACCGGCCCGCGCAGTTGCGCGGCGTGGCCGTCGTCGCGGCCGACTTCGCGGTGAGCGAGCTCCGGCGCATGGACGCGCTGGGTGTCTGCGGAATCCGCCTCAACCTGGTCGGCACCGACCATCGGATCGGCGAGAACCTGCATCCGCTCTTCGATCAACTCGAAGCGCTGTCCTGGCATCTGCAGATCCACACGGATCACGGGCGGCTCGCGGAGGTGCTGCGCCAACTCCCCGAATCGCTCACGGTTGTCGTGGACCACTTCGGCAAGCCGGCGGTGCCGACCGAAGTGGGCGGTCTGGTCGCCGGCCAGCACGACCGGCTCTACGTGAAGCTGAGCGCGCCCTATCGCCTGGCGGCCGGCTGCGCCGCCGAGGATCTCGCGGCCCGATGGCTCGACCGCGTGGGGCCGATGCGTCTCGTATGGGGCAGCGACTGGCCGTGCACGGCCCATGAACAGGCGCAGACGACGTCCGTGTCGCCGACATGGCTGGCACGATGGCTCGCATCGGAGTCGATGACCGAGGTCGTCCTCACCGACAACGCGCTGAGTCTCTACGGGTTCTGAGCGTCGGGGCCGCGCGATCGCGCCGCCCTTCATCGTTCCCGCTGCCGCCGGACGACTCGTCGGCGACCTCCGCTACGCTTCTTCCCGCAGCGCGTTCCTCGCGCTGCCGTAGGCGTTACCGTCGACGACCCGTCCTCGCTCGTGCAGCTGACCGAGGTGCTGCTCGATCGTGATCTCCCGCGCCGATGGGCGGAGCGCGATGGCAAGTACGAGACGCTCTTCGCGGCGATGAACCAGGGCTGAGGAACGCTCAACCCGGCGCGTGGCAGACCGCTTCGATGTTGTGCCCGTCCGGATCGATGACGAAGGCCGCGTAGTAGTTCGCGTGGTACTTCGGACGGAGCCCGGGCGGGCCGTTGTCCGTGCCGCCGGCCGCCAGCGCGGCCCGGTGGAAGGCGTCGACCTGCGCGCGCGTCTGCGCGACGAAGGCGATGTGCAGCGGCGCGGTCCGTTCGGTGGTCTCGAACAGGCACAGCGACGCGTCGTTGCTCCCGCAGATTTCGATGCCGTAGCTCGGAACGCCCTCCCCGCCTATCGTCACGCCGAGCGGTTCGAGCGCCTGGAGGTAGAACGCCTTGCTCGCGGCATAGTCGCGGACGCCGAATTTGACGTGGTCGAACATGGACTCTCCTGGAAAGGTCCGTCCATCATCGCGCGATCCGCCGGATGAGCCTTCCGGGCCATTCCCTCGACGATCGTCTCGGGGTTACCCTCGCGGCGACATGTCATCAATCCGTCACACATCTCCGATAGGCGTCGCCGCCGTGGATCCCGGCGTCCTGTCCTGGTGGCGCGCCCTGCGCGCGATCGCCGCGCTGAACGTCTGCCTGTGGCTGGCGGTGCTGCAGTTCGCGCCGGTCAGCGGCGTCTACGCGCATCTGCACCTGGCACTGTCCGGCGTCTATGTGCTCGTCTGCGCCTACCGCTCCATCTTTCCCCGCGTGGACCTGGAGCGGCTGGTCGTCGTGGACACCCACCTGTCCAGCATCTTCCTGGGCCGCACCGCGGCGACGATCGCGGAGATCTGCTTCGCGTTCCAGCTGGGGCTGCTGGTCCATCAACTGGCCGCGCATGCCGGCATGCCGGCGGTGCAGAAGGCGGCGTGGGCGATCCCGCTGTTCATGGTGATCGCGCAGGCGTTCTGCTGGCACAGCGTGCTGACGCTCAACCACATCACCCAGGCGGTCGAGTCCTCGCTCTGGGCGGCGGGCTTCAGCTGGATGGCGATCCTGCTCGGCGTCATCGCGTTCAACAGCGGCGGCTGGATGCAGGCGGTGGCGCTGCTCGGCATCGTGGGCGCGGCCGGGTTCGTCGCCTACGTGCTGAGCGTCGACGTGCCGATGTACTGCCGCCGCTACCGCGAGGGCCGCGCGCGCGGCCTGGTCTACATGCGCCTGGACGAAGGCGCGCGGGACGCCTGGCACCGTCGCGTCCACAGCGGCAGCTGGGTAGCGTGGAAGGCCGATGCGCTCTGGCTCACACCGTATTTCAGTTTCGGCGTGTGGGCGAGCATCGCGATGGTGTGCGTGCCGGGACTCTGAACTGAGCCGCCCGGCACGCGGCGTGCCGCCCCTGCCCCCTCTTCCGATGTCACGGGAGCCCGCCGGCGGCGATCGGCGTCCATGAATCGAGGGGCGCGGTGGGGAACGGCACCAGCAGGGTGCGCCTAGTGTTGTAGCGGGAGCTCGACATCCCGACGACATTCAAGGAGACCCTCATGCGCAACCCCCCGATTGCGAAGCTGCCGCTCGTCTGCGCGCTGGGCGTGGCGGCCCTGCTCACGCTGGCGCCCACGCCGGCGTCCGCCGACTACTACCAGTACACGTACACCGGCAATCCCTTCACGATGACCTACCAGCTCTATTCCCCGGATCCCATGGATCCCTGGGCTGGCCGGCGGTTTTCGCTGGTGGCGATCGACGCGGTGGTGATCTCCGACCGGCTGCTGACCGGGACGGCGACGACGGACGACGTCCGTTCGATCAAACTCACCTTGCGGTATGTCAACGAGCCAGGCTCCACCACCTGGCTCACCCTCCCGCCCAGGCCGCGTGAGATCTGTCCCGTGTGCCCGGACTACGGCCCCTTCACCAACGGCTCCCTCCGCATGTCCAACTTCAACGACTTGAACCAGCCCACCAGTTGGGATATCTGGATCAATCAATGGAGCACCTCTCCGACCAACCGGATCGATTCAAGGACCTACGGAACGTTTTTCGACGCCTCGTACGACCAGATGGATTCGATGGAGGCCTACTACGAGGGCGCATACCTGAGCCAAGGCGGTCTCAGGAATTCCTCCGGCGTCTGGGCCATGGCGGTGCTTGTGCCGGAGCCGTCGACCTACGCGTTGATGCTGGGCGGCGTGGCGCTGCTGGCGGGCGTCGCACGGCGACGGTCGGGAGGCGTGCCGAAGCGGTGAGCGAGCGCCGCGGGCGATCGCGGGGGAATCACTCGTCGTTTTTCGCGAGCCGGGCGGCAAGCTTCATCAGCGTGGGAACGCGTTTCCTGCCGTGCATGGATCGCACGCGCACCTTGGCCGCGCCGATGTCGATGCCCGAACAGGTGATCAGCAGCGGCTGGGTCTCCTCTTCGCGCATGACCTCGAACTGCGCCGACAGCCCCGGCAGGCGCTTCTTCGACACACCGACGATGGGGACGCTGCCGCCCAGCGCGTGATGCAGATGCTGGCCGAGGCCCGGCGTGTCGTCGGCGTCCAGATGGACGAAGCCGTCGATCAGGATGAGCTCGGGGGTCAGGTTGTGCTCGCGCAGCAGCTGCAGGATGCAGGGGAGCTCGCGAAGATCGAGTTCTCCGCGCACGGCCTTCTCCACATGGGCGATGCGCGACACGTAGATCTTCGTCGCCTCCGCGGCAGCCCAGTCTTCGAACGCCACGGCGGCGGCAGTCGCCTGCGCGCCGTCGACATGAATAGCGACTAAGAGTTTCATGCGGGGATTATGGGTGGCGATGAAGGTCCATAGCGGACGGAGGCCCCGAAGCCGAGAGCGTCGAGGCTCTGGACCAATGTCTGGGCCTCCGCCACGGAGCTGACCTCGACGACGGGAGACTCGCCGGCCAGGCACGAATCGACCAGCTGTTTCGCCACTTCGAGTCCAAGGGGCGCATGTTGCCGAATCGCTCGAATCGCAGGGATGACCAAGGCGCCTTCGCGCCACCCCGTCAGTTGCACGAATGAAGTCTCCCGGGCATTGAGGTCGCCACTGGCCCGATAGGCCTTGAGCGATCCCTCCAACGGACGATGGAAGTCAACCCAGAAGAGGCGGCCATCCGATCGAGCGATGAAGAGCGGGTTGTTCCCGGCCAGCATGTCGCTGAAGTCTCCAGTCTCAAGGTAGCGGTCAGACTGGTAGTAGAAAACCCAGCCGACGTCGAACTCTTTTGTCTTGTTCGGCAAGAGGCGAAGCGCGACCTCATCGTCGGACATTGAGCGCAGGTGACCGTTGGCGATCTCGGTCGCCTGGGCGACAGTGATGGTCATTGAATTGAGTTCCCCGGCCATTTCCAATCGATCTGCGCCTTCCCCGCGCAACGCGACGAATCCGCGAACTGCCCGGTCTGTTCACCGCGGCACGCCCACACGAGCAGTCCCTTGTCGTTGAGGAACTGATCCCACTGCCAGGAGTAGTCCGTCGTCGTGTACGGCTGCGCGTAGGTCCGCCCGTAGTCGGGCTGAACGTACGTCCCGCCGCCACCGCCGCCTCGCGACGACGCCGCCGCGGCAACAGCCACGACGGTCAATGCGGCCAGCACACCCAGTGCGATCTTCTTGCGTTTCTCGGCCGCCAAGGTCTCGCAGCGCGCGTCGCTCAGCTGGCGTCGATCGAGTTCTCCGACCACCGATCCGATGAAGTCCTCATCGCCGCTCTTCTGCGCATCCGCCAAGGCCTCGCAGACCTCGCGATCGCTGAACCGCAGGCGCTTCTGCTCGAACTTCGCCGGATTCATCGCGCAGCCCGACAACGCCAGCGCGATCGACACGCACGCGACGATGCCTCGCGCGCCTAACGCCCTTCCTCCCATGACCCCCGCTCCTGTTCTTGAACTTGTGGCCGATCTCAACGCCGGCTCTGCAGTCCTGTTGCCGAAGTGTCGCCGCTCCGCAGGATCAGTGAGATCGGGACTAATCCGACGCGGCGTCGCGGCCGGCGTGCGTCGAATAGACTGCGCTGCATTGCCATCGCTAGACGCTCGCGCCAATGACCTGGGTTCACGGAGACTGGATTGAAGACGAGGCCGGAGGCTGGGCTTTCGTGCCGTACGTCCGACAACTGTTCGAGCGCGCGGGCTGGCAACCCTTGGCTCGTCCCGCCCCTTCTGCCTCGGGCGATGCGATGGCCTACGCCACGCTTCTCCTGAACGAATTCGGCGGCCTGACGGTGGGCAAGAGCGGCGCTGGCGTCGACTGTGCGGCAAACAATCTCGAGTTCCTGCAAGCACCTCGCCCCGTCGCTGCGCACTGGGTACGGCGCTGGCCGCGCCTTCGCACCGCCGTGATGCTCGGCAGGGCGCACGACACCTACATCGACGTGCTCGTGGATGCCAACGGAGACTTCCTGCTCGTCACCGAGATCGACGAGCGCCTGTACGACTTCGGCAATGACTTCGTGCGGGTCGCGGAGATCCTGCTTCGTGGTCTGGCATGGCCCCGTCCCGTCGACGTTCGAGCTTGTCGTCAGGGGGACGCGCGCGCGGCGTGACGATGTCTGATTGTCAATCGAGTGACCTGAAGACCTGGACGCAGGCGCCGATGGTGACCATCAAGCCTGATCCCAGGATCACTCCGCCGGCCTTGGAAGGACTCCAGAGAAGCGACAGCATCCCCACCAGGATGTTCAGCACGGCCGCCGCCGCGGCCGCAAGGACCAGCGCCATCGCGACCGCGATGGGCTGTGCGGCCAGGAAGGAACCTGCGTACTTGACGGCTCGTTCCGACGTCAGCGCCCAGAGCAGGCAGGCGACCAGCAGCATCAGCCAGGGCGTGGCCGCCAGGAGAAATAGCCAGGTCTTGCCGCATGCGGCGGAACTCGGCGGCCGATGCCGAACTCGCGCGGTTCGTGCAGGAGTCGAGCTTGATCCGCAGTTCGTCCGCGTTGCCCTGCGCCGGGCCCGTGCCACGCGTGAATGGCGCCTGGTCTTGCGTCGAATAGACTCCGCCGCATTTCCATCCTTCGACATGCGCGCCGATGACGTGGTTTCAAGCGGACGGCGGCTCGTCCAAGAGCAATCATCTCTGCGCCGCGAAGCAATGAACGACCCCGTCATTCCTCAAGCACGTACCGAAGCCGAGGTGCGCATCGACCTCGCCGCCGCCTACCGCCTGGCGGCGCTGGCCGGCTGGGATGACACGATCTACACGCACCTGTCCGCCGCCGTGCCCGACGAGCCCGGCGTCTACCTGCTGAATGAATTCGGCCTCGGTTTCGACGAGGTCTGCGCCTCCAGCCTGGTGAAGGTCGACGTGCGCGGGCGCGTGGTCGACGGCACGGGACGGCGCGTCAACCCGAGCGGCTTCGCGATCCACGGTGCCGTGCACGCGGGCCGCCCCGACGTGGAATGCGTGATCCATCTGCACGCGCCCTGGGGCGTCGCGCTGGCGATGCTGCCCGGCGGGCTGCAGCCGACCTCGCAATGGGCGATGCGCCTGCATGGCCGGCTCGGCCGCCATGCCTACGAAGGACTGGCGTTGGGCGCCGAGGAACAGGGGCGATTGGTCGCCAATCTGGGTGCGCTCGACGGACTGATCCTGGAGAACCACGGCACCCTCACCGTCGGCCGCTCGGTGGCCGAGGCCTATCTGCTGATGCACATCCTCGAGCGCGCCGCGCAGGCGCAGTTGCGTGCGATGGCCGCCACGGCCGCGACAGGCGGCCAGGTGCTGCAGGTCGCCGACGACCTCGCCGCCCTCACCCACCGCCAATGGATCGGCGACGGCACTGAACGCGACGGCGACGCCGAATGGCCCGCGCTGCTGCGCCGCGTCGACCGGCTGTCGCCCGGTTTCCGAGACTGAATTCCAACCACTCCCAGGAGCAACGCCATGCCCACCCTCCGCGTCGAACTCTTCGAAGGTCGCACCCCGCAGCAGAAGGCCGATCTGGCCAGGGAACTCACCGAAGCCTGCGTGCGCGTGCTCGGCGGCAGCGCCGACGGCGTCGATGTCGTGTTCTTCGATATCAAGCGCCAGGACTGGGCGACCGGCGGCGTGCTGTGGAGTGAGAAAGGGAAGTGATCGCTGAGGGCCAGCGGCCTGGGCAGTCAGCCCCACTCGGCCCTTACTCCGGCTCGATCCCCGCCGCCTTGATGATCTGCCCCCACTTGCGCGTCTCCGCCTCCTGGAACGCGCGCAGCTCGTCCGGCGTGCTCGCCCACGCGTCCACGCCGGCGCCGTCGAAGAAGGTCTTCGCCGGCACGCTGCGCAGCGCCGCGGTCAGCAGTTCCCGCAGCCGGTTCACCACCGGCGCCGGCGTCCCCGCCGGCACGTAGGCCGCGAACCAGTAGCTCATGTCGTAGCCCTGGACGCCCGCCTCGGCGATCGTCGGCACGTCCGGCAGCAGCGGCGACCGCTTCGTCATCGAGAACCCCAGCGCCCGCACCTTCCCCGCCTTGATCTGCGGCAGTCCGGTCGCCGTGTCGGTGATCATGAAATCGACCTGACCCCCGATCAGATCGGTCAATGCGGGCGGGTTGCTCTTGTACGGCACGTGCAGCAGCTGCGTGTGCGAGAGCTGCTGGAACTGCTCGCCCGCGACGCGGCTCGACGCGCTGCCGCTGCCGAAGCTCACCTTCCCCGGCTCGCGCTTCGCCCGCGCGATCACGTCGGCCACCGACTTGTAGGGCCCGTCGGCCTTCACCACCATCACCTGCCCGCCCTTGCCCAGGCCCGTCACCGGCGCAAGGTCCTTCACCGGGTCGTAGGGCAGCTTGCGGTACAGATGCGGATTGGCGGCCTGCGTCGTGTTGGTCGTGATGAGCACCGTGTAGCCGTCCGGTGCGGCACGAGCCCCCTGCTGCGCCGCGAGCATGCCGCTCGCCCCCGCCTTGTTGTCGACGACGACCGGCAGCTTCGTCTGCTCCGTGATCGCCTGGCCCAGCGCCCGCGCCAGCTGGTCGGTCGCACTGGCCGCGGCGAACGGGACCAGGAAGGTGATGGGCTTGTTCGGGTACCCGCCGCCCCCCTGCCCCTGCCCCTGTGCCTGGACCGGCCCCGGCGCAGCCAGCGCGAAGGCGGCGGCGCTCGCGGCGCCCACGAGGCTGGCAGCGGACAACAAGGCCTGTCGGCGGCGGATCGGCTTCGGGAAGGTCATCGGGTCGTCTCCATCGTGTCGTTCTGGTTCGGGATCGGGCGCCGGAGCAAGGGCAGCAGCGACTCCGGCACTTCCAAAGGCATCGCCAGCACGACGAAGGACAGCGCCTTGCCGTGACTGTCGAGATTCAGGGCGTCGTTGACGCCGCCGTCGAGGACGTCGTCCAGCACGAAGTTCATCGCGTGCAGGTTCGGCAGCAGATGACGCGTCACGCGGGTCGGCCGGCGGGAGGCGAAGCGGCGCGCCACGGCCTCTTCGGTGAGCTGGTCCACCAGCAGCGGGTACAGCGCCGGATCCCAGGCGATCACGCTGATGTTGGACCGGTTGCCCTTGTCGCCGGTGCGGCCGTGGGCGGCGTGGCGAAGTTCGACGGATCGGGTCATGACAGCGTCACCGTGGCAGTCGCGAGGGCTCGCGGGAACAGGCAGGAACGAAGGCCCAGTCGCGGGCGCACGTTCACCCGAACGCCGCCGCCGCCGGCGGGACCGCAGGTGTAGAGCGCGGTGACCTCCCGCGTCAGACGCTCGGCGCCCGCACGTTCGGCGTGATTCGCCGCGACGCGCAGCCGCACGTCGCGCGCATCGCCCACCGGCTGGACCGCCAACGCGTCCCCCGCGTCGTCGCCCAGCACGCTGGTCACGCCGATGAGATCGACACGCAGCGGGCCCTGGCGGTCCCGCCGATCTGCCAGCCGCGCGCGCAGCACGTCCGCGGCCAGCCGCGCACGCGCTTCCGCGCCGGGGCCCGCATAGGAGATCTCGCCTTCCGCCAGCCATCCGTTGGCGAAGAACACATTCGCCTTGAGGGCCTCGGGCCGGGCGTGGCCCCGGACGCCTGACAGCCTCACCTCGTCCGGACCGACCTGCAGTACCGTCGCTTCGCCGATGTCGGCGACGACATCGGGGGTCAGGTAGGCCGACGGATCGTGCAGTTCGTAAAGGAGCTGCTCCTTGACCGTGTGTTCGTCGACGCAGCCGCCCGTGCGGTCGGCCTTGAACACGGTGCAGCTGCCGTCGGCCTCGATCCGGGCGATGGGGAAGCCGACGGTCGCCAGATCCGGCACGTCCTTGAAGCCGGGATCCGCGTAGTAGCCCCCGCAGACCTGCGCGCCGCATTCCAGCAGGTGCCCGGCCATCGTCGCGCCGGCAAGACGATCCCAGTCGTCGAGCGCCCAGCCGAAGTGCGCCAGCGCCGGTCCGACCGTGAGCGACGGATCGGCGACACGCCCGGTGACGACGACGTCCGCGCCTTGCCGCAACGCGTCCGCGATGCCTTCCGCGCCCAGATAGACGTTGGCGCAGGCGATGGTCCCATCCTCGATCGCCTGCCCCTCCTCTGCCAGCGTCCGAGCAAGCAGCCCGCGCTGTTCCGGCGAGGTCAGCGCATCGCCGCCGACGACGGCGACGACGGGCATCCGCAGGCCGAGTTCCGCGGCCAGCGCCCTCACCCGGCGCGCGGCGGCGGGCGGATTCGCCGCGCCGAAATTGCCCACGATGGGGATGCGATGCGCGAGGCAGTCGGCGAGCACCGGCCGCAGCATCTCGTCGAGCAACGGCTCGTAGCCGCTCTCGGGATCCCGTTGGCGCGCCAGCTGCGCCAGCGCGAGCGTGCGCTCGGCCAGCGTCTCGAAGATCAGCACCGCCGGTCCGCCGAGGCGGATCAACGTGTCCACGACCGGCCGCGCGGCGTCGGTGCGATCGCCGGAAAAGCCGGCGGCACAGCCGACGAGCAGGGAGGCAACCCTCGGAACGGATGTCATGTCGTCGACTGTAGGTGAGCGTCGTCTATCGGAGAATTCGATTGTTCGGATCAAAAGATCGGCAAATCAGATGAATCAGATGACCCCGATGAATCAGGGATCGACCGATGGCGCGGTGGCCAACCTGTCGGCGAGGCAGCTCGCGGCCTTCGTCGCGCTGGCGGAGCTGCGCAGCTTCACGCGCGCCGCGGCGCAATGTCACCTGTCGCAGCCGGCTTTCAGCGCACTCATCCGGACGCTGGAGGACAGCCTCGGCGCGCGCCTCTTCGACCGGACGACACGCGCAGTGGAGCCCACCGTCGAAGGCTCGCTGTTCCTGGAACCGGCGCGGCGACTGCTCCAGGACATGCGACTCGCGACCGACGACCTGCGCGACCACGTCGCGCGCCGACGCGGCCGCGTCGCGCTGGCCGCACTGCCTGCGCTGGCGGCGGGCTGGCTGCCACCGCATCTTGCGGCCTTCCGGCGCGACTACCCCGGCATCGAACTCGACCTGGCGGACGTGCTGTCGGAGAGCTGCGTCGAACGCGTGCGTTCTGGCCGCGCCGACCTGGCGCTGGCCGCCGTGCGCGCCACCGCGCCGGAGCTGTCGGTCGAGCCCTTCCTGTCCGATGTGTTCTACCTGGTCTGCCGACGGGACCATCCGCTGGCGAAGCGCCGCAAGCCGACGCTGGCGGAACTCGCGCAGCAGCCGCTGATCGGCCTGGCGCGCCACAGCAGCGTGCGGCAGGCGCTGGACGCCGCGCTGCCTTCGCAGCCCTTGCGGCCGCTGCTGGAACTGGAGCAGCTCAGCTCCGTGGCGGGCATGGTGCTCGCAGGCCTCGGCGTGACGCTGGTGCCGGCGCTGACGCTGTTCCACTTCGATCATCCCGACCTGGTCTCGCGCCCGATCACCCACGCGGTCGCCGATGAGCCGCTGCAGCGCCACATCTACCTGATCCGCCGGCGTGACCGTGCGCTGTCAGCCGCGGCGCAGGCGATGGCGGACTCGCTGTGGCGTTGGGCCGCGGATGGTCCGAAGCGCGCCGGGGTGACGGTGGTTCCGCCACAAATTTAAGTCACTACTGTATGCAAATACAGTATGATGGCGCCATCCAACTCCCGGAGTACAGGCATGCTGCTCGACCTCAACAACGCGGCCTCGATCGTGGAATGGTGGTGCATTTTCCCTGAGCGCCACGGCCCGCTGCTGGCGGACTGGGAGCGCCGCCGGCCGGAGCATGCGGCGGAGATCGGACGCGCCCGGCGGCTGATCAAGGCGGATCCGGCACGGCGCGCGTTGCTGGCCAGATCGCAAGCCGACGAGCGCCGCGCAAGACCTGTCCCTGAGTACCGGCCGTCCTTCGATGAGGTGGCCGCGGGGGAACTGCGCGATGAGGACAGCGTGGACGTCGTGGCGGTCTGAAGCGGCGTACTGCCGCCCGCCGCTGGCCCTCCCCCCTGCCCTGTCCAGCAAGCGGGAGAGGGAGCAAAGACGGCTCAGCTCTTCTTGACCACCATCCGCAGCCCCGGATCCTCCGGCTGCGCCGACAGCGTCCATCCGTGGGCCTCGGCGATCTCCTGGCAGATCGCCAGGCCGAGGCCCGCGCCGTGATCGCGCCGATGCGCGCCGCGCCAGAAGCGCCCGAAGATCCGCGATAGCTGGTGCGGTGTCACACCAGGTCCGCGGTCGCGCACCGAGAAGCGGTCGGCCTCGATCTCCACGCTGACCAGACTCCCTGCCGGCGCGTGCTGGATCGCGTTCTCCAGCAGGTTCTTGAGCAGCGTGAACAGCGCGCCGCGATCCGCGTCCCAGGTCACCGAGCGGTGGGACTCAGCCGCCGCGTCCGATGCATCCGATTCATCCCCCGCATCCGACCCGACGACCACCACGTCGAGCGCCACCTCGCGCGCGCTCGCCATGCGGGTCAGGTACTGGACGGTCTCTCCGGCCGCCGCTTCCAGATCCGTCGGCGTGAAGACGTAGTTCTGCGTCTCGCTCGCCTCGGCCAGCAACAGCAGCTGCTGCACTTGCCGGGTCATGTGCTCAACGTCCTGCAGCAGCAGGTCGGGCCCCTTGCCTTCGGCCATCCGCTCGACCTGCGCGCGGATCAGCGCCAGCGGGGTCTTGAGCTCATGCGCCGCCGTGGCGAGGAATTCCTGCTGCACGCGGTAGCCGCGCTCCAGCCGGTCCAGCGCCCGGTTGAAGCTCTCGACCAGCGGGACGATCTCCGTGGGCACGCGGTCGACCTGCAGCCGCCCGTGCACCGAGCGCGGCGAGATCGCCGCCGCCGAGGCCGAGACCTCGTGCAGCGGCCTGAGCACGCGGCGCAGCGTCAGGTAGGCGCAGACGCCGAAGACCAGCAGCAGCGTCGTGGCGAAGAGGCCCATGCCCTTGCTCATGAAGGGCATCGCGTATTCGAGGTGGAACAGCTCGAAGAGCCGCGCGCTGCCGGCCTGCTGGAAGTACCAGTCGCGGCCGCCGTGCCGGACGACCTCGGTGGCGCCGCGCATCGATTGGCCGGCGTACTCGAACGAGAAGTTGCCCTGCTTCAGCCGCAGTGCGCCGGGACCGCTCGCGGCCCAGAATTCCTGCGACGCCGGCGACGCGAACACGACACGGCCCGACGCGTCCAGCAGCCGATAGGCCAGATCGTCCTTGAGCTTGGCGTACATCCACTCGTACTGCCGCGCCTCCTCGTCGAAGCCGACCGGCGTGCCGCTCGCGTCGAACACCAGCTTCTCCGACAGCTCCTCGGCGAATTCGGAGATGTCCTCGTCGAAGTACACCGTGCCGCGCCAGCTCGCCACGCCGTCGAAGACGAGCACCAGCGTGGCCACCGTCAGCACGACACCGACGAGGTAGGCCACCAGCATCTTGGCGGTGAGGCTGCTCATCCATCCCGCACGCGGCACGGACGGCTGGCTGTCGACCGGCTCGCGCCCGGCCGGTGCTCGACTTCCTTCAAGCATCAGAAGCGGTACTGGTAGCCCACGAAGACGCGATTCTCCGTCGAACGGTCGACCAGCGTGCTGTCCTTGATGCCGCTGCCCAGGCCCTTGACGCTGAGGTCCAGCAGCATCGCGTGATGGCGGTCGAACAGGTACATGGTGCGCAGGCCCACCTCGGCGTTGGTGGTCGACTTGCCCTGGTAGAAGGCGCGGCCCGCGCGGGCTTCCTCGGCACGCACGCCGTAGTAGTAGTCGACGTACTTCTTGTCGACCCATTCGGCGCCCAGGCGCGGCGTCAGCATCACCTGACCGCCGAGGCGCCAGGTCTTCTCCAGCGTCAGCTCGAATTTCTGGCCCTTGCTGTGGCCGGAGGCATCCGCCGTCCACTGGCCGCCGAGGTCGAACATGTCTGTCTTCCACTCGGCCTTGCCGCCCAACCACACGCCGCCCTTGCGCTCGGCCATGCCGTTGAGGATGGGGGCGTCGTCCTGCTCGTAGCCGCCCAGGTCCAGCCTGGCCACCAAGCCGAACTCGACGCGCTGCGACGGGTTGATGTTCCAGCTCGGCAGCTTGCCGGTGAGACCCAGCCCGGACAGCTTGACCCAGCGGTTCTCGTAGCTGAGCATCGGCAGCACCTTGGTGTCGCGGTCGTAGCCGGTGTAGGCCTTCTGGGAGCTCACGGCGCCGATGCCCAGGCCCCAGGAGGATTCGCCGTCCTTGCCAGGGCCTCCTGGACCGCCGGGACCGCCGGGACCGCCCGGCCCCGCCGCCATCGCGGACAGCGGCGCCGACACGCACAGCACGGCTGCGGAAGAGAGGACGGCGCGCTTGAGCGCCCGGGGAGCATGCGAAAGGAATCGTGTCTGCGGTGCCATGAGAAGTTCCCGAGTGGGGCGGTGATTGGAGCCCGCATCCTCGGTGCCGGTGTCTTACTGACTACTTACCGTACGCCGCTTGTTTCCCTCTGAAGCAATGGGCGGGAATGGGTGGACGGCGACCCGGCAAGACCTGACGCTCAACCCGCCGGCGGTAAGGAGCCGGAAAGACGGGCGCCACGACAGTCGCGCCCCATGCACCGTCGCTCCCCCTGCTTCACCGTCCTGAGCCTGCCGCTTCTGAGCGCCTGCGGCTCGCTGTCCCCGTTGTCCCCGCCGACCACGCCCCCCGGCACCGTGCCGGTCGCCGCGTCATGGCATGCTCCGATGCCGCACGGCGGCCAGACCACGGACCTGCGCCGCTGGTGGTCGCAGTTCGACGATCCGCTGCTGGCGGCCCTGGTGGCCGACTCGCAGGCCGTGAGCCCGAGCGTCGCCACCGCGGCCGCCAACATCGCCGACGCCCGCGCCGCGCGACAAGCGGGCCAGGCCGCGCTGCTGCCCGGCGTCGACCTCGGCGCCGGCGCGTCCCGCTCACGGCCCGAGCCCGGCGCGCCGCTCGTCAACGCGGTGTCGGCCAGCGTGAAGCTGGCATGGGAGATCGACGTCTTCGGCGCGGCCCGGGCCGGCGCCCAGGCGGCGCAGGCGCGGCTGGCGTCGTCCGAAGCCGCCTGGCACGGCGCGCGCGTCAGCGTCGCGGCCGAGGTCGCCTCCGCCTACGTCGACCTGCGCGCCTGCGAAGCACAAGTGGGCCAGCTCGACCAGGACGCCGCATCCCGCGACCGCATCGCGCAGTTGACGGTGCGCGCCACGCAGGCGGGCGCGCGTTCGCCGGCCGCCGCCGCCCTCGCCCAGGCCAGCGCGGCGGATGGCCGGGTCACGCTGCTGCGGCAGGTCACGCGCTGCGACCTGCTGGTGAAGTCGCTGGTCGCCCTCACCGCCCGCGAGGAAGGCGCCCTGCGCGTCGAGCTCGCCACGCGCGCCAACCGGCTGCCGCAGCCGCGCGAATTCAGCGTGACCTCGCTGCCGGCGGAGGTGCTGGCGCAGCGCCCCGACATCCAGGCCGCGGAGCGCGATGTCGCCGCCGCCGGCGCCGATGCCACGCAGGCGGTCGCGCTGCGCTGGCCGCGCATCACGCTCGCGGGGAACCTGGGCACCGCGCGTACCAGCAGCGCCGGTGTCACGACCGACGGCTCGGTCTGGACGATGGGCCCCGTCTCGGTGAGCTTCCCGCTCTTCGACGGCGGCACGCGACGCGCCAATGCCGAAGCGGCGCGCGAACGCCATGGCGCCGCGATGCGCCTCTACGCCGCGCGCTTGCGCTCCGCCATCCAGGAGGTCGAAAGCGCCCTCGTCACGCTGCAGAGCACCGCCCTGCGGCAGGAGGACGCCGCCACCGCCGCGCTCGGCTACGAGCGCTCCTACCGCGCCACCTCGGCCAGCTACGAGGCCGGCACCGCCAGCCTCTTCGAGGTCGAGGACGCACGCCGCTCGCTGCTGAGCGCGCACAGCACGCTCAACGACCTGAGCCACGAGCGGCTGCTCGCCTGGATCTCCCTCTATCGCGCCGTCGGCGGCGGCTGGGCGACGCCCGCGCCGGCCGCCGATGACGCCCCTTCCCGCCTGCCGGCGGGCGACACCACCGCGCTCACTTCCGACCTCCTCCGCCGATGATGACTCCCTCCCTGAAACTCACGCTGTCCGTCGCGGGTGCGGCGCTGCTCTGCGCCGCCCTCGCCGTCAAGTTCGTCGGACCCTCGTCGGCGGCCAGCGAGCCGACGGCCGCGCCCCGTGAGAAACCCGCGCTCGCGGTGACCGCCGCGCGGCTGAGGCCGGCGACGCTGCCCATCCGCCTGTCCGCCAACGGCAACGTGAGCGCGTGGCAGGAAGCGCTGATCGGCTCCGAAACCAACGGCCTGCGCCTCACCGAGGTGAAGGTCAACGTCGGCGACGAGGTCCGGCGCGGTCAGGTGCTCGCGATCTTCTCCGCCGACACGGTGAATGCCGAGCTCGCCCAGCGCCGCGCCGAGGTCGCGCAGGCCGCCGTGGCGCTGACGGAGGCTTCGGCCAACGCGGAGCGGGCACAGGCGCTGCGGGAAAGCGGCGCGCTGTCGACGCAGCAGATCCAGCAGTACGAGGCCGCCGCGCGCTCCGCGCAGGCGCGGCTGGACGCGGCCCGCGCCGTCGAGCAGAGCCAGTCGCTGAAGCTGACGCACACCCGCGTCCTCGCGCCGGACGACGGTGTGATCTCCGCGCGCGCCGCGACGGTGGGCTCGGTGGTGCCGGCCGGACAGGAGCTGTTCCGCATGATCCGCGGCGGCCGCGTCGAATGGCGGGCGGAGATCGCGGCGCCCGACCTGGTCGCGCTCAAAACGGGACAACGCGTGCGCGTCACACTGGTCAACGGCGAGGCGGTCGACGGCCGCGTGCGCATGATCGCGCCGTCCGTGGACACGCTGACGCGCAACGGGCTGGTGTACGTGGACCTGCCGCGCCACCCCGCGGCGCGCGCCGGGACTTACGCGCACGGCGACTTCGACCTGGGCAGCAGCGCCGCGATGGTCCTGCCGCGCGGGGCTGTGCAGATGCGCGACGGCCTGCATCAGGTGATGCGGATCGACGACAAGGACCGCGTCGCGCAGGCCCGCGTGCGCATCGGCCGCCAGACGGCGGACCTGGTGGAGATCCTGGAAGGCCTGGCGCGCGCCGACCGCGTCGTCTCGTCCGGCGGCGCCTTCCTCGGCGACAACGACCTCGTGCGCGTCGTCGGAGGCGCCCAATGACCATCAACGTCTCCTCCTGGTCCATCCGCAACCCGTCGCCCGCCATCCTGCTGTTCGTGCTGCTCACGGTGCTGGGGCTGATGGCCTTCTCGGCGCTGTCCGTCCAGAACTTCCCCGACATCGACGTGCCGCGCGTCTCCGTCTCCGCGTCCTTGCCCGGCGCGTCGCCGTCGCAGATGGAGACGGAGGTCGCGCGCAAGATCGAGAACTCGCTGGCTACGGTCCAGGGCGTCAAGCACATCCACACGACGCTGACCGACGGCTCGGCCGAGATCGGCATCGAGTTCCAGTTGGAGAAGCCGACCGACCAGGCCGTCGACGACGTCCGCGACGCGGTCGCCCGGGTGCGCGCCGACCTGCCGGCCGACCTGCGCGATCCCGTCGTCAAGAAGGTCGAGATCGTCGGCTCGGCGATCCTGACCTTCACGGTGGCGTCCGTCTCCGAACGACCGATCGATACCGAGGCGCTGTCCTGGATCATCGACAACGAGGTCAGCCGCAAGCTGCTGGCCGTGCCCGGTGTCGGCGCGGTGAACCGCGTCGGCGGCATTGAGCGCGAGGTGCGCGTCGAGCTCGATCCGCAGCGCCTGCTCGCGCTGAACACGACCGCGGCCGAGATCTCCCGCCAGCTGCGCGAGGTGCAGCAGGAGGCCTCGGGCGGTCGCGTCGACCTGGGCGGCATCGAGCAGTCGGTGCGCACCATCGCGACGGTGCGAACGGCCGAGGACATCGCCGCCATCGAGCTGTCGCTGACCGACGGCCGGCGCATCCGCATCGGCCAGGTCGCGACGGTGACCGACACCGCCGCGGAGGCCCGCGCCGCCGCGCTGCTGGACGGCCGGCCGGTCGTCGGCTTCGAGATCGTCCGCGCGCGCGGCTTCGGCGAACTGGACGTGGCCGCCGGCGTCCGTCGCGCCGTCGCCGCGCTGCAGGTGCGCCGGCCCGATCTGCACTTCGTCGAGGCGGTCGACTTCACCGGCGAGATCATCGAGAACTACGGCGGCTCGATGCGCCTGCTGGTGGAAGGCGCGGCGCTCGCGGTGCTGGTGGTGTTCCTGTTCCTGCGGGACTGGCGCGCGACCTTCGTCGCGGCGGTGGCGCTGCCGCTGTCGGTGATCCCGACCTTCGCGCTGATGCACTGGATGGGCTTCACGCTGAACACGGTGACTTTGCTGTCGCTGTCGCTGGTCGTGGGCGTGCTGGTCGACGACGCGATCGTCGAGATCGAGAACATCGAGCGCCATCTGCTCATGGGCAAGACGCCGTACGAGGCGGCGATGGAGGCGGCCGACGAGATCGGTCTGGCGGTCATCGCCACGACGTTCACGCTGGTGGCGGTGTTCCTGCCGACGGCCTTCATGAGCGGCACGGTCGGCAAGTTCTTCGTCCAGTTCGGCTGGACGGCGGCGGGCGCGGTGCTGTTCTCGCTGTTGGTCGCGCGGCTGCTGACGCCGATGATGGCGGCCTACCTGCTGCGCGCCTTCAAGCGCACCCACAAGCCGGAGCCCGTCTGGATCCGCGCGTACCTCGGCTGGGCGCGCTGGTGCCTGCGGCATCGCGCGGTCACCGTGCTGGCGGCGACGGCGTTCTTCGCCGGCGGCATCGGCCTGGCCTTTTTGCTGCCGACGACCTTCATCCCGCCCGACGACGGCATCCAGACGCAGGTCACGATCACGCTGCCGCCGGGCAGCAAACTGCCGGCGACGGCGGCGATGGCGGAACGCGCCCGCACGCTGCTGATCAAGCATCGCCATGTGCATTCGGTGTTCACGGTGATCGGGGTCGCGGGCTCCGGCGGCAGCGGGCCGGGCGACGACGAAGGCGGCGCGGCCAACGTGCGCACCGCGGTGCTGGCGCTGCAGCTGACGCCCCGCGCGAAGCGCGAGGACGGCCTCAACCAGCAGCAGATCGAGGCGCAACTGCGCGGGCGCCTGTCGATGCTGCCGGGCGTGCGGGTGAAGGTCGGCCAGGGCGGTTCCGGCGCGAGCTACCAGCTGACGCTGGCGGGCGACGACGCCGAGACGCTGGAGCGCCACGCCGCGCAGGTCGAGCGCGAGCTTCGCACCCTGCCCGGCCTGGGCGCGGTGAGTTCGACGGCCAGCGTGGCGCGGCCGGAGCTGCGTGTGCGACCGGACTTCGCCCGTGCGGGCGACCTCGGCGTGACCTCCGCCGCCATCGCGGAGACGCTGCGCGTCGCGACGATGGGCGACTACGCGCAATCGCTCCCCAAGCTCAACCTGAGCGAGCGCCAGGTGCCGGTGATGGTGCGCCTGAGCGACGCGGCGCGCGAGGACCTCGACACGATCCGTCGCCTGCCGGTGCCCGGCGCGCGCGGGCCGGTGCCGCTGGAGCACGTCGCCGCGCTGGACTTCGGCAGCGGACCGTCGGAGATCCAGCGGCAGGACCGCCAGCGCACGATCACCGTCGACGTCGAGGCCAACGGCCGCCCGCTCGGCGACATCGAGCGCGAGGTGCTGGCCTTGCCGGCGTTGAAGCAGCTGCCGCGCGGCGTCACGCTCGGCGCGCTCGGCGAGGCCGAGGAGATGGGCGACATGGCGGCCGGTTTCGGCATGGCGATGCTGACGGGGGTGCTCTGCATCTACATGGTGCTGGCGCTGCTGCTGAACAATTTCGTGCAGCCGCTGACCATCCTGATCGCGCTGGTGCTGTCGGTGCCGGGCGCGATGCTGGCGCTGTTCCTGGCCGGCTCCACCTTGTCGATGCCGTCGATGATCGGGCTGATCATGCTGATGGGCGTGGCGACGAAGAACTCCATCCTGCTGATCGACTACATCGTCATCGCGCGCCGCGACCACGGCCTGGGCCGCATGGAGGCGATCGTCGACGCCTGCCGCAAGCGCGCGCGGCCCATCGTCATGACGACGATCGCGATGGGTGCCGGCATGCTGCCCGTGGCGCTGGGCTACGTCGGCGATCCCAGTTTCCGGTCGCCGATGGCCATCGTCGTCATCGGCGGGCTGATCACCTCCACCTTCCTGAGCCTGCTCGTCATCCCGGTGGTCTACAGCCTGGTGGACGACCTGCTCCTTCGCCTGGAGCGGATCGGGCGCAGCCGTCGCGATCCCGCCGATCGACAGGCTGACCATCAGGCAATGGGCCCGGATCGTCATCAAGGTTGATGATTGCTCTCGGGTTTGTCCGACAACGAGTGTTGTTCCGTCCCGTTAGGTTGAGCGCAGTCATTGCATCGCAGCACCGCGATGCAAGCTCTACGACCTTCGGAGACACCCATGTCGGACCGCAACCACAAGACATTCCTCGGCCTTCCCCACTTCCTGGCGGTCTCAGGCTTTGCGTTGGCCATCAGCATCGGTCTGATCTACTTCCTGCATTCGACGGAGACAACACCCAAGTCCATCTGGCATGTCATCGGCGAGCATTTCGCGACCGCATTTGCCGTTCTGGGCGTCTGGCACGTCATCGATCAGTTGGTCATCAAACGCGAGTTCCGAAGTGAGATCGTGGCCGCGATGGAGCATCTGAGCACCACGGCGACCAAGACAGCGGAGACCAATCTGCACCAGTTGGAGCGACACATCGACTCCCTCGAGCAGTCGCTGCGAGTCGCCAAGCACGACCCCGTGCTCGGCCTCTCGGAGACCTTCCACGACGTGGAGAATTTCAGCTACAGCCAGATGATCCGAGAGTCCCAGAACATCATTGCCGTTCTTGGCGATGGATACAGCTGGGTTGGCCGCCACGCGGAGGCCTTGGCCGACCGCTTCGCAGACGCGACCAAGAAGACGACCATCATTCTCGTGCACCCGGAATCGGAGCTCACAGCGGTCCTGGCGCGCAAAGTCGGCATGCAGAAGGAGCACTTCCGCCACAAGATCTACAGCACGGTCCGTCAACTCAAGAAACTCAACACCGGCAAGGACAACGTCAAGATCTGGGGTCACACGCTCATCAACAGTCACTCGGTGTTCATCGCAGACAACAAGGCGGTGTTCTCGCCCTACTTCCTGTCCACACAGCGGCGCATGCCGCCCATCTTTGTTCTTAGAGACACCGGACAGAGCTCCTTCTTCTCCAAGCTCAAGCAGGACGTGAACTACCTCGAAAAGGAATGCTCACCGATCTCCGAGCAGCTTGCCATGGACCTTGGCGAGCCGGGCAGCGTGTCCTGACGGTCGTCACGGTTTCGGTGGCTCGGACGCCACCGGCTCGGCCTTGGACGCGTCAACGTCAACGCGCGGCGCCCCCGACCGATCCGCCTCCCGCTGCGCCCGCCGCTGCAGATAGGCGTCGCGCACGAACAGGTATTTGTCGAGCGCCACCTCGTCGACCATTTTCGTCACATCCAGCAGGTTGGCGCGCTTGTCGACCATGCCGACGATGGTGAACGCGTTGCGCGCGCCGGCGTCGTCCAACTGCCCGGTCAGGTTGCCATAGCTGTTGACAGGAATGGACGCCGTGCTGCGCAGGTCGGAGGGCCCGAACAGCGGCAGCACCACGTACGCACCGCCGCCGACGCCCCAGACGCCCAGCGTGTCGCTGAAGCCGTCGCCGTGGCGCGGCATGCCCCAGCCGGTGGCGACGTCCATGAACCCCAGCAGCCCGACGGTCGAGTTGGTGCCGAAGCGCGCGAAGTCCGACAGCCCGTCCTTGAAGCGCCCCTGCAGCAGCAGGTTGGCGCCGGACCAGGGGTCGCCCAGGTTGGAGAAGAAGTTGGAGACGCCGCTGCGCACCGGCGTGGGTACGACGGTCTTGTAGGCGGTGGCCACCGGCTTGAGCACGACCTTGTCGATCCCCTCGTTGAGGGCGAAGGTCTTGCGGTTCACGGACTCGATGGGATCGGGGTTCTGCGGCGTGGCGCAGCCCGACAGGAGCACGCCTGAAACGATGAGGAGCGCCGGCAGGCGGCGATGAGCGCCGATGGAAGCGAAGGGAAGGACGGGGATGAACGACATGAATTGCTCCCGCTCCGGAAATGGAGCCGCGAGCATGGTCGGCCGGGTGATCTTTCTGGAGACTTACCCGAACGCAGGCGACGAGCCGTCACTGCGCTTCGATCTCCCAGACGCTGGCGTCCAGCCTGCCGAGCGTCGTGAGCGTGGCCTGCTGCAATTCCTTCAGCCGATCGTCGCCGAGCCGACCTTCGACGATCGCATGGACCAGCCAGCGATCCTCAGTGAAACGCACCCGCACGCCGTCCACGACAGCGATATAGACCTCGTGTCCGATCCCCTCCTCCACCGGCGGTGAGTCTTCATCAGGACGGTAAAGGCGGTCGAGCGCATCAAAGTCTGGAGGCTCCTCGAACCTCCAACCACTCTCCAACCCGAGATGGGCATGCTTCTCAAGCCACCGCTCGTGGCGCGTGTCCCACAGGCGATTGGGCTTGCGATCAACGCGAAGCATCGTCCATCGCTGCCAGTCCAGCGCCGTCAATCTCGTCCACCGCGCGGACTCGAGATCGAAAGACCATCGATCGAGGTTTTCTTGGAACGAGCGGCCCTCCGCCGTCATGACCTCTCCGCCACTGACGATGATCGAGCGCATGTCAGCATCGAGTTCCGCCGAATGCCGGCTGATCCATCCCGGCGCGTCGCCGTGCGAGGGCATCTCGGTGATGACCAAGGTCTCGATGTCGATCCGGAAGACCGGGGTCTTCCCTACGATGCGCTGCGCGGAATGCCCGAGGTTGCCGATGATGTACAGGGCCTTGTTTACCAGCGTGGCGCTGTGGAAGTCCGTCGGGGGAAAGACGTCGTGGCCGTAACCGTGGATCGAGATCCGCCCGTCGACGTCGACGATGACGACATCGTTGTAGATGAAGAAGTCCGGGTCGTAATGGTCCTCATGTTCGCCGGCCACATGAACGACGCGACCGTCCGGCAGAGCGGTCTCGCTACGGCCGTATCGGTCGAAGCACCACATCGGGCCCGCCTCAAACGACGAGGGCCCCGCAAACTCCTGATTCGCGGAATAGGCCGAATGCCGGCTTCTCACCAGCCAGTGCCAGAGTGGGTTGTCCAAAGAAGTGGGACCGCCGGCATCGGTGCGCGGCGAACGCCACGCCAGGAATTCGCCCTCACCCAACTCGGGGGGCGGCTCCGCCTTGCGCTGACGGTCGCGCTCTTGCTCCGCAAGTTCGGCGGCCCACTCGTCGTCGATCTCAATGCCCATACCAGCCCGCCGTCTTCAAGTTCCGAAGGAGAGCGAATTCTGACAAGGTCAAAGCATCCCCGGTGTGAACAGCGACCGTCGACTGATCACCTCGCCCGCCACAACGAAGATCCCATCGCCCGTGTAATGCAGCGTCTCGGGATGCTTCGGCCGCGTCGCAACATGCGCCTTCACCACCTCGAAGACGAAGAAGTCATATCGCTTGATCATCGCGGTGTCGCGCAGGCGGCATTCGAAGCTCGCATGGCATTCGCCGATGAGCGGTGCTTTCACCTGCTCGGCGGATTGCCGCGTCAATCCGAAAGCCTCGAACTTGTCGACCTCCGCGCCGCTGCAGTTGCCCACGCGCACGACCGTGTCGGTCAACGCGGTGGTCGGCAGGTTGATCACGCACTCGCGGCTGCGACGGATCATGCCGTGGCTGTGATTGGCCGACGAGATCACGCCACCGATCAGCGACGGCGAAAACGCCATGACCAGATGCCAGCCCATCGTCATCACGTTGTCGCGGCCGCGCCAGTGCGAACTCACGAGGACGATCGGACCGGGTTCGAGATACCGGCGGACCTGATCGACGGGGAGGTCGCGCTTCTTCATCACGACGTCGTCAGTCCGCCGTCGCCGCGCGCGGCAGCCGCTCGGCCAGATGTTTCACCAACGCCTTGGCCTCTGCCTCATCCGTGCCTTGCAACAGTCGGATCGTCTTGGCCCCGTAGTCGAAGACCAGAGGTCCGAAGGCCTTTCCGAGGAAAGGGGGCATGCCGGCGCGGTTGAACGCAGCCCCTTCTGCCGTGATCGGCGCGACCCGCAGCGCGCGGATCTGATCGGCCGCATAGACGCGGGTGAGACCGATGCCGAAGAGCTCCGCGCGATACGTGAGCGACGCGGCATTGGCCGTCAGGAGCTCGCGCCCGCCGAACTGCCAGAGCAGGGAGAGCACGGCGAACAAGCCGCCGCAGGTCCAGGCGGTCAGCCAGACGGCCAGGAAAACAGGCGTCTCGGCCAGCCCCGCGCGGAACACCTTGCCAGCCACATCGTGCCAACCGTAGGCCCATCCGCACAGCCAGACCGTCATGAACAGCATGGCGAAGAAGCTTCGCTTCACGGGAATGAGGGCCTGCAGGCCGTCGGCCGTCACGGCGATCTGGAATCTTGGCGCCGAGGGTTGCACTTGCATGCGCGCAGTCTACGGACGGCGATCGGCAAGCGCTTCGGCATTAGCTCCGAGTGGACGAAGAATCACCACACGACTACTGCTGCCGCTCCGCGCTCAATCGCCCGATGGCGCGGATCCCCGCTTCCATCTTCTCGCGCACCGAAGAATTGGCCGAATGCGCGCCCATCCGCGGCGGAATGAACCCGTGGAGCGCCACGGCCTCCTCGACCCACAGAGCACCACGTCGTAGCCCGTCCCGCGCTCATCGTCGCCCAGATCGTGATCCCGGCCGAGCTCTGCGACGCCGCCGGCCTCACGCCTGCGGCGACACCGTCCCCACCGCCTTCAACGCCGCGATCACGCCCGCATGCGCGTTGACGAGTTCGGGCGACTGGTCGAAGCGCTCCGCGTAGCGGCGCATGAAAGGATCCGCGCTGTCGCGGTCCAGGCTGAGCAGCCCGCGCAGGCGCTGCGCCACCGGGAGCGGCGTCTCCTTCGCATCGGCGGCGCCATCGATCGCCTCGTCGAGCATCGTGATCAGCCGGCTCAACGGCTCCAGCCACTTCATCTCGTCGCCGAAAGCCATGACCTGGAGGAACTCTCCCGCGCTCTGCGGGCCGTGGGTCTTCTGATAGTCGCCGCGTTCGAGCTCCACCAGCGAACGGTGGAGGTCGAGCAGGCTTCGGCGGAGCTGGTGGCAGGCGTCGGTGGTCATGTCGTTGAAGGTTCGGGCTGAGAAAGCCCGAGCCTACCTGCGACAGCCGCCCTGCGCCTGCCCCATTGGGGGGGCGCCACCGGACATCACCTGGGTTGGGACCGCCCCTGCTCCCCGAAACGGAGCGAGATGATCCGCCCCTCGCGCATCCGGATCACGGCCGGGAGGTAGCCGTCGCCGCGCTCGTGGAGCCACTCGTCCGTCATCACGCAGGGGATGATGTCTACAGGAGGGACATATCCGAGGTCGGACAGATTCATTGATGGCGGGACGTCAGTTCCGATCCGGCCTCACCGGCAGTCCGCCGGAGGAGCCATCGGCCTCGGTCACGCGCCCGCTCGCTCGACGGCTGGCGCGACTGCCCGCGGCAGGCCGGGCGGATTCCGCCGGCGCGGTGGCTGGAGGTGGCGTGGTGTCGGCCGGCTCGACTTCCGGCGCCTGAACGGGCGCTGGCGCGGCAGCCGGCGGGGGCGCCGACTGGGCCCCCGTCGGCCTGCCCGGTCGCGACGACGACGCGGCCGGCTGGTTCATGGAAGCCGCATCGATCGGCGGTCCCACGGTCCCCGACTGCCGCCGGCTGGCGTTGGTCGAGACCGGCGATTCGGTGGTCTGCGCGATGGCGGCGGCAGCCAGCAAGGTCGCGCAGAACGCGCTCAGGAAGATGCTGAATTGCTTCATCGTCTGTCCTCCAGAGGAACAAAGTGCCATGCAACGCGCGAAAAGCGGCGCCGGACAGTCAATGCGGCAATCCGTGCGCCCGACCGGCCTTCGGCCCTCGAACCCGCATCTCCGGGTCCCTGCGAGGTCGGGAGAGAGCTGGCGGCGGGTAAAGTCCGGTACCCCATTGCGCACTTCCCATGGAACGTATCGAGCCTTCGTTTCCGACGCTGCAGTCCTGCGCCGACGAACCCATCCACATTCCTGGTTCCATCCAACCGCACGGCCTGCTGATCGCCTTGCGCGAGGGGCGCGTCGCGGCGTGGAGCGACAACGTGCCCGCCCTGCTCGGCCTGCAGCCGGCGCTCGGCATGGCTTGGCAGGATCTGATGCTGCCCGGGGCGGTCCATGGCGAGCTGACGCTGCTCGCCGACGAAGCCGCGCTCACACCCGGCATGCCGGCCTTCTGCGAGGTCGAGATCGGCGGCCGACCGCACGACGCCGTCGTCCACGTGCACGACCACCACACCCTGATCGAGATCGAGCCCCGCACCCAGCCGCTGGCGCCGCTGAGCTCGCAGGCACGGGTCTACGACCGCGTCCGCCGCGCCGGGTCGATGGAGGCCGTGCTGCAGGTGGCCGTCGACGCCATCCGCGCCTGGACCGGCTTCGACCGGGTCATGGCCTACCGCTTCCGCCACGACGACAGCGGCGAGGTCGAGGCCGAAGCCAAGTCCGACGCCCTCTCCTCCTACCTCGGCCTGCGCTACCCCGCCAGCGACATCCCGGCGCAGGCGCGACGGCTCTACCTGCTCAACACGCTGCGGCTGATCCCGCACGTCAGCTACCGCGCGGTCGCCCTGGTCGGCCATCCGGAGGCGCCGCCGCTGGACCTGACGCATTCGGTGCTGCGCAGCGTCTCGCCCATCCACGTCGAGTACCTGCACAACATGGGCGTGGGCGCGTCGATGAGCGTCTCCATCGTCGTCAACGACAAGCTCTGGGGCCTGATCGCCTGCCACCACATGAGCTCGCTCCAGGTGCCCTATCCGGTGCGCTCGGACTGCGACGTGCTGGCCCACATCCTGTCGTCGGCGATCGCGACGATCGAGGCCCGCGAGTTCGCCCGGCGCCAGGCCGACACGGCCTCTCTGGTGGCCGGACTGGCGGCCGACATGGGCATCGCGGACGACGCCATCACCGCCCTGCTCGGCCAGTCGGCGCGGCTGCGCGACGTCCTGCGCGCCGACGCGCTGGTGCTGACTCAGCAGAGCAAGGTGGTGCCGGACGGCGATCTGCCGCAGGAACTGGCCGTGGCCATCGCCACCGTGCCCTGGACCGGCGACATGCCGGCCCTGCGCTCCTGCAGCGACGACTGGCCCGAGGCGCTGCGCCCGCAGCTCGGCCACTGGGTCGGCGCCATGTGCCTGCCCTTCGACGCCAGCAACGGCGGCCGCCTGATCGTGCTGCGCAAGGAGCAGCGCGAGACGGTCCGCTGGGCGGGCCAGCCCGACAAGGTGGTGGCGCGCGGCCCGAACGGCCCGCGGCTGACGCCGCGCGGCTCCTTCTCGGAATGGCGCGAGCAGGTCAAGGACTGCGCCGAGCCGTGGACCGAGACGGACCTGCGTTTCGGCAAGCAGCTGATGCTGGAGCTGCAGCGAACGGCCGCGGCGCGGCATGCCGAGGTCGAGGCGGCTCGGCGCAACCTGCTGGCGATGCTCGGCCACGACCTGCGCGATCCGCTGCAGGCCATCCAGATGGTGGCGGGCGTGCTCAAGCGTGAACCCGATCCCGCGCAGACCGGTCGGCTGGGCGCGCGCCTGGACGCCTCGAGCGGCCGGATGCACCGGTTGATCACCCAGGTGCTGGACTTCAGCCGGGCCGAGGTCGGCATGCAACTGCACACGGAACAGCGTCCGCTGGATCTGGAGGCACTGCTGCTGGACCTGGTCGAGGAAGTCCGGATGGGTCATCCCGGCTTCGAGATCGTCGCCCGTACGGCGGGTCCGGCCGCCGTGACCGGCGATCCGGGGCGGCTGGCGCAGGCGATGTCCAACCTCATCTCGAACGCGCGTCACTACGGCGCGCCGGGACGGCCGGTGGTCGTCGCCCTGGCGCCGACCGGCGACGGCGGCCAGCGGTTCAGCGTGGCCAACGAGGCCGAGGAGATTCCGCCCGCGGTGGCCTCGGAGCTGTTCGAGCCGTTCAAACGCGGCCTCGAACGCGGCACGCCCAATCGCAGCGGTCTGGGCCTGGGGCTCTACATCACGCGCCGCATCGTCGAGGAGCACGGCGGCACGCTGGGCTACCGGTATGAGGCGCCGAACGTGGTGTTCGAGTTCACGGTGGCGGACCAGACCTGAATCGCCGACACGGCTGCGGCGCCGGGAGGCGCTGCGGACGGAGAGTGCCCGGCACTCGCCTCCTCCCCTTCAATCCCACCGATGGGGTGATCCTGTCCCTTCAAATCTCGAGAACCGATGTCGGTTTTTTTCCTCGTGTTCATCGGCATCTCCGCGCTTCCTTCGTCCTAGGGATGAGTTGATTTCCTAGGGATGCCCGGACCTTTCCAGCCGCCACACCATGCGCCCCGGTTGGATGTGAAGGACGCATCGGACCTTGTCTTACCCAGGAGATCGAGATGACACGAGGACTGAACACGCGGCGACTGAGCCGTCTGGCACTGAGCGCTTCGGCCGCGATGATGACGCCGCTGCTGATGATCGGAACGACCTTGCCCGCGACGGCGCAGAACCGCTCGCTGGTGCTGCGCGAGAGCGCGGATGCCGCGGATGTGATCCACGGTGCGCTGCTGTCCGACGGCAAGACCGTCACCTACACCGCCCGCCAGATGCCAGCGGACGCGAGCACGCGAGTGGACTTCAAGAAGGACAAGCCGGAACCGCCGCGCGAGCAGGTACGCGACAAGCTCAATCCCCGGCTGCAGCGCCTGCTGGCCAAGGACCCGGGCGCCACGGCGCTGCTGGTCGTGAACTTCCGCGACAGCCTGACGATGCCCTTGCTGCCCGAGCCCGATACCGATCAGGGCCGCGATGCCGAGGTGAACCAGGCGGCGATGAAGCGGGCCGACGCCATGCTGGGTGAATTCCGCGCGCGCCGCGATGTGCAGCAGCGCGAGCTGGTCTCGCTGCTGGGCGATCGCTACGGCGGCAAGGTGCGGGAGCGCTTCTGGCTGGTGAATGCGATGGCCGTGGAGATGCAGCTGGGCATGGCCAAGGAACTGGCCGCGCTCGACGACGTGCTGTCCATCGAGCTCGACGACACCGGCACGATCCCGCCGCAGAACGCCAACAACAATGACGACGTGCAGGACGGTCGCGCCCGCATGGTCAGCGACCCCTACTTCGGGCTGGGTCTCACGGGCGGCTGGATCGGCCTGCTCGACACCGGCGCGCGCTTCAGCCACAACCTGTTCAACAGCCCCTCGCACATCGACTTCCGCTTCGACTGCGTGAACGGCGGCGCCAACTGCAACAGCGGCAGCGCGTTCAATCCGAACGACGACTGCTGGGACCACGGCACTTCCAGCGCCGCGATCATCACCGGCAACAACCGCAGCGGCGATGCCTTCCGCGGGGTCACCGGCATCACGCTGGACAGCTTCAAGGTCTACCCCACCACCTTCGACAGCAGCAACCAGTGCAGCGGCAACCTGAGCGTCAGCGCCTCGGTGCGCGGCTTCCAGCGCGCGGTCGCGGTGCTCGACCGCGTGATCGTGGCCGAGATGCAGGCCGGCGGCAGCCACACGGGCACGATCTCCGTGGCGGCGGACAACGCCTTCGATGCCGGCGCCGTGATCATCGCGGCCAACGGCAACAACGGCTCGGCGGCCAGCACGGTGAACGAGCCGGCCGTCGCGCACAAGGTGATCGGCGTCGGCAACTTCGACGTGCAGACCGGCAACCAGGTGGACAGCCAGAGCCGCGGCCCGACGCCGGACAACCGCATCAAGCCGGACATCCAGGCGCCCACCAACACCGAGACGGCGGGCAACGGCTGCGGCTGGCGGCAGAACTGCACCAGCGGCGGCTCCGATACCGCCTTCCGCGTGTTCGGCGGCACGAGCGGCGCCACGCCTTACGCCGCGGGCGCCGCCGCGCTGCTGCGCAACTGGCTGCGAGGCACCAGCTTCAGCATCGATCCGGGGCAGGTGTATGCGCAGCTGATCCTCTCGGGCCAGCAGCCCTACCCGTTCAACAACACCAGCGGCGCGGGCAAGCTGAACCTGCCGACCAACGGCTGGGCCTGGTGGGGCAAGGTGACCATCACCAACGGCGGGACGATCGATATCCCGATCGAGGTGTCCGGCGGTTCACCCAACAACTTCGACGCCGCGCTGTGGTGGCCGGAGACCGCCACGCAGGCGCACAACGATGTGGACCTGAGCCTGATCGATCCGTCCGGCGTGGTGCGGGCGTCGAGCCTCTCGATCCCGAGCGTCTTCGAGCGCGTGCGCGCGGCGGGCGCGGTCAAGCCCGGTCCCTGGAAGCTGCGGGTGCGCGGCTACAACGTGCCGACCGGCGGGCAGACGGTCTACTGGGCCGCGCATGTGCGCCTGTACTGAGCGGTGAAGCGGCGCTGCCGCCATCGAGCGGGCGCGTTGGGATTAGCATCGCACGCATGCACAAAGATCCCAACACGCCCGCCGGTACCGTGCACCGCCTGAGCCTCGACAGCGAGGTCCTCGCCGGCAACCTCGTGAACGCCCCGACGAATCGCCGCGTGGACGTCTACATCCCGCACGGCCACGACGGCCGCGGCCTGCCGCTGCTCGTGGACATCGTCGGCTTCACCGCCGGCGGCCCGGTGCACACCAACTGGAAGAACTTCGGCGAGAACCTGCCCGAGCGGCTGGACCGCCTGATCGCTTCCGGCGAGATGCCGCCGGTCGTCGTCGCCTTCCCCGACTGCTTCACCCAGCTCGGCGGCAACCAGTACGTCAACTCGGTCGCCATGGGCCGCTGGGACGACTTCCTCCGCGAAGCAGTGGTGCCCTTCGTCGAACAACGTTTCGACTGCGGCGGCGACGGCCGTCGCGGCCTGTTCGGCAAGTCCAGCGGCGGCTACGGCGCGATGGTCCATGCCCTGCTCCATCCCGACTTCTGGTCCGCCGCGGCCGTGCACTCCGGCGACATGGGCTTCGAGCTGCTCTATCGCCACGAGTTCGTCCCGGTACTGCGCGCACTCGCCAAGGAGCCCGACATCGGCCAGTGGATAGCCGCCTTCTGGTCCGCGAGGAAGCCCAAGGACAGCGACGTCCACATCCTGATGATGTTCGCGCAGGCCGCGAGCTTCGACCCGGATCCCTCGGCGCCCTATGGCGTGCGGCTGCCGGTGACCCTCGACACCTGCGAGCTGATCCCGGAGCGCTGGGCCAACTGGCTGGCCTGGGATCCGCTGACGCTGGTCGAGACGCACGGCCCCGGGCTGTCGAAGCTCAAGGCGCTCTACATCGACTGCGGAGACGTCGATCAGTACAACCTGGTCTACGGCGCCCGCCGCATGCACCGGCGGCTGGAAGCGATGGGCGTGGCCCACCGCTACGAGGAGTTCGACGACAACCACACCGCCGTCGACTACCGCATGGACATCAGTCTGCCGGTGCTGGCGAAGGCGCTTTCCTGAGCATCCGTGACATCACTCCCCGCCCCTTCGACCGACCTGCCGCCTGGTTCATCGACGACGGCAACGATCGAGGCGCCGTCATCGATCTCGCCATCAACGCCAATGCGCGTCGCCTGTTCCACCTCGGGGGTGCCTCACCGCAAGGCAAGCCTCACGGCGCCTGACTCGCGAGCAACTGCCGATACGCCGTCTCCTGCAACGCCGTCGTCTGCGCCGCGGTCAGGTTCATCGCCTGCGCCGCCACGCTGCTGGCGCCCAGGCTGCGCGGATCGCGGCCCGTCAGCCGGCCGAAGGCCATCAACGCTTCCAGGTAGCTGCCCGCCGCGCTCGCGTGGTGGTTGTCGCCGAGCCAGAGATTGAGCTTGCCGCCGTCGATGCCGTCGTACGGATTGCGGTCCGCGACGCCCTGCCCGATCGCCCGCACGAAGGCGTCGCCGACCGGGATCATGCCGGCCGTCCCACGGTTTTGCGTGGCCGCGGCCTTGTAGCCGTTGCTCAGCACGGCGGCGGCCTGTTCCAGCGTCTGTCCGTACCAGTGCCCCCCGGGCTGGTAGATCTGGTCCGGTCGCGGCCAGGTGGCCAGCAGCCACACGTTGGTCTTCAAATCGGCGTTCGCATTGGCATTCACGTCGACGCCATGGAAGAACTTCTCCAGCAGGCCAGAGTAGGTGATGAGGTTGGCCGGATTGCCCGGCGCATTGGGATCAAGGTTGCTCTGGTCCTGCATCACCACCGCATCCCAGCGCTGGTTGTCGAGCACCGCCCGCTTGCTCGTGTAGTGGAACTTGAGCGTTTGCGAGCTGACGGCCTCGATGGACACCTGGTAATTCAAACCGGCCTCCGCCGTCAGCTGCTTGAAGATCCCCGGCATGCCGCCGTAGCCGGTGCCGTTCAGGTCGGTGACGTAGGCCGAGTTGTAGTGCAGCACCGGATTGGCATTGCCGTGCGTGAAGCTGTTGCCGATGAAGACGACCTGCAGCGCACCGGTGGCCGTGCTCTCACGTCTGAACGACGACGTCAGGTTGTTGAAGCCCGCCATCGCCAGGTTGGGCGCGTCGCCCGACAGCACGAGCATCCGCCCCGACGCGGCCCCGTTCTCGTAGAGCGAGAGCTTCACGCCGGCCGGGACCTTGACCGAGGACACGCGGTCGAGGACGACCTGGATGTCGCCGCTGGTCGCGGTGGTGCATTCGCTCTCGCCGCGATAGTCGTAGTCCTCGTAGAAGCACACCGGCGCGGCCACCGGCGGCGGCGTCGTGGATGCAACCTGGAACGACGAGGTCAGGTTGTTGAAGCCGCGCTCGTTGAGGTTGGGCGCGTCGGCGGTGAGCTCCAGCTTGCTGCCGCTGAAGCCCGGACGCTGATACAGCGTGACCCGCGTGCCGGCGGGCACGCGCACCGATGAGATGCGGTCCGTGACGGCCGCCCCGACCTCGCCGCTCGCGGCCGAGGTGCATTGGCTCGCGCCCTGGTAGTTGTAGTGCTCGAAGAAGCAGACGTCCGCGGCGGACGCGGCGAATGGCAGCCACAGCAGAGTGGCTGCGGCCACCGCCTCGAACGGGGTCTTCAAGGCGACGCGACGGGTAGGCATGGCAATCCTCGCACAGGCTTCGGGATGAAAGCGGCGAGTCTAGGGACGCGACTCTTTCAAAGCCAATACGACGACACGTCGACGCCATACGAAAAATGTATGGCGCAGCGCGCGGACCCGCCGGCGAGCGGTTCCCCCAACGGCCTGTCCCGCCGCGTTCACCGGTTTGGTGACAAGCCTTGCATCCCGCTACACCATCCGTCCGATGGAAGGCGACACCGGCGGCGCGCGATCCGTCGGAACGTGCAGCACGGGCGACAGCGCCGCTTCGGCCGCGGCGCCGTTCCACCGCCTCAGCGCGCGTTGGAAGAACAGGCTGTTCGGGAGCTGCAGCGTCGTGCCGCTCTGCGCGTCGCCGCTCTCCAGCAGCGTGGTGTAGACCAGGTTGATGTCCAGCACCCTGCCCTTCACGCCGGGTCGATCGCCTGCTTCCAGCAGCTCCACGACATCCCCGATCCGGAACGCCTGCGTGATGTAGATCAGCAGCGTGCAGAAGAGGTTGGACAGCACGCTCCAGGCGGCGAAGAACGCGACGGCGCCGACGGCCGCGAAACCGGTGAAGGCCGTCCACAGCACCGAGCCCGAGACGCCCAGGCGTTCCAGCGACCACAACACCGCGCCGCCGTAGACCAGTACGCCGATGCTGCGCAGGAACAGCGAGGCGACCTTCACCGGGAAGCCGTAGCGGGTGGTCAGGCGCCGCGAGATGAGCGCCGCCACGCGCATCACCAGCCACGCGCCGAAGCCGATGACGGCGACCTCGAGCACCGGGACGAAGATGTCCAGCCATTCGGCCAGCCAGAGCGGAAGACGGTCGTGCAGGGATTGGTAAAGCTTGTTCATGGCGCGGGAGGTTAACGCGTCGGGACCCCTGCCCGCCCCCTGGCAACGCCTGCAAGTTCTCAAGGATCGCTTCTTGCCAGAACAGGTGGCTCGCAGTCCGGCGACCCTGTCGCCGGACACCATTCTCAAGCTGACAAGGAGATATCCATGAAGCGTTCCCTGATCGTTGCCGCCACCGCTGCTGTTATGTCCCTGGGCGTCGCCACCGGCGCCATGGCGCAAGCCGCCTCCAGCCCGACTTCGGGCTCCGTGGACCAGGCCAAGGCGCTGAAGAAGCAGGCCGATGCCGACTACAAGGCGGCCAAGAAGGCCTGCAACGCCATGAAGGGCGATGCCGAGAAGCAATGCGAAAAGGACGCCAAGGCGACCCACGAGAAGGCCGAGGCGGATGCCAAGGCCATGAAGGAAAAGGCTGAGGCCGACAAGAAGGCGATGAAGTAACCGACCGGTTCTTCCCGTCCCCTCCTGACGCCGGGCGCCGCAGATGCGGCGGCGCCCGGCGTCGTCGCGTCACGTCGTCGCGGCGCGTCGGTGCACCGCGTCGCGTTGCAGGAAAAGCCCCGGCGACTCAAGCCCGACGCGCCGCGACGGCCCGGTCGTCCCTTCCCCGTTGGTATCGCCCCATCGTGGCGAGCAGTGATAGCGCGGATGTCGCGGCCTGATGTCAGCGGCGACACACAAGGATTTGAGATACTGTACGCATCCACAGTGATCAAGCCTGACCCTCCCCGTGCCCTACACCGTCGCCGTACGCGAGCTCTGCGAGTTCACCGCCAAGCAGGGCGACCTCGATCTGCGCTTCACGCCCGCGCCGACGGCGCAGGAGGGCATCGCGGGCCATGCGCTTGTCTACGAGCGCCGCGGACCGGACTACCGGCGGGAAGTGACGCTCAGCGGCGAGTTCCGCGACCTGCACGTGCGCGGTCGCGCCGACGGCTTCGATCCGGGGCGCCGCCGTCTGGAGGAGATCAAGACCTTCCGCGGCAGCCTCGATCGCCAGCGGCCCACCCACCGACGGCTCCACTGGGCGCAGGCCAAGGTCTACGCGTGGCTGCAGTGCCAGGCCGAGGACCTGCCCGACATCGAGGTCGCGCTGGTCTACCTGGAGCTCGGCAGCCAGGAGGAAACGCTGCTGACCGAGCGCTGCACGGCAGAAGTCCTGCGCGTGCATTTCGAGTCCCTGTGCGAGCGGTTCCTCGCCTGGGCCGTCCTCGAGCTCGAGCACCGGGAGCGGCGCGATGCGGCGCTCCAGGCGCTGCAGTTTCCGTTCGGCGATTTCCGTGTCGGACAGCGTCCCCTGGCCGAAGCGGTGTATCGCGCAGCGACCTCGGGCCGCTGTCTGCTCGCGCAGGCGCCGACCGGCATCGGCAAGACGATGGGCACGATCTTCCCGTTGCTCAAGGCCGCCCCCGGGCAGCGGCTGGACAAGGTGTTCTTCCTGGCGGCGAAGACCTCGGGCCGGCAGACCGCGCTGGATGCGATCGAGCGCCTGGCGCCTGCCATGCCGCTGCGCGT
Organism: Mitsuaria sp. CC2; assembly: GCF_048957715.1. Classification (NCBI taxonomy): domain Bacteria; kingdom Pseudomonadati; phylum Pseudomonadota; class Betaproteobacteria; order Burkholderiales; family Sphaerotilaceae; genus Roseateles; species Mitsuaria sp. CC2. The sequence goes on along the minus strand of NZ_JARVXN010000011.1, from coordinate 219,182 downwards.
GCTGGAGCTCGTCGCCCGCGACAAGGCCTGCGAGCATCCGGACAAGGCCTGCAACGGCGAGTCCTGTCCGCTGGCCAAGGGCTTCTATGACCGCCTGCCCGCCGCGCGCGCGGCCGCCGTGCGCATCGGACACGATGACAAAGCAGGCGCAAGCGCAGGCGGAAGCGACCACGAGCGCGGAAGCATCGCGTTGACGCGCGCCGCCGTGTGCGAGGCCGCGCTGGCGCACGAGGTCTGCCCGTACTACCTGAGCCAGGAACTCGCGCGTTGGGCCGACGTGGTGGTCGGCGACTACAACTACTACTTCGATCACGGCGCCTTGCTCCACGGCCTGACGCAGGTGAACCAGTGGCGCATCGGCCTGCTGGTCGACGAGGCGCACAACCTTGTCGAACGCGGCCGCAAGATGTACAGCGCGACGCTGTCGCCGGAACGGCTCTTCCAGGCGCGCCACTCGTCGGGCGCGTCGGCCTCGCCGCTCGTGCGCAGGGCCCTCGACAAGGTGCGCCGGAGCTGGCGCGCGATCGACAAGGCGCAGGTCGAGCCCTACGCGGCCTACGAGGCTTTCCCCGAGTCCTTGCTGAGCGCGCTCCAGCACGGCATCGGCGTGGTCGCCGAACACCTCGCGGCTCATCCCGACGACATCGACGAGGCGCTGCTGGACTTCCATTTCGAGGCGATGCATGTGGCGCGCGCGGTGGAGTCCTTCGGACCGCACTCGCTGGTCGATGTCCAGAAACCGGCCAGCGTCAACGGCAAGGCGGCGCCGTCGATCATCTGCATCCGCAACATCGTCCCCGCGCCGTTCCTGAAGCCGCGTCTGGCGGCGGCGCACACGAGCACGCTGTTCTCCGCGACGCTGCAGCCGCAGGCCTTCCATGCCGACCTGCTGGGGCTCCCCGAGAACCACGCGAGCGTCGAGGTGCCCTCGCCCTTCGACGCCAGCCAGCTGCAGGTGCATGTGGCCTCGCACATCTCGACCCGCTACCAGCACCGACGGGCCTCCGTGCAGCCGATCGCGGACCTGATCGCCGCGCAGTACGGCCGTGCGCCCGGGAACTACCTGGCCTTCCTCAGCAGCTACGACTACCTGGAACAGGTCGCGGCGCTGCTCGCCGAGCGCCATCCCGAAGTGCCGCAATGGCGCCAGTCGCGCCGCATGAGCGAGGGCGAACAGCGCCAGTTCCTCGACCGCTTCACCGTCGACGGCCGCGGCGTCGGCTTCGCGGTGCTGGGCGGCGCGTTCGCGGAGGGCGTCGACCTGCCCGGGCGGCGGCTCATCGGCGCCTTCCTCTCCACGCTCGGGCTGCCGCAGGTCAACGCGGTCAACGAGCAGATCCGGGCGCGCATGGAGACACTCTTCGGCGCGGGATACGACTACACCTACCTCTACCCAGGTTTGCAGAAAGTCGTGCAGGCGGCGGGTCGGGTCATCCGCACGACCGAGGACCGCGGCGTCGTCCACCTGATCGACGACCGCTTCGCTCGGGCGGAGGTGCAGCGCTTGCTGCCGGCGTGGTGGGCCCCACCCCCGGTCTAGCCAGCCCCGGTCAGGCCCCATGTTTGCCAAGGGACCCTTGACCATGACTTCCCCTCGCGTCTATCGCTGCACCTGCGGCCATCGCCTCTACTTCCGCAACAGCGCCTGCCTGGCCTGCGCGGCACCGCTCGGCTTCCTGCCGGACGACCTGACGCTGCACGCGCTGCTGCCCGGGCCCTCTCCGGCGACCTGGCGCATCGGCGGCGTGAATGGCCTCTTCACGCGTTGCGCGAACTTCCACACCGCCGCCGGCTGCAACTGGCTGCTGCCGCTCGATGACCGCCGTCGCGGTCCGCTTTGCGTCGCTTGCGCGCTCAACCGCACCATTCCCGATCTATCGGACCCGATCAACGCCGAACTCTGGGGTCGCCTGGAGCGCGCCAAGCGCCGGCTGGTGTCGCAGCTTCTCGGCCTGCGCCTGCCGGTCGCGCCCAAGTCGGAGGCCGGCGACCGCGGCCTCGCTTTCGACTTCCTTCGCACGCTGCCCGGCCAGCCGCGCGTGATGACGGGACACGCCTGGGGCGTGATCACCATCAACATCGAGGAAGCCGATGACGCGAAGCGCGAAGCCGCCCGCCAGCGCATGGGCGAGTCCTACCGGACGCTGCTCGGGCATTTCCGCCACGAGATCGGTCATTACTACTGGGACCGCCTGGTCGCCGGCACGACCTGGCACGAGCCCTTCCGGGCGCTGTTCGGCGATGAGCGCCTGAATTACGGCGGCGCGCTCCGGCGTCACCACGCCGCCGGCCCGCCGCCGGACTGGGCGCGGCGCTTCATCACCTCGTACGCCAGCGCGCATCCCTGGGAGGACTGGGCCGAGACCTGGGCCCACTACCTCCACCTGCGCGACACCATCGACACCGCCGGCAGTTTCAAGCTGCTCAGCACCGTCGATGAGGCACGGCCCCTGCCCTATGGACCTGAGGACCTCTGGTCGCCGGGACACGCCACCGGCCCCGACTTCCTGCGCCTGCTGCGCGACTGGCTCGCCATCACCAGCGTGATGAACGAGATGTCCCGCGCCATGGGCCAACCCGACTTCTACCCCTTCGTGCTGCAGCGCCAGGTTGTCCCCAAGCTGCACTTCATCCATTGCGTCGTCGAGAACGGCAGGACCCCATGATTCGCCTCGATCTGCACTTCGAACTGGACTACCGCATCGATTCGCCCTTCGGCGATTTCGTGTTCAACATCCAGCCGGCACAGACGGCGGCGCAGCGCGTGCTGCAGGAGCGCGTCGTCGTGACGCCGGACGTGCCGTGGCGCTCGGACACGCTGGCCGGCAGCCGCAACCGGCTGCTGCGCGCGCGAGCGCCGCAGGGGAACTTCCACCTGACCTACACCGCGAGCGTCACGATCGAGCACGGCATCGGCGATCCGGCGCTGATCGAGGAAACGCCGGTGGACGAGCTGCCGAGCGAGTTCCTCTGCTATCTGGCGCCGAGCAGATACTGCGAGTCCGACCGCCTGCTGTCCTGGGCCGATGCCGAATTCGGCCACCTGCCGCCGGGTTACGCGCGCGCCGCAGCGGTCGCGCGCTGGGTGCAGCGGCACATCGCGTATTCGCCGTACGGGTCGACCACGCAGACCTCCGCGCTCGACACGCTGACGGATCGCGTCGGGGTGTGCCGCGACCAGGCGCACGTGATGATCGCGCTGTGCCGGGCGCTCTCGATGCCGGCGCGCTACGTGACCGGCACCGACTACGGCGCGGATCCGACCAAGGCGCCCGACTTCCACGCCTATGTGGAGGTCTACCTCGGCAAGCGCTGGTACACCTTCGACGCGTCCGGAACCGGCATCCCGATGGGCTTCGTGCGCATCGGCACGGGACGCGATGCGGCGGACGTGCCGTTCGCGACGCTGTTCGGACAGGTCCAGGCGCCGTTCGCGCCGCTGGTCCGGGCGACGGCCTGCGGCGGACCGGGCCTCCAGCTGCCCGTCGACGTGGGCCACGCCTTGTCCACCGACGGCGATTCGGCGGGGTGTCACCTCGCGCCGATCGCGGCCTGATCCTTACCGACGACGGCGAAAACCGCTGACGCGCACCTCCCCGTGGTGGACCGCGTCTTCCGTTTCGAGGCACTGGCCCAGGCCAAGGCCTCGATCGAGCACGCCGAACATCTGGGCAAGATCGTGCTGGCGGGCAGCTCGGACTGATCACCAAGGACATCGCCATGAACGTTCAACGTCGTGGACTCTGCGCGGCGTCTCGGTCGACCTGGCGCGCGAGGCCGCGCGACGCCTGAACATCGGCATCGAGCTCGTCCCGTTCAATGCTGCGGGCAAGGTCGTCGAGGCGATCAAGGAGAAGCGGGTCGACCTGGCCTTCGTCGCGATCGATCCGCTGCGCGGCGCCGACACCGACTACACCGCGCCCTACGTGATCATCGAAGGTGCCTACCTGGTCCGCAACGAGTCGCCGCTGCGGCACAACGAGGAGGTGGACCGCACCGGCACGCGCATCGTGGTCGGCCGCGGCAGCGCCTACGACCTGTACCTGACCCGCGAGATCAAGTCCGCCACGCTGGTGCGCGCGCCGACCTCGCCGGCGGTGACCGACATGTTCATCGCCGACACGCTCGAGGTGGCGGCGGGGGTGCGGCAGCAGCTCGAAGCGGACGCGCGTCGCGTCGGCGGCGTGCGCCTGCTGCCCGGCCGCTTCATGGTGATCGAGCAGGCGATGGGCGTGCCCAAGGGACGTGTCGCCGCGCAGCGCTGGCTCAGCGCATTCGTCGAGGAGATGAAGTCCTCCGGCTTCGTCGCCGAGGCGCTGCGCCGGCATCGCATCGAAGGGGCGCTCGTGGCGCCGCTCCGGCGCACACCGGCGTTGCCCTGAATGGAACACTGTCCTACACCGGCGCGATCCGCCAGACGTTAATCTCCAGGGCAACCGACCCCTGAAGGAGACGCCATGGAATCCACCAACCACCAGTTCCACGATCTGTTCGACCAACTCGGCCTGCCCTCTTCGGAGGCGGAGGTCCGCGAATTCATCTCCGTCCACCGGCCCCTGCCTGGCGACGTGAAGATCACCGAGGCGCCGTTCTGGACCGACTCTCAGAAACGACTGCTCAAGGAACTCCTCTTGCAGGACGCGGATTGGGCAGAGGTCGTCGATCAGCTCAACGTGGCGCTGCACTGACCAAAGCGGAATCGGCGCCGTGGCGCCGATTTCGCTTTCGGAGAGCCCTTGACCCTCGCGGGTGGCATTCCGACCTCTGCGTTGGTCTGCCTCAGTTCAGTTGCTTGGGGTCCATGGGTCCGAGGCTCTCGCGCACATGGGCGAGCGCCGCGACCACCTTGTACGACGGGACCCCCGAGTCGAGCAGCCGGCGCGCAGCCTGGAGCAGCACCAGATCCTGGAACGAGAACCGCAGGTCCCGGCTGGGCGCGAGCAGGTCCTCGGAGATCAAGGCCTGGATGTAGCTCCTGGGCAGGCCGGTGATCTGGCCGGCCTGGCTCATCGAGAACGGGGCGGTCGCTGCGGTCATGGACGTACTCCTGTGTGCGGTGCCTCCACCTTACGGTCTGCCGCTGCGCGCCGGGACCGGAGAACGGTCCGATGCCTTGTAGGACAAGGACGTGGATGCTTCCCGCCCACGCCGCGAGCCGAGCCGCTGCGCGTAGAGCCAGGTGAATTCCGCGCCGACCAGGAACACCTGGGCCGAGTAGTACACCCACACGAACACGACCGCGACCGAGCCCGCCGCGCCGAAGCCGCTGGCCACGCCGGTCTTGCCGATGTACAGGCTGATCAGGAGGCGGCCGATGGTGAACAGCGACGCCGTGACCGCGGCACCGACCCAGACATCGGACCAGGCCACCTTCACCCGCGGCATGACCTTGTAGATCAGCGCGAAGACCGCCGTGGTCATGGCGAAGCCGACGACGGCGTTGAGGCCCTGCAGCAGCCATTCCCAGCCGCCGAACCAGCCGCCCCACCACTTGCCCAGCGCCGCGACCACGGCACCGGTCACCAGCGAGACCAGCAGCAGGAAGGCCACGCCCACGATCATCCCGAAGCTGAGCAGCCGCGCGCGCACCAGCGCCCAGAGGCCGCTGGTCCGGTGGCGCACCGGTGCCCGCCAGATCCGGTCGAGCGCGTCCTGCAGTTCGCCGAACACGGTCGTCGCGCCGATCAGCAGCACGGCCACGCCGAGCACGGTGCCCAGGATGCCGGTGCTGGGCTTGCTGACGTTGCTCAACACCTCCTGGATGCCCTTGGCCGCCTCGGGCCCCATCACGCCGTCGATCTGGCCGAACAGCTCCCCGCGCACGGCGTCCTCGCCGAAGACCAGCCCCGCGATCGAGATGACGATCACCAGCAGCGGCCCCAGCGAGAACACGGTGTAGTACGACAGCGCCGCGCCCATGCTGGGGGCGTAGTCGTCGATCCAGGCCGACAGGGAATCCTTCAGGAGGGACCACCAGGTCTTGGGCGAGCGGCCCGACCAGGACGGGACGACGATTTCGGCGTTCGGCGTTGAAGCAGTCATGCCGTCCTCCGGCAACGGGCGCGCCCAACGCCGACGCCGCCCGATCGCTTGCCCATTCATCCACACCTCGGCAGGATTGGGCAAAACTCCGGCAGCTTCGTGCGTTGCCCGGATCAGCCCCTGAGCGAACAATCCGCTCCATCGACACCAATCCTCCTTCACCCCCTTGCGGAGCCGAAAGCCATGAACAACTTCAGCCTCAACACGCCCACCAAGATCCTGTTCGGGAAGGGCCAGATCGCCGAGATCGCCAAGGAGATCCCCGCGGACGCCCGCATCCTGATCACCTACGGCGGCGGCAGCATCAAGAAAAACGGCGTGCTGGAGCAGGTCCGTACCGCGCTCACCGGCCGCACGGTGTTCGAGTTCGGCGGCATCGAGCCGAACCCGACCTTTGAAACGCTGATGAAGGCCGTCGAGGTCGTCAAGGCCGAGCACGTCGACTTCCTGCTGGCCGTCGGCGGCGGCTCGGTCGCGGACGGCACGAAGTTCATCGCCGCCGCGGCCCGCTACGACGCGGCCAAGGACCCGTGGGAGATCCTCCTGACCCGCGGCTCTCAGGTCACGGGCGCCGTGAAGATGGGCGTCGTGCTGACGCTGCCGGCCACCGGCTCGGAGTCCAACAACGGCGCCGTGATCAGCCGCCAGGCCACGGGCGACAAGCTGCCCTTCTTCTCGGCCTTCACCTACCCGGTGTTCGCGGTGCTCGATCCGGTGACCACCTACAGCCTGCCCGCGCGCCAGGTGGCCAACGGCGTCGTCGACGCCTTCGTCCACACGGTCGAGCAGTACCTGACCTACCCGGCCGAAGGCCGCATCCAGGACCGCTTCTCCGAAGGCATCCTGCTGACGCTGATCGAGGAAGGTCCGCGGGCACTCGCCGAGCCGGAGAACTACGACGTGCGCGCCAACGTGATGTGGAGCGCGACGCAGGCGCTCAACGGCCTGATCGGCGCCGGTGTTCCGCAGGATTGGGCAACGCACATGATCGGCCACGAACTGACCGCCATGCATGGCCTGGACCACGCGCAGACCCTGGCGGTCGTGCTGCCGTCGGTGCTCGAGTACAAGAAGGAGCAGAAGCGCGCCAAGCTGCTGCAGTACGCGGACCGCGTCTGGGGCCTGCGCGACGGCACCGAGGAGCAGCGCATCGACGGCGCCATCGCCGCCACACGCGCCTTCTTCGAGAAGCTGGGCGTCGGCACGCGCCTGTCGGCCTACGGCCTGGACGGCAGCAGCATCCCGGCGCTGATCGCCAAGCTGGAGGAGCACGGCGGCAAGGCGCTGGGCGAGCACCAGGACGTCCGTCTCGACGACAGCCGGCGCATCCTCGAAGCCGCCCGCTGATCGCCCCGCATGGCCACCAGCCTCAACGACGGGATCCGCCGGCGGATCATCGAGACCGCGGTCCGCTACAAGTCGGGCGCGTTCTCGACGCCGTCGCCGGTGGCCGGCGTGCGCATCCTCTATTCCGAGAAGTCCCACCCGCGCACGCCGGTGCTGTACGAGCCCTCGATCGTCATCGTGGCGCAAGGGGCGAAGGTGGGCTACCTCGGCAACAAGACCTTCCGCTACGACGCGGACCGCTACCTGCTGTTGACGGTCCCCCTGCCCTTCGAGTGCCAGACGATCGCGAGCCCGGCGGAGCCCTTCGTCGGCGTGTCGATCGACATCGACACGGCGGTGCTCCAGGAGCTGCTGATCGAGCTGGAGGACGAGCGTCTCGACCGTCCGGCGAGCCTCGACTCCGCCGGCGTCAACAGCGCGGCCTTCACCGAGGACGTGCTCTGCGCGCTCGAGCGGCTGTTCGACGCGATGCACCGCCCGCGCGATGCGAAAGTGCTGGGCAGGCTGATCCTCAAGGAGATCATCTATCACGTGCTCTGCGGCGACAGCGGCGCGGCGCTGCAGGCGCTCGCGAACCGGCACTCGCACTTCGCGCAGGTGACGAAGGCGCTGCAGCACATCGAGTCGCACTACGCCAGGCCGCTCAGCGTCGAGCACCTGGCCGGTCTGGTGAACATGAGCGTGTCCGCCTTCCATCACAACTTCAAGGCGGTGACCAACACCTCGCCGCTGCAGTACGTGAAGAGCTACAAGCTGCACCAGGCGCGGCTGATCATGCTCAACGAAGGCGTGAAGGCCGGCGTCGCGGCGACCCGCGTGGGCTACGAGAGTCCGTCGCAGTTCAGCCGCGAGTTCAAGCGCTACTTCGGCGCCACGCCGGTGGACGAGGTCGCGCGGCTGAGGGCGTTCAGCCCGTCGGCGTCGTAGGGCACGGAAAGCACCGGTAGCGCCGCCCGTCCCGCTGATAGCACGGTGTGGGTGTTTTCCCGACACGCAATGCAGGGCAAGCCGGACGCGGCGCACCGAAGTCCGGAGATACCGCGCCCGGGGGTGTCACGTCACACTGCGGCAACGCAATCGCTGGACGCCCCGCCATGAAGATCCTTCTCGTTGACCCCTCGCCGGCCTGGATCGCCACCCTCCGTTACCGCCTCGCCGAGGTGCCGGGTGCCGTCGTCGTTGCCCAGTGCGCCTGCGAAGAGCACGCCGTGATCACCGCCGCGCTGTGCCAGCCCGACGTGGTCCTCTGCGACGTCGCCCTGAGCGAAGGCTCCGGCCTGAACATGGTTGCCCGCATGCGCAAATCGGGCTTCCGCGGCGTGGCCTTCGCGATCAGCAACGCCGACGAGGCGCTGTTCGGACCGCGCTGCATGGAGGCCGGTCTGAATGCCTTCTACAGCCGCGAGTTCGAACTGGACATGCTCCTGGACACGCTGCGCGAGTTCTCGGACACGCCGCTGACGTTCAATCTGCCGAAGCTCCGGCAACTGGCCGTGGCCGCTTGATCACGCTCCCCCCTCAAGGGCGCATGATCCCCGTTCCATCGCGCGTCGGCGTCGAAGCGTCGGCCGGCGCGGACCACGAGCGATTCGTACCAGCGGCAGCAGGAACGAACAGCGACTTGGTCAGCGCCGTTTGGCACCATCCCTCCACGTGAAAACCACTGAAGGGATAACCATGAAAAGGTCCAATCGGCGGGGTTTCCTCGCCTCCTCCGGCGCAATCGGCGCAATCGGCGCTTCGACCGTACTCGCTGCTCCGGACGCCTTGGCCCAGGCCAATCAAGGCAGGACTCGTCTGTTCGGCGAGGGAGCAGGAACTACGCACGTACCGGCTGCGCGTCGATCGTGATGAGGTCGCGGCCGCCGTGGGCGGTGTTGATCTTTCCGCCCAGCGTGATCCTGCCGCCGCCGAGGAAGCGTTCGGCGAAACCTTGCGGTCCCGCGTCCTTGTCCTCGGGCGACTTGGGCGTGGCCCGGAACTCGCCGCCCAGCGACGAGTCCCTGGACCGCTGATTCGACTCGTTGACGAAGAGCCGGAACGGCTGCCAGCTCGATTCGTCCGCCACATGCGCGGCGATCTGCTTCTGCAGATCCTTGACCTGCCCGGCCGTCCCCTCGTCCGCCGGCGCGCCCGGCCGCTGCAGCACGTTCAGGCGCTCCAGGCAGGCGTTGATCGTGTCCGCCGCCTCCGGCGTGAGGCACTTGCGCTCGATGAACAGCCGGTTGTTGCCCGGCGGCAGGTTGACCATCTGCTGCACGAATCCCTTCAGCGCCTCGTCGCCGCCGCGCAGCACGCCATCCGGCCCGCGCTGGCCGAGCCGCGCCTGCCAGGCGCTGCTCTCCTTGTTGACCAGCTTGATGAAGTCATCCTGCACGGCGTACTCGCGGTGCTTGTAGGAGATGTTGGGCTTGACCTTGCCGTCCTCCGTCGTGATGCGCACGAAGCCGTTCTTCGCCTGGATCACCAGTTCCGTCTCCACGCCGACCTTGTGGCGCGAGAAGACGCCGACGTCGGGCTGATCGTCGCGCTTGATCGTCGGGTGCGAGACGCCCACGCTCGCCGCCGCGCCCAGCGAGGTGCGCGACCCGCTGCCGGCCTGCACCGTCTGCATCCCGCCGGCCTCGTCCTTGGCCTTGCTGCGGTTCATGAAGGTGTGCTTGAGCCCGATGCCCGCCGTGCCCGATGCGCCGAAGCCCTTCCCCAGCTTGCCGCTGCCGATGCCGTCCAGCCCGACCGAGCCCGTCACCTGGTGCGACTTGCCCTCGTTCCAGCCGAAGGAGATGTCGCGGTAGTCGCCGACCTTGCCCACCATCTGCGCCCACATTTCGCCGCCGTTGGCGGGCCGTGCCGGCCGTCCCTGCTGACCGTCCTGCCCCGCGAGTTGGAAGACCGAGTCGACGGTCAGCTCGCTCATGCGCTTCCAGCTGCCTTCGGGCGCCTGCATGGCCGCGGACTGCGCCGCCGTCAGCGAGGCCGTCAGATCGGCGTGCTCCACGCCCGTCTTGTTGGTGCGGATCATCAGGCCCTTGCTGAAGAGGTGCGCCCCGCCGAGCCGGCCCATCACCTGCGCCGTCGCGCCCAGGTGCCCGACCTGCGCGCCGAAGCGCACGCCGGCGCCGCCCATCTCCGTCACCTTGGTCTCGTTGCCGAGGAAGATCACCCCGGTGTTGGACGCCACGCCCGCCTTCAGCACCGCCGTGCGGCTGTGGTCGACGTTGAACTCGCCCACCGGTGTGATGCCGGTGGTCAGTCCGCCGATGCCCTTCACGCTGGCCGCGCCATAACCGAACACGCCGCCGATGCCGTTCTTGCGTCCGTCGCTGTAGTCCGTCATGTCGCCGCCCGCGACGACGGTCACCAGCACCTTGCGCAGGATGTCCTGACGGCCCTGCGGCGTGGCGGCATCGAAGTCGCGTTGCAGCTGATCGAGCTCGCCGTCCATCGCCGCCTTGCCGCGCAGGACCTTCAGATCGCCCTGGAGCTGCGCGACCGCCGCCGCGCCGCCGGCCGGGACTGAGCCGGCCGCGCCCGAGGCGCTCAGCCGTCCGGCCCCCACCCAGTCGTTCAGCGTCGAGGGCAGCAGCGTCTTGTCCGCATGAGCCAGGGCATCGGCGTCCACGAGGGTCTGGTTCAGCGCCGGCGGCACGACCCGCGCCGGCGCCGGCGCGCCGGGCGCCGGGGGGACCGCGGGCGGCGGATTGGAAATCTCGATGTTGACGCGATCCGCGGCCGCGCCGATCTCGGCCTTCGTGAGCCGCAGCCCCTGCGTCAGGTCGATCAGGGGATCGGCGCCCGCGGGCACCTTCGCCTGCCACGCGTCCATCACGGCCAGTCGCATCACCGCTCGGGTGCGCTCGTCGCCGGTCATGGCCGCGGCGTTGGCCCGCACGTCGTCGAGGAGCAGCGTCCTGCTCCGGTCCAGCGCCCCCTTGAGCCGCTTGGCATGCTCACCCGGCACCGTGCCGATCTCCGATCCCAGCGGTCCGGCCTGCATCAGCGTCTTCAACGGCGTCTTGTCCTTGCCGATCTTGCGCCGCAACCCCGCGCCCGCCGTGGTGAGCGGGTGGCTCTTCCAGTCCTGCAGACCGGGGCCGGACACCCCCGTCTTGCAGGCGAGGTCGATGTACTTGCAGAACTTGTGCAGCCGCTTGGCCATCAGGTGGAAGTCGGTGCCCGAGCCGCTTTCGGTGAAGCCGTTGCGCAGCGCGACGTATGCCGGTTTCATCGCCGCGTTCGCCTCGGGCCCGCCCTGCGCCCGGGTCTGGTTGGCCTCGGCGTAGAGGAAGGCCTGCGCGGCCAGCGTGGACCGGTGTTCGGGATCGCGCGCCCGCGTGGGGCCGCGGCGCATGTTGCCGGTGCCCAGGCGCGCGGGGTCGATCAGCTTGGCGTGCTCCGCCGCCGCCGCCGCACTGGCGCCCGGCGGCGCATTCGTGATCGCGTGGCGGAAGTCCCCCGGCGTCTGGTCCCCGCCGACGTGGAGGCCCTGCGCGAGCAAGGCGCTCTCGGCGCGCAGACCGAGCTTGTAGTGCTCGACCGCATGCTCGGCATGCCGGCGTGTCTCGAAGGCCGTCATGTCCGCGGCGTGGGTCGCCTGTTCCGCCGGCGTGGCCTGAGGGCCGAGCGCTGCGGGCCTCGCCGCGGCCGGCGGCAGCGACAGGCCCTGCAGGTCCAGCAGGGCCTGCATTCCGCCGGAGGTCCCGGCGAGCGAGCGTTTGGCGGCATTGGCGAGTCTGGCCACGTCGGGGCCTGGTGCGGCCGCCGTCACGTCGGCCAGCGGCGACGGCGTGGCGGCGCGCGTTCGCATGCCCGGCAGCGCCGGTCCGCCGCCGCTCCACAGCGCGTTGTAGACCTGCGCGGCGACGGCCGGGTCGTTGGTGACCGTGCGCAGCGTCGTCGCGATCAGCAGGGCCTGCTCATGCCGCAGCGGATGACCGTCGGGTCGTCCCGTCGGATCGGGATTGGGATGGTCGAGCAGCGCCTGCGCGAGTCTCGTGCCCACCGGCGTGGACTCTGTGGCGTGCGTGTCGCTCGCGAACATGCGCCCGACTTCGGACGCGAAGGCCTCCGCCTTGCCGAAAGCCGGCGGCGTCTGCGCCGGGCGGTGCGTCTTGATCGACGCGTCCGTCAGCAGGTTCGCGGCGCCGCCGGCCGCGACCTTCACGTGCCGGTCGACCCGCTTGAGCGCGCCGTCGCTCAGGACCTTGTCCGTGGGTTGCCGGACCGGCGGCACGCCGTCGTTGAATGTCGTCGGCGCGGTGCCGCTCGACGAGCCGCTGAACGGCCCCGCGGTGAAGTCGTACTTGGCCGGCGCCATGCGCCGCTCCATGGCGGCGAGCGGGCGGCTCAGCAGGTTGTCCTTGGCCTGGTGGCCGATGCCGCGTTCGTCCGGAGGGGGCAGCTCGGGCTTGGGACGGATCTCTTCGCACAAGGCGTCGATGGCCCGCTCTATCCGTTGCTTCGCCCGATCGGCGGCGGGCGCGCTGTCGTTCTGCGCCTGCGCGCTGAGGCGGGCGGCGTTGTCCGCGAGATCGGCCGCCGTCTGATGCTGGTCCCGCTGCAGGTTGGCGGCGGTCTCGAGCGGCCCGCTCGTCGCGACGTCGTGCTGGCGCGCGGCCAGGGCGGTCTGCTGGGTGTTCGCGTCGGTGAGGAGCAAGGCCACCGAGGCCCGCTGCCGCGTCATGGCCGCCTGCGCCAGCGCCAGGTCGTCGGAGGCTCGCCGGAAGGCCCGGCTCGTCGGCGGCGGCGCGCCGGGTGTCTGCGGCGGCAACGCCGCCTGGGCGGCGTTGAGCGCCTGCAGGCATGCCTGCTCGTGATTGTGCAGATCGCCGCCGGGCTGCAAGCGGGCGTCCGCCTGCGCATGGTTGTTGACCGCCGCGTCGGTGACCGCCTGCTGCTTCGCCAGCGCGTCGCGATGGGTGGCGGCGGTGCGGGTGCGCTCCGCCGCCTGGGCCGTGGACTGGGCGAGCGTGCGATGCGCCTGCGTGGCGGCGAGCGCATCCGGCACCGCGGTCTGCGCGTCGGTTTCATGGGCCCGCAGGTGCCCCTGTTCCGGCGCCGTCGCGACGGTCAGCGCGTTCAGGTCGTTGCTGGCCGCGTCCAGCCGCGTGATCGCCGCTGCGGCCGCCGCCACCCGCGCCCGGGCCGCGCCGTCCGCCGCGATGCCCGTCCGCTCGTTCTCCGTGGCGGTCCTCAGATGGTCGGTGTGCGTGCCGATCGCGGCCGTGTTGAGCCTCTTGTCGTTCTCCGCGTCGGAGACCGCCTGCCTCAGCTGCTGGAGCCGCGTGTTCGCCGTGGCCCGGTCCGCGGTCGCCTGCGCGATCCGCTGCGCGCGGGTCGGCGGCACGGGTGTTCCGGGTGGGACGGGCTGAGCCGGAGCCGGCGGATCAGGCGGCGAGCGTACGGCGCGTCGCAGGGCGCGCTCGGCGGCGGCCAGGTCCGTCCGCGCCGTGCCGATGGCGGGATCGTCGCGGGCCGTGCGCACCGCGGCATCGAGCAGCGGCGCCTGCCTCCGCGCCGCATCCAGCAAGCCTTGATGTCGCTGGACTTCCGCACGCAGCGCAGGCAGGGCGGCGGCGGTCTGCGTGGCCTCCGTCTGCGCCGTCGTCAGCGCCGTCTGGCGAAGCGGCCCCTCGAGCACGGCCGCAGCCGCGGCCGCGGTGCCGCGCCGCTGGAGGTCCTGGATCGATTGCTGACGCTTGTCGAGCGCGGCGTTGGCCGAGGCCTCGGCGTCCACATGCGCCGCCACCTGGCCGTGCGCGCCGTGGGCCTGTCCCATCGCCGTCGCGATCTCCGGTAACACGGGCGGTGTCCGCGGCTGGGCCTGCGATGGCGCGCCGCGGCCGAACAGGTTCATCCGCGGTCGCTGGCTCTGCCGCGTGGCCGCGGCGCCGCCGGCGGGGGTCAGGCCTTGCAGCGCGCCCGTCGTCGTGGCGTTGTGCGGGGTCGCGTTCTGCGCGCCGCCCGTCGTGGGGGCCGGTGTCGTCGGCGGCGGCGGCGGCATGCCGCCACGGCTGCGTGCGAAGAACTGGACCATCGACCGTCCCCTGATGTCTTTCGCAAGACTGTGGGGCGTAGTCCTTTCGGTGAATCGCGGCGGGCCGAAGCGGCTGTCGACGATCCGAAGACGGCCGCGGTCAGGCCCGGGGCGGCAGGTCGGTCAGGACCTCGCGCAGCCGCTGGATGGCCCGCTCGATCGTGCCCGCGGCCGAGTCGGCCGCCTCGCGTTGATCGTCGAAGGCCCTGGCGCTGATCTCCGCACGCTCGTCCGCCTTGGCCGCCGCTCCCCGGCGCGCATGCCGGTTCTGCACGGCGGCCGCTTCGGCGCCCTGGTGGCGCATCAGGTCGTTGCGCCGCATCACCACGACGATGTGTTCCGCGTCGACTTCGCCGGCGCGCCGACGGACCTCGACCCGCTGCACCGCGATGGCCGCGCCGCAGTCCTGCGCCTGCCACTGCAGGCGCGCGCCCGGCGCGATGGCGGCCACCGCGTCGGCATGGGCCTGCACATGACGCGCATGCTGCGCCAATTGAAGCGTCAACGCGTCGATGGCCGCATCCGTCTGGCCGATGTCCTCCACCACCCGCGCCGACGCGGCGACCGCGCGGCGGTGGTCCGACAGCGCCTTCCTCGCATCGTCGAGCGCGGTCTCGGCCGCGTCGCTCAGCGCGGCCAGGGCCATCGAATGCATGCGGGCGGTCCGGTGCAACGCGCCGATCGCGTCGCGCAGCCGCATCTCCGCCGCCCGAGCCGCGTCCCGGCGCGTCAGCGCGGCCGCCTGCGCGTCCCGGTACGCGCCCGTCGCCCTCGCCAGGGCGGCGGCATGCTCCGACAGACCGGGAGATCGCCGGCTCATGCGTTCCTCGCTGCGCCGCAGGCTGCCCGCGGCGTCGTCCAAGCCCTCCTGGGCGCGGCTGGTCGCGGCCTGACGCGCAATCAGCTCCGCCCCGGCGGCGCCGAGCGCGGCCGTCACCTGCTGCTGGATCACCAGGATCGCGCCCTCGCACTCGGCCTGGGCCGCCTCCGCCGCCAGCACCCGGTCCATGCGCATCGGCAGCGCCTGACGCGCGTCCTGCATCGCCGCGATCGCGGCGGCCAGCTCCTTCACGCGCAAGGCCTTCCGGGCCTGCATCATCTGCGCGGCCTGCCGCGCGCGCAGCCGGGCGGTGACAGAGGGTTGCGGGGTATTGGAGGTAACGAAGAGCCCTGCGGCGTCGTTGCTCGCGGCCGCGCCGTTCGGCAGCGCAGGCGCCATCCCCTGGTGGAAATCGAACATCAAGCTTCCTCCCGTAACGCTTTCACACCACTGTGGATGTATTCGCATCCGAAGGTAACCGTGAAACGAAGCGTCCTTCGACCATGCGAAGGGGGCACGACGTCCCTTGATCGAGGCTCACGGGAGGCTGCGGACCTCTCCTTGCCGATGGCTCTCCCCAGCCGCCTCCCCGGATGCCTGCTGAGGCCCGATGTCCAGCCACCCCGCCGCGATCATCACGACCAGCGCCGCCACCGCCGCGAGCAAGGCGCCCCAGCTCGCGATGCGCATGCGCGGCGAGCGGCCGATGCGCTCCATGGCTTCGGGCCGGGCGCCGTCGATGCGCGCGGTGCTGCGTCCCGGCTGGATGCGCGACTCCGGACCGACGATGCGCCCCGTGCCGTCCGCCGCGTCGACGCCCTGCGCCCACACGTCGTCTTCCGGCGGCGCGGCGCGATGGGCCGACGACCCGCCGCGACGTGTCACCGGTCCGGACGTGCCGCGCGGCGGCGCCTTGCCCTTGCCGCCGCTGCCTGACGTGCGCGCCCCCGCCTTCCCGGCGCTGCTTTTCCCCGCGCCCTCCGATCCCGGGGCAGACGCCGTCGGCGTCGCCCCCGAACCCACATCGCGCGACGATTCGCCGGTGACGCGCTCCTCCTCGGCCTCGTCCAGCAGATGTCGCGTCACTGCGCCCATCAACCGGCTGGCCGACGCGTGCCGGCGACCGCTGGCCTCATCTCTCCGACGTGCCGAAGGATCCCCGGGCAGCGGTCGGATCTCTTCAGCGGAAGCGGCCGAGGACATCGCCGGCGACGCGACGGATCGCGCCGGCAGCCGGGGCGGATCGCCGCGCATCGCGCGGCCTCAGACGCCGTCGACGGAGAACTCGCGCCGGCTGGTATCGGCAGCGGCGACAGCGACGGCCACCATCCCGCTGCCCGCCCCGCCGCCGGAGACCGCCGCCGCGACCGTTGCCGCGATCGAGGGCAACTCGGCGAAGCTCGGCAGGCTGGCCGTGGCGCTGGGGGTCTCGCCGAACTGCTGCCGGTAGTTGTGCGCCAGCGTCGAGCGGTTGGCCATGCCCCAGCGCGCGGCGACCGCCAGCACGCTGTCCCGCCCCGACATCTGCTGCAGCTCGGTACGGATGCAGGCCATGCGCAGCTTGCGGATCACTTCGGCCGGCGTCAGGCCGAGATTGGCGCGGAAGGCCATCTGCAGCGCGCGCTCGGTGACGTCGATCTCCGCGGCGATGCGCCGCACCGACAGCGCGCGATCGTGCAGGTGGTCGAGGATGTATTGATAGGCGCGGCGATAACGCGGCGGCAGGCGCAACTGGTCGGCGTCGGCCTGCTCGGCGCGTTCCTGCTGCTCGAGGAAGCGCGAATACGGCACCCGCGTCAGCTCGAAGCGCAGCCGCGCCAGCGAGAGCTGCGCATGCTGGCGATAGCAGCGCAGCGCGTCGGAGTGGCGGCCGTTCATCGCGTGCAGCTTCGAGGCGCAGTAGCGCAGCTCGATCGCGTGGCGGTGATGGAGCTGGCGCGCATCGTCGATCGCCAGAGGGCCGAGGATGTCGTAGGCCGTGCGCGCCTGGCCTCGGTCCAGCAGCGCCAGCGCGGCTTCCACGCGCGCGCGCTCCTCCATCGGCGCGAGCCGCCGATCGCGATACCAGCGCACGCCGTCGAAAAGTCCATCCACGCCTTCCGCGCCCGCCAGCGACGGTTCATGCGCCACGAGCGCGAGCAGGAACTCGATCCGCGCGACCACGCCCGGCATGGCCGCCAGCGTGACCGCCGACGATCGCAGCGCGCCGCGCACGTCCCGGTCGCGCGGCAGCTCGGCGGCGGCGACATCGTCGTAATGCCGCAGGGCGCGGCAGACCTGGAGCTCCAGCTCGATCGCCGTCAGCAGCGGCATCATCAGGCGCGGCGCCGCGGCGGCTTCGGCCAGCGTCATCGCGAAGGCCAGCGTGCGCGCGGCGCGGCGGTGTTCGCCCATGGACTGCATCGCCTGCGCCATGCCGGCCAGCGCCTCGACCCGCAGCGCCAGCGGCGCCTCGTCCGCGTCGGCGACGACGTTGAAGGTCTCGGCCGCGCGGCCCGGCTTGTTCAGGTGCAGGAACAGGAAGCCCCGGTCCATGGACGACAGCCAGCGCACCTGCGCGCGCGGCAGGCCTTCATACAGGCGCAGCTGCTTCTGGAAGAGTTCCTCGGCCTGTTCGTCGCGGCCTGCCGCCAGCAGCGCCTGTCCGAGCACCTGGCCCAGCGCCGCGAGCCGGTCGGGATCGCCGCCTGCCCCACGATCGAGCCGGCCCAGGCCGAGCCGCAAGGCCTCCTGCACATCGCCGCGCGCCACCGCGTCGGCGACGTCGGCATCCTGTTCCACGAGCCTGAGACTGCCCAAGGTCAACAACAACATGTGAACTCCTCTTCCATGCGTATCGGG
This sequence comes from Mitsuaria sp. CC2, assembly GCF_048957715.1. Taxonomy (NCBI): domain Bacteria; kingdom Pseudomonadati; phylum Pseudomonadota; class Betaproteobacteria; order Burkholderiales; family Sphaerotilaceae; genus Roseateles; species Mitsuaria sp. CC2. The sequence goes on along the minus strand of NZ_JARVXN010000011.1, from coordinate 201,096 downwards.
TGCGTCGTCGGATACATCCGGATGCGCCTGAACGTGCATTGATCACGGATTCATCGCGGAGGTATCGCCCGCCGTGTTCGTTTCGGCGTGGGCTCATGCTAGGCAGCGGTCCGCGTCGGCAGCCTCATGTCTTCACGATGAAATCCTCAACAATCCTCAACACGAAGTGATGGGAGGAGCAGAGGGAGCAGGACGGCGCGATTTCGCATCCGCGCCAATCGCTTCGCCCCCTCCCCGTCCGCCATGGCCGCCCGCAGGGACAGTGCGCCTCAACCCCGAGGAGCCCCCGTGTCCCTAGCCCTGCCGATCGCCGAGAAGAACGCAGAGAAGAACGCCGCCGCGATCGCCGATCCGGTCCCGGACACCCTTGCGCTGCGGCCCGCGACGACGCAGGACGCGACCTCGGTCGCCGCGATCTACAACGCCTCGCTGCGCACCCAGCCCTATCAGCCCGACGGCGTGACCGAGACCGACGGCGCGCGCTGGTGCGCCGAGCAGCTCGCCAAGGTCAAGACCAAGGACGCCGTCGCCGAGGCCAACTACTTCGGCCCGATGAGCGTGCCGATGGCCAAGCTGCAGATCGAGCTCCACCAGTTCTACCGACGCCCCATGGTGATCGCCACGCAGCATGGCGAAACCGTCGGCTGGATGGGCACGCTCGGCCTGAACGACCGGCCGGGCATGTCCTCGCTGTACGAGCTCTCGTACTACGTCGCGCCGCGCTGGCGCGGCCGCGGCGTCGGCACGCGGCTGATCCGTCACCTGATCGCGCAGGCGCCCGTGTGGCGCGTGGACCGCCTGATGGCCATGGTCTGGAGCGACAACGCCGCCAGCCTGTCGGTGCTGCGCCGCGCCGGTTTCAGCGCGTGGGGCGAGCTGCCCGGCGCGATCACGGCCTTCGGCAAGCGTCGCGACATGGTGCTGCTGGGCATGACCCTGACGGACATCCCGCCGGACGTCGGGGACACGCAGCCGGCGGACACCCACGACGCTGCCGCCGCCGCGTCCTGAGCCATGGGAGAAAAGACCGAACAGCCCAGCCAGAAGAAGCTGGACGATGCGAAGAAGAAGGGCCAGTCGCCCAAGAGCCAGGACATCAACGCCGCGGCCGGGCTGCTGGTCATCACCGTCTGCCTGAGCGCCGCCAGCGCCACGGCGCTCAGCCATCTGGAGCGCCTGTTCTCGCTCGCCAGCGGGATCGGGCTGCAGGCCAAGACCGACAGCGACATGTTCGCGGTCGCCTACGACATCGCGATCGAGGGCCTGTGGATCGTCCTGCCCTTCGTTGTCGCGGCGATCTTCGTCGGGCTGATCGCGTCCTTCGCGCAAGTCGGCTTCAACATCACCTTCGAGCCGATCTCGCCCAACTTCGACAAGGTCAATCCCGGTGCCGGGCTCAAGAAGCTGATCTCGGTCAAATCGATCGTCGAGTTCCTGAAGACCGTGTTCAAGGCGATCCTGGTCGGCAGCGTGGTCGCCATCATCACCATGGGCCTGATCCCGCTGATGGTCGGCGCCGCGACACAGACGCCGACGGGCGTGGCCACGGTCGCCTGGACCGCGATGCTCAAGCTCTTCGTCGCGGCGGTGATCGCGCTGGTCGTGCTCGGCCCCGTGGACTTCGCGCTGCAGCGCTGGCTGTTCATCCGCGACCAGCGCATGGACAAGGACGAACTCAAGCGCGAGTACAAGGAAATGGAAGGCGATCCCATGATCAAGGGCCAGCGCAAGCGCCTGGCCTTCGAGATGGCCAACAGCGATCCGAAGAAGACGGTGCCCACCGCGACCGTGGTCGTCACCAATCCGACGCACTTCGCCGTCGCGCTGCGCTACCAGCCCGGCGTGACGCCGCTGCCGCTGATCGTCGCCAAGGGCGCGGACGCGCAGGCGATGGAGATCCGCCGCATCGCCGAAGCCTCGGGCGTGCCCATCGTCGGCGACCCGCCGCTGGCGCGCGCGCTCTTCAAGATGCCGGTCGACGAGACGGTGCCCGAGGCGCTGTTCGAAGCCGTCGCCACCGTGCTGCGCTGGGTGGCAATGCTGGACGGCGTGGGCGGGAAGCCCGCGGGCAATGCGGGCGGTGGCGGCAGTGGCGGTCAACCAAGCGGGAGCAAGGCATGAGCAAGGCATTGGGTGACAAGAGCACCCTCGGCAACGACCTCGCGATGAGCTTCCTGGTGGTGGCGATCGTCGGGCTGATGATCCTGCCGCTGCCGACGGTGATGATCGACAGCCTGCTGGCGGTCAATCTGGCGGTGAGCGTGCTGCTCCTGATGACCTCGCTGTTCATCCCGAACGCGGTGGCGCTGTCCTCGTTCCCGTCGCTGCTGCTGTTCACGACGCTGTTCCGGCTGTCGCTCAACATCGCGTCGACCAAGTCCATCCTGCTGCATGCCGACGCCGGTCACCTGATCGAGAGCTTCGGCGAACTGGTCGTGGGCGGCAACCTGGTCGTCGGCATCGTGGTGTTCCTGATCATCACGGTGGTGCAGTTCATCGTGATCTCCAAGGGCTCGGAGCGCGTGGCCGAGGTCGGCGCGCGCTTCACGCTGGACGCGATGCCGGGCAAGCAGATGAGCATCGACGCCGACCTGCGCGCGGGGCTGCTCACCGGCGACGAGGCGCGCCGCAAGCGCGCGCTGCTCGGCATGGAAAGCCAGATGCACGGCGGCATGGACGGCGCGATGAAGTTCGTCAAGGGCGACGCGATCGCGGGCCTGATCATCACGCTGGTCAACATCCTGGCCGGCATCGTCGTCGGCATCATGTACCACGGCATGACCGCGGGCGAGGCGGCCAACCGCTTCGCCGTGCTGTCGATCGGCGACGCGATGGTGTCGCAGATCCCGTCGCTGTTCATCTGCGTGGCGGCCGGCGTGCTGATCACCCGCGTGGCCGACGAGCATCAGAAGAAGCCGCGCTCGCTGGGCCAGGAGATCGTCGCGCAGATGACCGCCAACGTGCGGGCGATGTACCTGGCGGCGGGGCTGACGGTGGCCTTCGCGGCGATTCCCGGTTTCCCGGCGATCCAGTTCCTGGCGCTGGGCGTCGGCCTGGCGCTGGCGGGCCGCTACCTGCAGCGCCAGCGCAAGAGCGGCGAGGCGCAGAGCGTCTCCGCGCCCATCGCCGCGCTGCAGCGCGAAGGTGCCAAGGGCGACGCGCCGTCCATCATGCAGGAGGCGCCGCATTTCTCGCGGCCGCTGGCCGTGCGCATGTCGCCGGCGCTGGCGGCGTTGCTGCTGCCGCACATGCTCGATCAGGCCGTCGAACGCGAGCGGCTCCAGCTGCAGTCGATGCTGGGCGTGCCCTTCCCCGGCGTCTGCATGTGGGTGGAGGCGACGCTGCAGGATCTTCGATTCGAGGTGCTGATCAACGACGTGCCGGTGCGTCACATCGAGCTGCCGGGCCGGCTGATGCTGGTGCCGTCGGCGCTGGCGGGCGAGCCGTGGGCGGCGTCGGCCGCGACACACGGCGCCCTGCTCGACCAACCCGATTCGCGCTGGCTGCCGCCCGCGCAGGTGCCCGAGGCCGAACGCGCGAAGTGCCTGGACATCGAGCAGGTGATGGCGCGCCAGGTCATGTTGCTGCTGCGCCGCAACGCGCACCAGTTCATGGGCGTGCAGGAGATCCAGTGGATCGTCGACAAGGCGACGGCGGACTATCCGGGTCTGGTCGCCGAGGTGCAGAAGATCCTGCCGGTGCAGCGCATCGCCGAGGTGATGCGGCGGCTGCTCGAGGAGCAGGTGCCGATCCGCAACGTGCGCACCATCTTCGAGAGCCTCATCACCTGGGGCCCTAAGGAGAAGGACATGCTGCTGCTGACCGAGTACGTGCGCGGCGACCTCGGGCGCTACCTCGCGTTCGAGGCCAGCGGCGGACGCAATTACGTGTCGGCGATCCTGCTGGACGCGGGGGTCGAGCAGGCGATCCGCCAGTGCATCAAGCCGACGCCGACGGGCAACTACCTGGCCATGCCGCCGGAGAGCGCCGCGGCCATCACCGAGAAGGTGATGCGCATCGCCGGCGAGTCGCCGGAAGCCGGTGTCGCGGTGATCACGTCGATGGACATCCGGCGCTACGTGAAGAAGATCATCGAGTCGCGGATGGAGGGACTGCGCGTCTACTCCTACCAGGAGCTGGGCAACCAGGTCGAGCTGCGGCCGCTGGGCCGCGTCGCGGCCTGATCGGCCGGTCCTGAAACTGACGTGACGATCGTGACCGCCTTCCCGACCGTGACCGGTTCGCCATGAGCGACGAAGAGATCCGCCGCATCCGGCGCCTCGTCGTCGCGGATCCGCAGATCCCGCCGCTGCCCTTGCCCGTGGACGCGCGCCAGGTGGAGCGCTTCCATCGCGCGCTCGGCACCGTGCGGCGAGCGACCTCGACGACCGACGCCGCGCCTGAGGCGCCGGGATCGGCCCCGCCCCCTCCCCCGGAGTCCGCCACGTCCCCTCGTCACGAGGCGACGCACGCATCGATCGTGGCGGTGCCCTCGCCCACGCGCGAGCGCACGGACCGGGCGGAGCGCCAGGATCGACGTGAGACCGGAGCCTCCTCACGCAGGAAAGAGTCGTCCCGCCACGACGACGCCCTCCTGGTCGACGGTCATCGACCACGTCTGCCCGTGGCTGCCTCAGCGGGCACCGAGGCGCGCGAAGCCGGCCAGGCGCAGGAGGCGGACGCGGAGCAGGCGGCGATGCTCGACCAGACCGTCACCGCGCCGCCAATGCCGATCCCGCACGTGGCCTGGACGCCGCTGCCCGAGGGCTGGGAGCGCGAGCTCGCCGACACGGTCGCGACGTTGTGCCGCAGCAGCGAACCCAACTTCCACAGCTGGACCATCCAGGTGCCGGTGGACGCCGAGACCCTGCCCCACACCGAGCTTCGCCTGTCGTTTTCGCCTCACCAACTGACGCTTCGCTTCAGCACGCAGTCGACGCGCTCGCTCGCCCTAATTTCGGCCCACCAGTCGCAGCTGCGCGCGTTGCTGGTCCGCGCGCTGCCCGGCGACCGGCACATCGAGATCGACATCACATGAACTGGCCGACCTCCCCCGCCTCGACGCCCCCGGCGAACGCCGCCGGCGCTGCCATCGCCGCCACGGACACGCACGCGGACACGGACACGGACACGGCGACGCTCGCAGGACGGTTGCCTGCGATGAGCGCGGAGGACGCGTCGCTCTCCCGTGTGGCGCACGACGCGCGTTTCGCCGACTGGCTGCGTGGCACGCTCCAGCACGCGGGCATCGGCATCGCCCGGCAGCGCGAAGCGATGCCGTGGCGGCTGACGGTCGAATCGATCCACGGGCGCTTCCAACTCGGACTCGACGCCGTCGATTCGCCGGCGCTGCTGCTCGCCTGCGCGCACCAGCCGCGCGACACCGCCTGCGCCGTCGTCACGCTGCTGCTCGCGGGCTGGGCCGAAGCCTTCGCGCCGCTGCTTGGCGCGCTGCGCGTCGTCGATATCGAGCCGCTGGACGGCGTTGCTGCGAGCGCATCGCCGCGTCTCGTTCCCATCGTGCTCGGCGGCGCCATGCCCGTCGCGCTGCTGGACGCCGATCCGGCGGTGCTGGAACGCGTGCTCGTCACCGTCGCCGCGTCCGGCGTCGATCTCAGCCCGCTGGCGGGACTGCCGGTGCGTCCGGTGATCCGTCTGTTCACGCGCGCCCTGCCGCTCGAGGCGCTGCGCGGCCTGCGGGCGGGCGACACCATCCTCACCGGCGGCCAGCCGGCGCTGCTGCGCTGCGGCGTCGGGCGCGCGCTGCGCGCCACCCTTCACATCGATCCCCAGGAGTTCACCGTGCACCTTGCCGAGCCGCCCGCCATTTCCGACGACCCGGCCGCCTTCGAGGCCGCGCCTGCCTCCTTGGAGAGCGCCGAGGCGCCGCAGTCCGCCGGCTCGCTGGACCAGCTGCAGCTGCCGGTCGCCTTCGAGCTGGACACCGCGCGCGTCAGCCTGGCCGAGCTGGCCAGCATGCAGCCGGGTTATGCCGTCGAGCTCGACGTACCGCTGCGTGAGGCCACGGTGCGCCTGGTCTGCCACGGCCGCACGCTGGGCACGGGACAGCTGATCGCCATCGGCGACCACCTCGGCGTGCGCATCACCCGGCTGGAGTTCGCGCATGACGCCCCTGCAGCACGCTGATCCGGTTGCGCTCTTCCTGGTCCTGTTGGCGCTGGCGGCGCTGCCGTTCGCAGCCATGGTGGTCACCTCGTACACCAAGATCTCGATCGTGCTGGGCCTGCTGCGCAATGCGATCGGCGTGCAGCAGGTGCCCCCGAACATGGTGCTCAACGGCGTGGCGATCATCATCTCCTGCTACATCATGGCGCCGGTCTTCATCGAGGCCACCAAGGGCATGAGCGCGGCCTCAAGTGCCTCAGGCGGCGGCGGTTCCAGCACGCAGACGTTGATGGAAGCGGCGAACTCGGCGCGCGAGCCTTTCCGCAAGTTCCTCGACAAACACGCCGAGGAGCGCGAGAAGCAGTTCTTCCTGAAGTCGGCGGCCATCATCTGGCCGGCGGACCAGGCCGCGGCGCTGAAGAAGGACGACCTGATCGTGCTCGCACCGGCCTTCCTGCTGAGCGAGCTGACGGCGGCCTTCCGCATCGGCTTCCTGCTCTACCTGGCCTTCATCGTGATCGACATCGTCATCGCCAACGTGCTGCTGGCGATGGGCCTGTCGCAGGTGACGCCGACCAACGTCGCCATCCCGTTCAAGCTGCTGCTCTTCGTCACGATGGACGGCTGGTCGCGGCTGGTGCACGGGCTGGTGCTGACCTACCGCTGAGGCCGCGATGAACTACGACGTGGTGGTGCAGCTGACCTCCGAGGCGCTGATGATGTGCGTGATGCTGTCGCTGCCGGCGGTGGTGGTGTCGGCGCTGATCGGGCTGATCGTGTCCTTCTTCCAGGCGATCACCTCGCTGCAGGATTCGAGCATCTCGCAGGGCATCAAGCTGCTGGCGGTGACGGGCGTGGTCGTGGTGACGGCGCCCTGGGCGGGGTCCACGCTGATGAAGTTCAGCGAGAACCTGTTCACCGCGGTGTTCCAGAAATGAAGCTCGACCGCGCGCATCAGGGCGCCGAGGCCCAGCAGGCGCGGGAAGCGCAGGAGGCCGCGGGCAAGGGGCAGGCGCGGGGCAGCGGCTCGTCCGGCTACGCGGGCGGCATGCACAAGGGCAATGCGTACCGGCATGCGCCGCGCGCGCAGATGCCGGCGCGGCGCAACACGGGTCCGGCGCCCAAGCCGAGGCCGCGTCCGCCGTCGAACGGCGCGCAAGGCGCGCATCCCGAGGACGAGCATCCGCAGATGCCGATGGACGATCCGAGGCAGATGGCCATGGGTGGAGCCGGCCAGAACACGATGCGCCCCGTGCAGGGCGGCGGCGCCAAGGCGCAGCAGCAGGACGTGGGCGAGCGCCAGGAGAAGGGCTCGATGAGCTCGCCGCCGCGAGCGCGCATGCCGCCTCCGCCGCCCGAGGTCCGCGAAGGCGCGGCCTTGCGGCGGAGCGCATTGCCGGCCGCGGTGATGCTGCGCGCGACGCCGACGCCGGAGGGCAAGCCGCCCGCGGTGCTGCTCGATGCGCTGGCCTCCCTTTACTTCAAGGGCGGTGGAGGCGGCATTGCCGTCGGCGCGATGCGGCTCGCCGCGATGACGGCCGTGGCGCGGCATCTGCCTGCGGACGCGGCGCCATCGCTGTCGGTGGTGAAGGCCGCGGCGGTCGCCTGGTGCGCGGCCAACGGTCCGCCGCCTTCGGCGACCGAGGCGCAGCGCAACGCCAATCTGCTGTTCCCGCTGAACGGCCTGCGCGCCCTCTTCCGCCCGATCGATGCGCTGCGCGACGGCGCGGAGGTGCGCAGCAGCCAGCTGCAACGCGCGCTGACGCCGACGGCCGCCGTCGAGGCCTTCCTCAACAAGGGTTCCCCGTCATGAGCTTCGAGCACTACCAGCACCTGATCGTCGGCCTGTGCGAAGCGGTAGGACTGCCCGATGCGGAGACGGCGCTCTCGCGCAGCGCGATCGAGGTGGAGGGCTTCGAGGTCCTGCTCGGCTACTACGACAACGACCCCGAGGCGATGTACCTGAACTTCACCTTCGGGAGCGTGACCTCGGGGCGCAGCCTGCGCGTGTACCGGCTGATGCTGGAGGCCAACTTGAGCCTCTACGCGCAGGACCAGGCGCAACTCGGCCTGGACGCGGACTCGGGCGTGGTGCTGCTGGTGGTGCGGGTGCCGATGCTGGACGGCGTCGACGGGGCCTACCTCGCCGACACCATCAACCACTACATCGAGCACGGCCGCTACTGGCGCGAGAACATCCTGCTCGCCGAAGACGAGATGTTCGAGAGCTTGTCGTTGGGGGAGTACACGTGGATGCGGGCGTGATCCCTCACGGCCAGTTCGACCGGATCACCGCCTGCCGCCTGGCACCCGACGCTTCGGCCCTGACCAGCGTCCAGCGCTGCACGCTCGCGCCTTCGTTGAGCTGCTCCAGGTAGGCGAGCAGCGCCTTGTAGTCGTCGAACTCCAGCGTCACCTCGGCCGCGCCGCGCGCGGCGTTGAGCTCGATGCCGCCGACGCGCACGCCGTCGACGGCCACGGTCTCCAGCGAGCGCAGCACCGGCTGCATCGGGAACGCCGCCGTGCGCGCCACCGTCAAGGCATCGCGCGCATAGGACGGCGGCACGGCATCGGCCGACGCGCGGTCGGCGCGCATGCGCAGCACGTCCTTCAAGCGCGCGATCTCGGCCGCATCCACATCCGTCCGGGCGACGCGCGCGGTCCGTTCATCCCACGCCAACCAAGCAACCCCGCCCAGCCCCGCCGTCGCGACGGCGCAGAGCGCGCCCCAGAGCGCCAACGCAGCGACAGGCCGCCGCGCCGGCGCGAAGTCCACCTTCAAAGCCCTCATGCCGGAACCCCCTTACGGAAGGGCAGCACGGCATCGACCTGCTGACCCGGCAGCGCGCCGGTGTCGAATTCGATCAGCTCGATCCCGCCCGACGGCAGGTCGTGCGTCACCAGCGCCCGGTTGAGGACGACCGTCGCGGACTCGCCGTCCAGCGGATAGGTCTGCGCCACGCGATACGTGTCGCCCTCGGCGATCAGCAGCACCAGCTCGTCGCTGTCCGCCACGGCGAGACCGGCGGCCACCGTGGACACCGACGTGGACACGGCACGGCCTTCAAGCGTCGATTCGATCGCCAGCGCCCACCAGGGGCGCACGCTCTTCAACGAGCGGCCGTCGAGCGCCACGAGCGCATCCCGCCACGCCGCATCGATGGCCACGGCCATCTTCGGCGACGACTGACCGCCGTCCAGCCACACCGGACTGCCGGCGGGCAGTCCCACCCGGTCCTCGACCAGGGCCGCCGCGATCGCCGTCCATTCGCTCTTTCCCGCCACGCCCTCCCCCGCCACGCCGGCCACCTCCGGCAGCAGGAACGGGCGGCAGACCGCGCCGCTCACCGTCACCCGCAGCGAAGTGCCGCGCGGCAGGTCCCGAATCCCGGCGGACAGGGCCGCCAGCGCCGACTCCCGTCCGTCGACGTCCGCCGCCACCAGCAGCGCGCCGCCCAGCGACAGCCGCACCGCGCGCTCGCCCGCATAGGCGATCGCCGTCCGCGCCGACGCGCGCTTACCAGCCCACCACACGCTTGATCTCCTCAGCGCTCGATTCGCGCCGGCTCACCATGTCCGCGCCCAGTTGCGACAAGGTCCGGATGCCCTGCCGATAGACGTGCTCCCGCAAGGCCGAGACCGGCGCGCCGGTCGTGACCAGGTCGCGGAAACCGTCGTCGATCGTGTGCACCTCGGCGATCACCCGACGGCCCTTGTAGCCGGTGCCGCCGCAGCGCTCGCAGCCGACGGCCATCGGCATCGTCTCCGGTCGAGCGAGCCCCATGTCGACGAACCACTGCTGCTCGCGCGGCTGCGCCGGCCGGTCGCCCACGCAATGCGGGCAGATGCAGCGCACCAGCCGCTGCACGATCACGCCGTTGAGCGCCGCCATGAAACCGAACATGTCCAGGTCGAAATGCTTGAAGCGCCCCGTCACGTCGAACACGCTGTTCGCATGGACCGTCGTGAGCACCTGATGCCCGGTGAGCGCCGACTGCACCGCGATCTCGGCCGTCTCCGCGTCGCGGATCTCGCCCACCAGGATGCGGTCGGGGTCGTGACGCAGGATGGACCGCAGCCCCTTGGCGAAGGTCAGCCCCTTGCGCTCGTTCACCGGCACCTGCAGCACGCCGGCGAGTTCGTACTCGACCGGGTCCTCGATGGTGATGATCTTCTCGATGCCGTTGTTGACCTCGGACAGCGCCGCGTACACCGTCGTCGTCTTGCCGCTGCCCGTCGGTCCCGTCACCAGCAGCATGCCGTGCGGCAGGCCGGCCAGTTCGCGGATCATCGCGGCACCCGCCGCGTCGAAGCCGAGCAGGTCCAGCGACACCTGGTCCGCCGGATCGCGCAACTGCGCCTTGTCCAGCAAGCGCAGCACCGCGTCCTCGCCGAACACGCTCGGGATGACGGACACGCGCAGATCGATCTCCCCGCCGCCCAGCGCGATGCGGAAGCGCCCGTCCTGCGGCAGCCGCCGCTCGGTGATGTCGAGTTGCGCCAGTACCTTGATGCGGGAGATCGCCTCTTCCGCGCCGCGCGAGCCCTCCAGCCGGCCGTGCGGCATGAGCACGCCGTCGCGGCGCAGGCGCACCGTCACGCCCTGGCGGTCGCATTCGAAGTGGACGTCGCTGGCGCCGACCTCGTACGCGCGGCGCAGCGCCTGATCGACGAAGACCACCACCGGGCCGTCGGCCGCAGTCGCGCCATTCGACGATCCCTCCGCAGAACTGTCCGCCGAGCCGGGCGCGCGGGTCGCCGTCGCGGCGCTGGCACCAGACCACGCATCCAGCTGCGCGCGCGTGACCGCGATCGCCGCGATGCGCCGGCCCGCCGCCTGCGTCGCACGCCGCAGCGCGGCCTCGTCCCAGGGATCGGCCATGGCCAGCCGCAGCCGGTCCGGATCGCCGTCCAGCCGCACTGGCACCGCGCACAACTGCCGCGCCAGCGCAAGGCCGCCCGCGCCCAGCAGCGCGGGGTCCGCGACGGCGCGATCCGCGGCGGCGCCGTCCAGCATCTCCATGCCGCCGGTCTCGCGCAGCAGCGCGCGCAAGTCCTGACCCCAGCTACCGCGCAGCAGCAGGTCGAGCACGGCGTCCGCGCCGGCCTGGGCGGCCTGACGACGCGCGGCCTGCAGCGCGGTGCGGAAGTCGGAACGGGAATCGGTGTTCATCGGATGCTGCTCGCGATGTCGAAGATGGGCAGGTACATGAGCACGACAATGCTGCCGACCAGCAGCGAGACCAGCAGCAGCATCACCGGCTCCACGATGCGCGTGGCGCGATCCATGAAGGCGGCGAAGTTGCCGGCGTGGCGCTCGGCGATGGTCTGCAGCACGCGCTCGAAGTTGCCGGAGCGCTCGCCCACGGCCAGCAGCCGCTGCGTGACGGTGTCGGTCAGGCCGTACTCGGAGAACGCGCTGGACACGCGCACGCCGCGCGTCAGCGCCAGGCGCGCGTCGCGCATCGCGTGGTCCATGTCGGCGCCCAGGGCCAGGCCTTCGCAGCGCAGCAGCGTCTCGTCCAGCGTGTAGCCGCCGCGGAACATCACCGTCATCGAGTGGTACAGCTTTGCCAGCCGGAACTCCCGCAGCGCGCGCCGCACCGGCGGAATGACCGCGGCGGCGCGCATCGCCGCGCGCTGGATCGCGCCCTGGCGCCACGCCACCACGCCCAGCGCCGCCAGCGCCGCCGCGCCGGCCAGCAGACCGAGGCGGTGTTCCCGCACGAAGGTACTGGCCAGCGTCAGCAGATGGGTGGACCAGCTCATCTCGCCGCGCAGGTCCGCATACATCGACGCGAAGCGCGGCAGCACCACGACGATCAGGAAGCCGCTCACCAGCAGGCCCAGGCCCAGCACCAGGCTTGGATAGATGGCGGCGCTGACGACCTTCTTGCGCAGTGTCTCGACCATCTCGTGGTATCGCAGGAATTCGGACAGCGCCTCGGCCAGCGAGCTGCTGCGCTCGCTGGCGCGCACGCTGGCGACCAGCACCATCGGGAAACGCCCCAGCGCCTCCATCGCCACCGACAGGGCCTTGCCCTGATGCAGCTGCGCCAGCAGGGACGACTGCAGCTCGGCGCGCGCGCCGTCCGCGCCGGACTGCGCCTGCAGCGTCTCGATCGCCTCGACCACCGTCATGCCGGCCACCAGCAGCGTGCGCAACTCCTGGCACCACCAGGCGATGTCCAGCGCGCTCGCGCGGGCGCCCGCGGTTCCCGCACTCGCGGTGCCGACGGCGCGCATTGTGGCGGGCTCCCGGAACGGCTCCGCGGCGAGCACCTTGCGGCCGTCGGGCAGCTGCGTTCCCAACGACTCGCGCGAGGTCACCTCCATCAGCTCCTCGCTGATGGACAGGTGCACGGGGTCGAGCAGGCGGACGCGGAGCTTCATGTCTGGACCGTGTCAGGCACTCAGAGCTGGACGTCGGCGTCGTCGCCGGTGCCACCGGCGACGCGGTCCCGGCCGAAGCTGAACAGCTCGTAGTCCTTGCCGGGCTGCTGCGACGGGATGCGGTACTGGTAGGCCATGCCCCAGGGGTCGTTGGGCAGCTCGCCCTTCAGATACGGGCCGCGCCAGCGCGGATCGTTGGCGTCGCTGCGCACCAGCGCTGCCAGGCCCTCGCCCGTGTCGGGAAAACGCCCCATGTCGATGCGGTAGGCCTGCAGCGCCTTGTCGATCGCGTCGAGCTGCGCCTTGGCCGTCGTCACCTCGGAGCGCGAGATCTGCGCCAGGAAGCGCGGACCGACGATGCCGGTCAGCAGGCCGATGATGAGGATCACCACCAGCAGCTCGAGCAGCGTGAAGCCGTGGGAACGATGTGAACGACGGGCGATGGGGGTCATGTTGCTCTGGTCTCTCATTTCTCGGAGTCCACGACGAACTTCCAGTCCGAATAGCGTTGGGCCGGCTGCAGCAGCAGACCGGGGCGGCGCACGGCGCCGGCGATCAGGGGCGTTTCCTCGCTGAGGCTCTGGACGCCGCGGATGCGGCCGTCTTCGCCGCGCACGACGCTCCACCGTCCGGTGGCGCCCACCGGATCGGGATAGAGGCGGCGAAGATGCCTCACGGTGCCGACGAAGCGCTGATCCAGCAGCAGTTCCTCAAGCTCCTGAGGCAGACGCTTGTCGGTGCCCGGCGAGCTGCGACGGTACCGCTCCAGCGCTTGCACGTAGAGCGCGCCGACGCGCAGCAGCTGCTGTTCCTTGTCGCGCCGGGCCGCATCGGCCCAGGACTGCGCGGCCACCGACAGCGCCGCCGACGTCAGCGCCACCAGCACCAGCACCGCCACCAGACCGAAGCCGCGATCACCACGAGGCATAGCTGCTCCCGTCCGCGGCGATCTCGCGCGCGCCGCTGCGCACGTCGAAGACGCCCTCGCCGTCGGCGTTGCCGGCGCGCGGCGGCAGGGCGACCCAGGTGTCGGCGCGGCTCGTCACCGGGTCGACGGGAATGGCGCGCAGGTAGCGCCGCTCGACCAGTTCGGGCAGTTCCTTCGGATAGCGGCCCTGGTCGCTGTAGAACTTGTCGATGGCGTCGCGCATCGCATGCAGGTTGTGGCGCAGCGCGGTGTCGCGCGCGCGGTCGACGTGCTGGACGTACCGGGGCGCGGCCACGCTGAGCAGCAGCGCCAGCGCGGCCAGCACCACCAGCAGCTCGATGACGGTGAAACCCCGCGCGGTCCGCTTCATGATGTCGCGCGCCTTCACCATTGCTTCAGCGGCACGCCGTTGAGACCTGTCGCCGGGGACTTCGAATACACGTCGTAGACCTCCGCGCCGGGCTGGGGGTTGTCGGCATCGGACTGGTAGCCGCGCAGGCCCCAGCTGTCCTCGGCGGACACGCCGGGATCCGCGAACGGGTCGCGCGGCACGCGGCGCAGGAAGCGGATCGTCTGGCCCTGGTGCTCGGTGCGCGCGTCGGCGACTTCAAGCGTCAGGCTGTGAAGCGTCTCGGGATACGGCGGCCGGTCGCTGGGGCCCAGCACCGCGCCGGACTCGCGCGCGACGCGGTAGGCGTCCAGCGCATCGCGGATCTCCCACAGCGCGCGCTTGAGTTCGCGCTCCTTCTCGCGCTGCGCCGTCATCTCCGCCATGGGCAGCGCCAGCGAGGCGAGGAAACCCAGGATGCCCAGGCACACCAGCAGCTCGATCAACGTGAAGCCGCGCCGCTTCCGACGCGCGCTCGCACCGACGCCACCGACGCGGCGGCCGACGGCGGCGCAAGCAGGCGCGCGATGCGACCTCATCGTCACTTCACCTCGATGACGGCAGGCGCCGGCAGCGTGGGCCGTTCGCCGTTGGGTTCGAGTGAGACCGGCTGCGCGGTGCCGACGCGCACCTCGGCGCGACCGGCGGCCGCGGTCTTGAAGCGCAGCTTGAAGACGCTGCCCGCGCCGTCCGCGGCCGTCGCCTGGTTGCGCAGCACGCTGAGGTTGACGCGACCGGATTCGACGCGCTTGCTGAAGCTGGTGACGGCGCCGCCCTTGCGGAAGAAGTCATCTTCGTCGGCGTCGACCAGCGTCAGCTTGTCGGCGCTGTACTGCAGCTCGGTCATGAGGCCGCGCAGGTTGGCGTCTCGCAGGTCCAGGCGAACTTCGACGGTGTCGCCGACCTTGGCCTGCGGCGGCGCGGTCAGCGACAGCGCCGGCATCTTTCGCATCGATGGGTCGGCGGCGCCGGGCTGACCCGATGCCGGCAGCGCACCGACCGCGCCGGACGGTCCGGCGACGCCAACCGTTCCCGGCGCTGGGACTCCCGGCGTTCCCGCCGCACCGGGTGCAACGGGTGCACCTGAAGCGCCAGGTGCGCCCGGCACGGCCGGCTTGGCTTCAGCCTGCGGCGTGTTGAACTGCAGTCCGCCGACCTGGCGCAGCTTGGGCGACGCTTCTGTGCCGACCCACATCTCGGACTCGCTGGCGTTGAGGCGCTTGACGTTGCGCAGCACACGCGGCGTGATGGCGAGCAGCAGTTCCGAGCGTTTGCCGTCGTCGAGCTGGCTGGAGAACAGCCGTCCGAGCACCGGCAGGTCGCCGAGGCCGGGCACGCGGCTGGAGGTCGCGCGCTCGTCGCGGCTGATGAGTCCGGCCAGCAGCTGGGTTTCGCCGTCGCGCAGGCGCAGCAGCGTCGTGGCGTTGCGGGTGCCGATCTGGTACGCGATGGAGCCGGCGGAGGTCTTGATCGACGTCCCGAGCGAGCTGACTTCCAGCGCGACCTTGATGGCGACCTCGTCGTCGGCGAAGACGGTGGGCTCGACGTCGAGCTTGAGGCCGACGTCCAGGTAGCTGATGCTCTCCGAGATGAAGTTGCCGGTGCCCGTCGTGGTGGACACGACCGGGATCTTGTCGCCGATCATGATCTTGGCCTTCTCCTTGTTGCGCACGCGCAGTTTCGGATTGGCCAGCGTGGAGCTGTCGCCGACCTCGCGGCGCAGGTTGACCAGGATGTTGTTCGGGTTGAGGCCGACGCCGATGCGGTTGCGGCCGAGGTTCTCGAAGTCCGCGAGCGTCAGCTGCGAGCTGTTGCCCGTGGGCAGCGGCGTCAGCGAGAACGAGGTGGGCAGCTTGACGCCGAGTTCGGTCAGACGCGTGGCGTTGACCTCCAGCACCTCGACCTCAAGCAGCACCTCAGGCTCGGCGCTGTCGAAGACGGCGAGCAGGCGTTCGGCGAGCTGGATGTTCTCGGGCGAGTCGCGCAGCGCGAGCAGGTTGGAGCGTTCGTCGACGAAGGGTTCGCGGATCTTGAGCATCGCCTTGAGGAAGGCGGCGGCGCCCTTGGGATCGCTGTTGGCGAGGTTGAACACGCGCACCAGCTGCTCCTGGTACTCGCGGTGTTTCTCGGCGGTGTTGGGATAGATGACGATGGTGCGCGGATCGATGACCTTCTTGGCCAGCTGGTTGGTGGACGTGATCAGGTCCAGCGCGTCCTCGACCTTGGCCTGGCGCAGCAGCACGGTGACGCGGACGTCGGCGCGCACGTCGCGGTCGAGCACGAAGTTGATGCCGCTGTGGCGGGTCACCACGTCGAGCACGGTGCGCAGGCTGGCGTCGCGGAAGTCCAGCGAGATCGGACGGGATTCGGTCAGCGCGCCGTTGAGCGCCTGGACCTGCGCGCTGCGCTGGTCGCTGAGCAGCCGGCGCTGCAGATCCTGCAGGCCGCCGTGGCGGGGGTTGTCCTTGAGCGCCTGCTCCAGCACGCGCAGGGCGCGCTCGGGCTGCTTGGCTTCGACCCACTTCTGGGCGGCGGCGAGGTCCGCGGCGCCCTTGCGTTCGAGCTCCATGTCCGAGAGCAGCGCCTGCACGCGGGCGTTCGTCGGATCGAGCTCGAGCGCCTGGCGCAGCGTGGCGGCGGCCTCGTCGAACTGGCCCGCGGCGCGCTGGGTCAGCGCCTGCGAGATCAGCCGCATCTGCGCTTCGGAGCGCGCCTGCAGCAGCGTGGTGCGCAGGGCGGTGCTCTCGGGGTACTCGCGCAGGCCGTTCTCGAGCGTGCTCATCGCCTCGCGGTACTGGCCACCGGCGAGGGCCTTGCGGGACTCGTCGCGGATGCGGGTCTCGGCGCAGCCGGCCAGGAGCAGCAGCAGTGCGAGCGCGCCGGCGACGAACGGGGTCGTCGAGGCGGCGCGTCGGGGTGCGCTGGAACGATCGAGGCGATCGAGGCTAACGAAGCGATCGGAGCGAACGGAACGTTGGAACATCGGGCGGGCGGATCAGGGTGACGGCGCGGCCGCGGGAATGCGGATCACGGCGCGCTGCTGGAGGGGGTCGTGGATGAGACGGATCTCGTCGTCGGTGATCGCTTCGACGCGGTAGCCCTCGTCCAGGCGCGTGCCGGTCTCGACGAGCAGGTCCTTGTCGGCCCGCGCGAGGTAGACCTTGCGCTGGCCTTGGGGATCGATGAACTGGCCGAGGAAGCGGTAGTTCAGCGCTGGCGCCTGCGGTGGGGGCGGCGGCGGCGGAGGGGGTGGCGGCGGAGGCGGCGGCGGAGCCGGCGGCTGCGGGATCGAGAACGGGTCGCGGTCGGCGGCTTCGAGCGGCTGCTCGGGCAGGCGGCCGGGGACGGCGGCCAGGGCGAGCGGCTGTCCGGGTCCGACGCTGCGCGCGGTCGACGGCATCGGGGGGCGCGGCGCGGGCGAACTCGGGCCGCCCTGCCCGGCCGGTGCCGGCGCGGTGGCGGCGACGACCGGCGGATCGGCCGGAGCCAGCATGGCCCAGACGCTCGCGACGGCGCTCAGACCGAGCGCCCAGCGCAGACCGGGGCGAAGGCCTTTGGTTGGAGCGGTGGTCGTGGCCGAAGTGGAAGCGCGCTTGAACATCGATGCGCTTTCAGCGAGAGGTCGACGACGCGGAGGCCGGCGACGCAGGTGACGCAGGCAATGCTGCCGACGCAGGCGATGCGGCATCCGCCAACGGTCGGCTCAACCAGGTCGCGACGACGCGGGCTTCCAGATCGCCGCCGGCGGGTGCGGCTGGGGTGCGAGCCGCATTCATCGTGTTGATCGCATTCGCCGCGTTCATCGGCGCAAAACCGCCGGCCGCATTTGGAGCAGCGCCGGCAGCGCGACGCAGCGAGATCTGCTGCAGCACGGCCTGCTGCGCGTCGCGCGTGAGGAGCTCGGCCAGCACCGTCTTGATCGCGGCGTAGCTGCCGCGCAGGTTGACGTCCAGGCTCATGCGTCCGAGCGTGTTGGCGGTCGGCGCCTGCTGAGCGGTAGAGATCGCGGTGACGAGGACCGACTGCGACTCGGCGGCCTCGCGCAGATGCGTGACGGCGCGCGCGGACGATTGCGTCAGCGGCAGGCGTGTGGCGAAGGGCGAGACGTCGGCGGCAGGCGCGGCGGCGGCCTTGGCGCGCAGCGCGGTCAGCTCGGTGCGTGTGGCCTGCTCATTCGCGAACGCGCGGTGTTCGGCCTGACGGGCAAGGACCAGCAACGCGGTCGCGACGAGCGGCGGCACGAGCGCGGCGACGACCCACACGGCAGTCGGCGCGTGCACGAGGCGCTGCTTGAGCGTGCCCAAGTCCGTCAGCGCACGCCAGTCGATGGCGGTCAGGCGCATGACGGGCTCGACGCGGGAGCGGGACGGAGGGACGCGGCCAGAACTGCTGCCGGATGCATGACAGGCTCCGGGCTAGCCGAACGACTTCGAAGCAGGCGCAGCGCGCCGCAGCGCGTCAGATGCGCGCACGACAGAAAACTTCATGGGTTCCTCCCTGATCCGCGGCGCTGGGCGCGCCGCGCGGCCTGATTCTTTCTTTTGGCCGGACGCGACTTTACCGTGACGGGACGGCAGAAGGTCTGAGGCGATGCGGGAGGTGGGTAGAGGATTGCCCTAGGTGCGCGGGAGCGGCTTCTTCGCCTCCTGGCATTGTGGCTTCACCGCTCAACCCTCAATCGTACGCGTCTCCAAGACTCTCAAATTGCGGATCCAGCCAATACAAGCCACGCCCTCCATATGCGATTGTCTTCTCGAGAAAATCAGCAAAGCTTGTGGCAACCACCGAACAAGATCCAGCGACGGCATGTCGATCGATGTAACTGTCATAACACCGACCCATTCGCTCAGGATGCAGATCTATGGATACAAACTGGTCCGCCCCTGAGGTGGCCACAATGTACCAATAGTCCGATCGGTCATCTTGCGGGCCCAACCCCAGAATCGCCAAATTTGCAGGCTCGAATTCCGCTGGGCCAACTATTTCAAAGGGAAACAGTGATTTATTAAATAGGCACAAGCCACCGCAAAGACTGTAGAAATCTGCGAGCTCACTCGAAAGTTCCAGCCCGGTAACCCTCTTTGGCCACCCTACAGGCGAATGAACAATACACCCATCGAGTCCTCGAAAATATTCGAGCTTATTTCGAAACATTATTTCAAGAATAATCCCGAGAATGAGTCAGACAACCTCGCTTGAATCTCCACAGGCGGTCGACTCCGAGTCCAGCGCCGCAGCTTCTTCTCGCAGAACTCTTCAGCGATGACTTCTATGCGCGCCGCAATTTTCTGGGTCACTGTTCTGCAAATTTATCAATCCGCTCGATCAAAGAATTTACAAGTTGATCCAAGCCCGCTACACCGCCAAAAGAGCTCAATTCCCCCGGCACATCTTCGAGGCCTCGCGTGGAGGCCCTTCTTTGAGGCTTCAACTGATACTCAGAACCATCCCAAAGTATTTTCCAGCATTGCACCTTTTTTTCAAAAGTAGACCAAGTTTTTACTTTTGCATAAGGGAGCACCACCGGCTTCGGAAAATTATCCCTACTTGGCGTTTCGATAAGCGGATTGCCTCTTTGAATATTTGCCTTGAGTGCGCGAGCAATGTCCTCTAGCTTATCACTCCTGACCACAGACACAGGTTCCACCTCAATGAAGAAGCCTGCATCGGTTTTTGCCATGGTTGGCATTAATACCAACCCTTCCCTCAGATAGACGTTCCAAAGCATCATGGGATTATTACGGTCGAAAATTGAATACCCAACCGCTGCGCGCGCGCAGATGAATCAGCAATTGCCGCCTGTTGGGAAGCAGACCCTGCGTTCGGAATTGCAACTTGAAGCTGGCGTGCCGAAATTTGCGAGCCTTCCACGACGGAGCCCGCCCATGCTCGCCCTCTAAATGCCGCCAATGCATCAACGTATCGATCGAGGAGACGTCCTAAGGCGTTCGCATCCTGATACGTTTTCGCACCAAGGTCTACCGACTTTATGCTTGTCGCCATCCCGTTGGCAAAGCGATCAATTGTAGGGAAGTTTGATGGCAAGTTTGCGCCTAGCGACTGCTCAATAGCTCGACCTCGTGCTGCAGGCGAGAGACTCCAGACGCTGCCCAACGGCATCGTAACCTCGCTCAGAGGCGCTGTAGCCAAACCAAACAGCCAGGCCGAAGCCCTTCCGACGGCGGTTGAGAGCAAACTGCTTCCTGCGCCAAGAGCAACGGGCGCGGCGGCCGCTGTAGCACAAAGACCCTCACTCCCCACGCACGCCGACATTTCCGCGACTGCTCTATTGGGACTCGCTGCAAAAGCTGCCCGAACAATGTCGTTTTGCGACGCCTTATCCGTTATGACGACTCCATTTGGCGCAACAAACCCCTGTGTGCTCCCCGCTTTGATCTCAGGCGAACTCACTTGCATGGACGAGCAGTAAGCCCCGCCGAAAGCACATGGGCTGTTCAGCGTCACCTTCTGCTTATGTTCCTGCAATTTCGAGTCACCCGTCGGACTCAATCCAGTCGGATCGGTAAAAGCGAGCGCGTTGTTCAGCACATAGCTGTATCGATTAAGCGCTTGTCCATTCTGAGGATCCGGGACAGTGGGATCGGCACTCGTATGCCTACCCAAGATCGGGTCATATAGGCGCGCGTTCATGTGCACCAGACCCAACTGATCCAGGTGCTCGTGCCCCGTGTAGCCGCTGTTGTCCTGGTTGTTGGCGATCGTGCCGAGGCTGGCCCAGTTGTCGTCAACACCGTTGGTCTGGCGGCGACGTCCCCACGCGTCGTAGCTCATCCGCTGAAGGACATTGCCGCTGCCGTCCACCACCCCCAGCACCGAGCCCAGGTGATCCTTCAGATGCATGCGCACGACGCTTGTCCCCGCCGCTGTAAGGTCCGCCGAAGTGCCAGGCAGGCGCTCCTCGATGTACCCCAGACCCAACGGCAGTTGGGTTCTCACGGTCGTGACGTTTTGTGCCGCCTCGATCTGCTTTTCCTGTGCACCGGCGTAGTAGATCGTCGTGGTCGCCGCACCCGGCGCACCATCCGACATCGGCTGCACCATCTGCAGGCGACGCTCCTTGTCAGGCCCGTAGACGAAGGACGTCCGCTCGACCGATATTCCGCCGGACAGACGATCGATGGTCCGCGGGACGTCGCCGGCCATCCACGTGTAGCCGCGATTCAGTCCCTGAACAAGGTTGCCGTTGTCGTCGTAGCTGAACGTCGGGTTCTGAATGCCAGCCACCGTCCCCGCAATGCTCGTCACCGAATGCGGTCTCACGCTCCCCGCACCAGACGCCGGATAGCTATAAGTGCCCACGTTGCTCTTGGACGAAAGACTTCCGATCTCGTCGTATCGCGTGCTGCTCACGACGCTGTTGAGCGTCACATCCTCCAGTCGGTTGAGAGCGTCGTAGGTGAAGTTCTCCTGGAGCAGCGAGCCCGACTCCGTCATCTGCGCGCGATACCGCAGATTTCCGATCGTGTCGTAGAGGTAGACGTCGTTCTGATGGGTTGCGTTCGGCGCACCCAGCCGCGTGGGCGTGCCAGTGATGACACTGCTCAAGCGTCCCGTGAACGACGAGTAGCCGGTGTGCTGGATCAGCCCTCCCGAAAGGAACTCCTTCGTGTCGTTTCCTTCCGCATTCCGCGCCACCCCTTGCCATACCGTGGTGTTCAAGCCACCGCCGGCAACGCTCACGCTCGCTGCATAGCCCAGCTCGTTGTAGTGCAGGCCGATGGTGTTGGTCGCTCCACCCGTACCGCCTCGCGCCGAACGACGGTAGACCGTGCCGGCGGGTCGACCGAAGGTGTCATAGCGATAGACCTCCTGGTAGTCCCCGTCCAATTGGAAGGTCTGACTCTCCGGTCGGCCTTTCGCGTCGTACGTGAACACGTGTCGCGCGTCCTTCGTACTATTGGCCCAGTTGTACGCCTCGTCCAATTTCCCTACGCCATTGAGCGCGGTATCGAAGACCCAGCGACTGTCCTGATCCGGCGCAAGGCGCCTCGTGGTGCGATTCAAGTCGTCGAACTCGAACAGCGTTTTCTGACCCTTCGCATCCGTCTGCGAATAGGTCCGACCCAAAGGATCGACCTTGTAGTTCCAAGTTCCCAGATCGGGATCGCGCAGCACCGTCTTGCGCCCCAGCCGGTCGACCGTCACGTCGATCACATTCGACTTCGCGTCGGTCACCTTCAGGAGATGGCCGAAGCCGTCGTAGCCGTAACGCGTCGTCCGTCCCAGCGCATCGATGACGCGCGAAACCTTGCCCAACGCGTTCGCCACCCGCGTGGTCGATTGCTGCTTCGCGTCCGTCTGCTTGATTTCCAAACCGTTGTACGCATAAGTCGTGGTCGCCTCGACACCCTCGTCGTCAGGCGCCCGAAGCGCCTTCAGGCGGCCGATTGCATCGCGATCGCGATGTGTCCACACGGGCGATGCGCCCGCGTAGTACGGACGACTCAAGGACTGCAGATAGCCGTTGGTGTCGTAGCGGTTCTCCGTCAGCACCTCGGTGCCCGAGAAGCCCCAGCTCCGCGTCAGGACCTTGCGGTTCAACGCATCAAAGAGCTCCTCGACAGGCGCGGCCGTCTGCTGCGTGCCTGTCCATTGCTGCGTCACGATGGTCGAGATCGCGTTGTTCAGACAGCCCGCCACACAGGAGCGATAAGCCCACGACGTTGCCGTCCCATCGGGTCGCGACTCGCGCGTCTTTCGTCCCCAAGCGTCGTAGGACCACTGCGTCAGCTGTTGATTGACATCCGTGTGCAGCAACGGTTGTCCGTGTGCCGCGTCGAACACGCGGCGCTCCACGTGCGCCTTGGCGTTCGTCGCGACTTCAGGGAAGCGTCCCACGGCGTCGTACTCCGTCGCCTCGACGACGAGGGATCGATCTGTCGGCGTTCCCGGAACCCGCCAGGTAATCGTCTTGGACGTGACGCCGCCATGAATCGGATGTCGACCCAACTCAGTGATCACCCTCAGTTCGGGCGCATCCGGTTCCACTGTCTCGCGCCAGACACCGCCCAGTGCGTCGTACTCGCGCGCCGTGGTCCTGGTCACCGCCGCCACTCCCGGCGCCGTGGCCGTCGTCGCCTCCGTCCGCATCAGACCGATCAGCCAATCGGCCTCCAGCGTGTCGAACGTCCGCGTCGTCGACGTCACATAGCTCACGCCAGGTTCAAGCGCCGACGTCATCGTCTGGACTATCGACTTCACGTTACCAAACGCATCGATGCCGCCGTCTGGCACCTTCAACGTGTTCGCGAGCATCGCGGCGCCGTTGAGGTCCGTGGTCGCTTGCATGGTCGACCGCTGGAACACATGCTTCGTAGCGCCCCCCGCGGTGGTGGTCATTGACTCCCACTCGACGCTGCGCGACGACATCTCCACACCGTTGGTGTGCGTGATCGTTTCCGCAGTCACTTGACCGATGGTCGGGTAGTCCTGGCTGTAGACGCTTCGCGTCTTCAGCCCCTTCAGCGTGTCCGTCCGCTCCGTTGCCGCGAAGCCCAAGGAGCCTCGGCCGGTCAACTCGGTCCGCATGCCTTCATAGCGATAGGTCGTGACGTGAGAGCCGCCCTGGCCGTTGCCCACCTGGAGGCGGGTGACCACAGGCGCACCGCTCTGGACGTTGCGCTTCGGATACCCAGGATCGACCCCTTGCGCGTGCACGGTGGCATCGTTCAGCGCGCCGTAGCCGAACGTCGACGTCTGCCCCGCGCCGTTGGTCACCGAGGTCATCAGATCCGGCACAGGTGCCGCGCCCGCCAGATAGACGCCCCAGGTCTTCGCGTCCGGGTTGTACTGCGCGATGTCCATCCGGCCATCGCCGTTGAAGTCGCCATACACCGTGGTGGTGTGCTGCAGCGTGAACGCGCGGCTTTCGCAACGCAGTTGCCCACCGGCGATACGGCACAGGCGGCCATTTGCGCCGATGCCCAACAGCTCAGGTCGCCCGTCTCCGTCGATGTCCGCCACCGTGGAGAAGGCATGCTCATCGGGCGTCGCGCCGTTGGTGTAGTCTCGGCAGTCCGTTCCGCCAGCGCCGTTGCCATAGCAGACCTTGAGCACGGTCGCATTTTTCAACCCGCTGAGCGCGAAATCGGTGATGCCATCGCCGTTGAAGTCGCCCGTCATCGAGGCGCCCTGCCCGGCGAAGCCGGTATCCAGGCCAAGGTTGGCCACCGCGGTGCGGCATCCATCTCCGCTGGCGCTGCACATCTGGAAGCTGTTGTCCGGCGTCGTCTCCCACATGCGCGAGCAGTTGGGGTTGTAGACGGTCGCAGTCAGCGCATCTGTCTTGCCGTCGCCGTTGAAATCGCCCATGAAAGGACGCCAGCGCGTCAGGCTGATCGTGCAGCTGGCTTCAGTCGGCGCTTCGAAGTAGCGATACGCGTAGGGATCGAAGAACCCTCCCGCACCGCCCGTGTAGGTGCAAGTGAAATTCGTACCGTCCGACAGGCACGGTCCCGTGCTTCGCACGACGACGTCGTCCCGTCCGTCGCCGTTCGCGTCCGCCACCACGAAGTTGTTGGTGACGCCAAACTGCGGCACGTCAGGCGTGGGCGAAGACGGGAATCTCGTCGACGGCTGGCAGTTGAAGCCAGTTCCGGTCGATAGGCACAGCAGGGATCCCGCTGTGCCGCTCGACGGCTTCAACAGGTCGGTGCGACCGTCGCCATTGAAGTCGCCCGTGACCAACTGAGACATGAGCGCGTCTGGACCCGTCCACGTACTGCAAGAGAATGCGGCGCCCGTCGACAGGCACACCTGCCACGAGGTCCCACCCAGGTTCTGCAGCAAGTCGCTCTTGCCGTCGCCGTTCAAGTCGACGACGGACATCACCTCCAGCAGCTTGGGCAGCCCACGTTGAGCGGGGTTCCTGAACAATACCTCCGGTCCGCCGGCCCACGTACCGCCGCTGAACGTGTTGTCCGCCTCGCTGCGCTGCGAGTACTGGAAAGACGTGGCCGGCAGGCATTCGCCCGGTCCGCAATCGGAGACGGACTGCACGAGGCTGAGCCCGGTCGTCGTGCTGGTCGTGTACGCAATCGCCCAGCGCCGCGCCAGCGCGCCGCCGGAGCCATCGGCCGCGATGCCCGTCCACGTGGAAAGACCCGAGAGGCGCTTCGTGATGACCGTGCGGGCGCCCGCGAGATACGCGAACGACGGATCGGGACGCGCGGCGTCGTCGTACTCGAAGCGCAACGCCGCGTACGGTGCGAACGCCGTGCCGTTGCCGGTGTACCGGATCGCCTTGGGCAGATGCTCGCCGGTTCCACTGTCCTTGAAGTAGTCGTAGGCGATGTAGTTGCCGCGTCGGTCCTCTTCGCGGCTCAACGCCCAGAACAAGGCCTTGCCCGCGGATCCCGGCGTGTCGACGAACGAATCCGCCGTCGTTCCGAAGTACTGGATGTCCCCGGACTTCAACTCGACCTTCCACGAATCAGGTCCGCGGTCGGCGTCGCTGCCGTACGAGGTGATGCGAGAGAAGTGATCGATTTCGGTCCGATACGTCGCACTCGCGCCTTCCACGCCGCTGACCACGATCAGACGCTGACCGTCCAGGCAATAGCGGGTGTTCCTGTCGAACCGAGCGCGGTTGCGCTCGCCGTCCGTGGCGATGGTCGCCGCGCAGCGCGTGATGCGCGAGAGTCCGCTGACGTCCCAGCCCAGGCCGGAGAGGCCTTCCTTGGCCTGGCTGTCGTAATGCAGCGTCACGCTCGGCACCTGCCCCGCGGTCCCAGGAGGCAGCGCGATCGGCAGCTCGTAGGTTGCGGATCCCTTGGAGGACACCGAGGCCTGCCCCGCCGCCGTTCCCGTGATGCCGCCCGACAGGTTCGGCGGCACGATCGTCACCGCCACTGGATCGGTGTGCGACACGATGACCGCCACCGCCGCGGACGTGTTCTCGCGTCCATCCAGGTCGGTCGCCCGCGCGGCCAGCAAGTAGGTGCCGGCCGGGCGATTCGTCCATGAGAACTGATAAGGCGGCGTCGTCACCGTCGCGATGGTTTCAGCGCCTGACAGGAACTCCACCTTCTGGATGCCCGTGTCGTCCGTCGCCGTGGCGGCCAGCGTGATGGTGGCCGAAGGTCCCTGGTGAACAGCACCCGGTGCGGGCGCTGTGAGCGTGATATCCGGAGGCGCGTTCACCCGCACGGAGCTGTTTCCGGAGATCGTCGTTCCGCCATCGTTGTCCACGGCACGAACGGCCAGGACATGCGTGCCCACCCCGGGAGCCACCCAGTCCCAGACGAAGGGCGCAGCGGTGACCGTACCGGCGACCTGGCCGTCGACCAGGAACTCGACGCGCGCGATGCTGCCGTCCGTGTCGCCGACGGACGCGCTAAGACGCCACGGCGTCGGCGATGTGTGGTCGACCCTGACTGCCCCGTTGGCGGGAGACGCCAGGCTCGCGGACGGCAACGTGTTGACGCGCACGAAAACGCCCGCCGAATCGCGCACGCCGCCGTCGTTGTCCACGGCTCGAGCCACGATCGTGTACCCGCCCGCGCCGACGCTTGACCAGGTCATCGCGAACGGCGCGGAGGAGCTCGTACCGATGTGCGAGCCGTTGGCGTAGAACTCCACGCGCTGGACGCTCCCGTCGCCATCACTCGCTCCGGCCGAGATCGCGATCGAGGCCGTCGGACCTGCGAACACCTGGTTGTTGGCCGGGGACGCCACCGTGGCGGAAGGCAGCGCATTCACGCGGAAGACCATCGGCGCCGATGTCGTCATGCCTCCGTCGGTATCGACCGCACGTGCTACGACGCCGTGTGTACCGGACGGAATACCCGGCCACATGAATTCGTACGGCGCCGCAGTGGCTGTTGCGATGTGGGGACCTGCCGTGCTGTAGTACTCGACCCGCGCGATACCACTGGAATCGCTGTCGGAAGCCGCTGCGGCGAGCCGGACCGTCGCGCTCGGCCCTGCCAACACGGCACCATTGCCCGGTGAGGTCATGGATACGGCCGGTGGCGCGTTGACGCGCATTGTCATGGTGGGCGAATCCGACCAGGCACCGTCGTAATCGTGGGCCCTGGCCCTCAGGCGATGGACCCCGACGCCAACGTTGGGAATACCCAGCGTGAACGTCGACGGAGAGAACGACAGCGGGACGGCGCTGCCCGCCAGCACGTCGTTGAGATAAACGTCGATGCGCTGCACACCGGAGTCGTCCGCAATCGACCCGACGACGCCGACTTCGACCGGTCCCTGAGGATAGACCTGACCCTGGCTGGGCATGAGGATCCCCACACCGGGCGGTGCATTGACCCGGACCTGGACCGGCGCCGACATGGTGGTGCGACCACCAGCGTCGTAGACCTTGCCGCGGAAGGTGTACACCCCCGGCGCCAGACCGTTCTGCGCGAAAGTGGCGTCGGCCCGCTTCGTGTTGGGATAGAACTCCTGCATCGCGACAGGTACGTCGTTGCGGTGCAACTCGACCCGATAGATCAGTTGCAGGGTGTTCTGCGAGTCTTCCGATCCAATGACCCTGATCTGGAAATTCCCACCCGTGGGCACGACTGGCCCACCCGGTGCGGAGATGGTCGAGTAGGGCCAGGAGCAGATGGTCTCGCGCACATCCTTGTAGCAACCGGCCTGCGCTTCACCGAGTGCGCCGGCAAGCATGGCGCCGCCGACGAGACATTTCCACAACGCGGCCATGACACCGCGCGACCAGACGGCCGCCCTGACTCGAAGCATTCCCGATTCCTCCCTGCCAGCACGTGAGGGACACGATGCCGTGGTCGCGGGAGCACCTCGACAGTGGGGCTCTCCGCAAAGGCGCGGAGCATAGAACCGCCGCTTCAGCGGATCAGGGGGTAAAAACCATGATTCTGAAAAGAGACCATCGCCGTTCGGAAATGCCGAACCAACGAGATCAACGAGTGGGCGTCGATGCGCGATCAGATGTCGATCCGGACCCGGATCCGGATTCGGATTCGGCAGACGATGCGGGCGTCCCCGATGTCGGCGTACTCGCGCTGGCCGGCGCCGGAGAAGAAGCCGCCTCCGGCGCATGCTTCGCCACCTCCGCCGCCCTCGCCCACTTCGCCATCTCCGCCGACAGGTTCTGCATCGACAGCGCCGGCCGGACCTGGTCGAAGAACACCGCCACCAGCAGCGACAGCAGCGCGATCGCGACCGCGCCCTTCACCGGCTGCGCGAGGTTGTTGGGCTCGAGCTTCTCCGCCGTCTTCGACAGGATGCCGAAGCCCAGGTCGATCAGCATCAGCACCAGCAGCGCCGGCGCGGCAATCTTGATCATCAGTTCCAGGTAATGCCCCGTCTGCACGCGGACGAAGTCCTCCAGGATCGTCGACCACGCCGGCGACAGGCTGCCGATCGGCCACCAATGGAAGGAGTCGAACAGGATGCCCGTGAGCATCAGCATCCCGCCCAGCAGGTAGAAGCCGGTGATCGCCAGCTGCGACAGCAGGTTGCCGATCGGCGTGCTCTGCTCGCCGCTGAGCGGGTTGGTCTGCTGGACGTTGTTGTAGCCGGCCTGGTTGTCGATCAGCACGCCGACACCCTCCGCCACCCAGAACACCGTCGACGCGGCGAAACCCAGCACCACGCCGATCAGCGCCTCCTTCGCGATCGTGGCCACCAGCTGGACCATGTCCATGCCGTGCACCAGCCCCGCCGGCTGCCCCCATGCGATGAACAGCGCCAGACAGATGCACACGCCGTTGCGGATCGGCCCCTGCAGCACCTGGTCCGTCGTCGCCGGCAGCACCAGGAACACCGCGTAGACGCGCAGCAGGCACACCGCCAGCAGCATCACGCCGTCCTGCAGCGTCGAGCCGAAACCGATCACCCCGGCGAAGGTGTTGAACATCTCGTTCATGCGCCCGCCTCCGCGCCCAGCGCCGATCGATCCGCCCGCGCCGCCGCTTCGGTCGCGCGCCGCTGTGCGACACGGCGCGCGACCGCGGCCTCCTCGCTCTCTTCGTCCTGCGTGTCCTCGGCCTCCTGGTCGATCTCGACCAGGCGCTTGCGGCGTCGTTCCTCGAGCTGTTCGATCTGCTGCTCCGCGCGCTGCAGGACCTGCTTCGCGGCCAGCACACGAGCCTCGGCCTGCGCCACTTGCGTCGTCGCCGTCCGCACGCCCTCCTCCGCTTGACGGACCAGGTCTTGCAGGCCTTCGCGAACGTAGGTCAACGTCACCGCGTCTTGCGGGTTGAACGACTCAGACGTCGCGAGCGCCTCGATCTTGGCCGCGCAGGACTCCTCGTCCGCGACGCAGCCCTCGTGCCGCGCCACCGCGGCCTGATACGCGCCCACGGCCGCGTCGCGCTGCGCGGTCTCGGCCTTGACCTGCAGCTCCATCGGTTCGAGCCGACGGCGCTTGGCCCACAACAACAACTTGAGCGAGCGCAGGTCTTTCATCAATCGTTCAACCGTTCAACCGCTTAACCGCTTAGCCGTTCACCAGCGCCTGCAACTCGGCGACCGTCTGCTCGATCGGCCGGAGGTCCGAGGTCGCCTGGTTGAGGAACTCCCGGATCGCGCCGTGCTTGCGCACCGCCTCGTCGGCGAAGGCGTCGTTGCCGGGCTTGTACTCGCCCATCTGGATCAGCAGCTCCATCTCGTCGTACTTGGCCATCAGCTTGCGCAGCCCGCCGTTGGCGGCCTGGTGGTCCTTGGGCACGATCTGCGACATCACCCGGCTCAGGCTGCCCAGCACATCGATCGCCGGGTACTGGTTGCGCGCCGCGATCTTGCGCGACAGGATCAGGTGGCCGTCGAGGATGCCTCGCACCTCTTCGGCGATCGGGTCGCTGCCGCTGTCGTCCTCGGCCAGCACCGTGTACAGCGCGGTGATCGAGCCCTTCGCGCCCATGCCCGTGCGCTCCAGCAGCCGCGGGATCTCCGCGAAGACCGACGGCGGATAACCGCGCCGCGCCGGCGACTCGCCCGCCGCCAGGCCGATCTCGCGCTGCGCCCGGGCGAAGCGGGTCAGCGAGTCCATCATCAGCAGCACGCGCAGGCCGCGGTCGCGGAAGTACTCGGCGATGGCCGTCGCGACGTGCGCCGCCTTGGCGCGCTCGATCGAGGAGCGGTCCGAGGTCGCGCACACCACCACCGAGCGCGCCATCCCCTCCTTGCCCATGATGATCTCGATGAACTCGCGCACCTCGCGGCCGCGTTCGCCGATCAGCGCGATGACGCTGATGTCGCACTGCGTGCCGCGCGCGAGCATGCCCATCAAGGTGCTCTTGCCGACGCCCGCCGGCGCGAAGATGCCCATCCGCTGGCCTTCGCCCAGCGTGATCATCCCGTCGATGATCTTCACGCCGGTGGGCAGCGGGTGCTCGATCATCTCGCGGTCCATCGGGCTGGGCGGCATCGCGAAGACGGGCCGCCGCTCCTCGCAGACGATCGGCGGGCCGCCGTCCACCGGCTGTCCCAGGCTGTCGACCACGCGCCCCAGCAGTTCGTCGCCGACGGCGATGCTCTGGATCTCGCCCAGCCCCACCACCTGCGTCTGCCCCGCGGCCACGCCCAGGATGGAGCCGAACGGCGACAGGATGGTCTGGCCGTTGGAGAAGCCGATCACCTCCGCCACCTGCAGCAGCCCGCCGTTGGCGTCGAGCAGGTGGCACATCTCGCCGAGCTTGGCCGACAGGCCGCTCGCGCGCACCAGCGTGCCGATCACCTCGACGACCTTGCCGGTGCGGCTCAGCGTCTCGGCGCCGGCGAGCTCGAGCTCCATCCAGCGGCCGAGATCGTCCAGGTTCAGCGGTGCGAGGCGGTCGGGAGCGTTCATCGCGGAGGCAGTTTTCTGGGGATGAACTCGGTTGAGGGCTGAGGTCAGTTCGAAGTGGCGATCAGCGCGGGGTCAGCTCTCGGCGACCGCGCGCTTCACGGCGCGCGACATCGCGGACCGCAGCGCGTCGAGCTGCGTCTTCAGGCTCGCGTCGACGACGCCCATGTCGGATTCGAAGAGGCAGCTGCCGGCGGGCAGCGCCGGATCGACGATGACCTCGACGGAAAGTCCGGCCGATTGAAGTTCGGGCACCGCGGCGATGCCGTCGCGCGCGGCGTCGAAGTCGGCACTGCTGACCTTCAGCGTCAGCGCCGTCGCCGAACGCGACAGCGCCTGCACGCTGCGCAGCGCGCGCTGGTACAGCGCGGCGCGGCCCTCGGTCTGCACGATGCGCTCCACGGCGCTGGTGACAACTTCGGCCATGCGTTCATGCAGACCGCGCACGGCGTCGGCCTGGTCCACGGCGCGGCCGGCCTGGCGTTCGTGCCAGGCGAGCGCGGCTTGGCGTTCGCCCTCGGCGCGGCCGCTCTCGCACGCAGCGTCGATCTGTGTCTGAGCGTCCCGCAGCAGCGCCTCCGCCCGCGCCTGCGCGTCGGACAAGATGCGCTCCGCTTCCGTCTGCGCCTGCGCGATCAGCGCCTCGGCGCGCGCGGTCGCCGCCTGGCGGATCTCGTGGTCGTGCCTCAGCAGCGTCACCTCGCTCGCGCGGAGGATGCCGTACGGCGCGCCGGCAGCGGGCCCGTCGTCGTGCGCTCGGGGAGAAACCTGCGGCGACGGCTGCGTCGACGTCTTCCACCAGATCAGCATGGCCACTCCACTTCGGCTTCCGCGAGCGCCGCGATCGACACGGCCACGTTGCGTTCTGCCGCCACGGGCGCGGCGGCGAGGACGCCGTCCACGGCCGCGCGCGGCAACGACCAGCGCACCAGCTGCCGCACCGGCTCATCCTGCGTGGACAAGGCCGCGGACCAGTCCGCGAAACCGACGCACGCCCACTGCACCGGCGACCAGGCGGCCTGCTCGGCCTCGACCGGCCGGCCTCTTGCGCTCATGGCCACCAGGGGCGCGAAGTTGTCGGCGAGCGCGCGTTGCAGCGGCGCCCGGACCGATCGATCGATGCAGCAGCGCAGTACGCCCGGGCGTCGCGCCAGCGCCAGCGTGCACAGACGCTGCAGCAAGTCGCCGCGCGGCAGCAGTCCGAGCCGGGGCAAGGGATCGGCGAAGCGGCCCAATGCGGGCAGACCGCCGCTGGGCGCCATCCGGTCCCGCCACAGGCGCGGCCACAGCGCAGCGGCACTCTCGGGCGGCAGCGCATCGAGGAAGGACCACGGACCGAGCAGTTCGTCCTGCCAGCTCGCATCCAGGTCGTCCACGAGTCCGCGCAGCTTGCCGTCGAAACTGACGGCCCACGCCGCGAGCTGCTCAGGCGCGGCCGGCGTGGCGGACACAACCATGGTCATGCGCCGCCGACTTCGGCCGCGGGCACCGCAGCCCCAGCGCCGCCCGGCGACAGTCGACGCGCCAGACCCTGCGGCAGCAGTCCCGGCTTCTTCCACGCGATCACGCCGATCGCGCCGCCGACCAGCAGCAACATCGCCAGCAGTCCGCCGGCGACCCACGCCCAGGTGGCGTCCGCCACCGCATGGCGCGGCGAGGTCGGCAGCATCGCCCCCGGCACCAGCGTCACCGTGACGTTCTCGTAGGTCAGGCCTTCGACACTGCGCGCGACCATGCTCTTGATCGACGGCGCCAGCTGCGGCACGTCGATCTCCGGCCGGTACTTGACGAAGACCGACGCGCTCGACGGCTTCACCGTCGTGGCCATCGGGTCGTTGTTGGGCAGCACGATGTGGACCTTGGCCACGATGACGCCATCGATCTTGGACAGCGTGCTGGAGAGCTCCTGCGACACGCCGTGGATGAAGCGCACCCGCTCCTCCGTCGGCGTGGAGATCAGCCCTTCCTTCTTGAACATGTCGCCCAGCGACACGTACTTGTCCGACGGCAGGCCGTTGGCGCGCAGGATGTCCAGCGCGTTCACCACCTCCTGCTCGTCGACGGCGACGTTCCAGGTCTTGCCGCCGTCGCCGCTTTTCTTCTCCGCTTCCACGCCGCGCTGCAGCAGCGCGGCCACCATGTCGTTGGCCTCCGCCTCGGTGCGCTTGGTGTAGAGATCGGTCTTGCAGCCCGCCAGCAACGTGATCAGCAGGACCAGCACCAGCATGTAGAGCACATGACCCGAGGCCCAGGATCGGCCCGGCGTGCCGGACGCGCCGCCCCCGCCGGCAGGGCCGGCCGCGGCACCGCGTGGATCCGCAAGAGGATGGGCGCTCATGTCACTGGTTCTTCATCAGGGTCTGCAGGCCGTTCTTGCTGCTCTGCGCCACCGAGGTGCAGGCGGAGAACTGCAGCCCCTGCGTGGCCACCTGCAGGTTCAGCTCCATGGAGCGCGCGGTCAATTCCTGCAGGTTCATGTTGGGCGCGTCGGCGACGTAGCGCTGCATGTCGGCGGTGACCTGACGCGAGGCGTCGTCCAGCGTGTGCAGCGTCTTGGACATCGTCGAGTCCGTGTGGCCGACCGCGTTCGCATGCGCCGCCGACGGATCGGGCTGCGGCTCGCGCGCCATCAGCTGCTCGAATTTCTGCGTCTGCGCCTGCAGGTCCGGCGTCGGGGACGCGGCCTGGCGGATGACGTCGTGGGCGGAAATGGCTTGGATCGGATCGGTCATGGCTGCTCCTCAGGCCCGCATGTAGGCCATCTGCGAGAGGTCGATCGTCAGGGCGGGCGGCGTGGCCGCCTCGGACCCGCCGTCCGCGCCGGAGGACTCCGGGGCCTCGTCGTCCGGATGCAGCAGCGAGCGCACCATGTCCAGCGCCTCGGGGTTGGTGGACGTGTGCAGCACGTCTTCCGCGGTGGCGCGCCATCCCATGTCGCCGGTGGCGAACTGGCAATAGGCGAGGAAGGCCTTGGCCGTCGACCACTCCGGCGCCGTGGCGTCGAGGTTGCGCAGCGTGCGCATCGCGTCGGTCCAGTGGCCGCGTTTCATCGCGATCCAGGCTTCGAAGAAATCCAGCTGCGACACCTTGGGACGCAGCAGGCGCACGGCGCCCAGCAGGGTCTCGGCGTCGTCCAGCAGCTCGCGGTCCACCGCCAGGCTCACCAGGCCGACCAGGCCGGAAACGAAATCTTTGCGTTGCAACGAGGAATCGATCATGTCTGCTCCATGGCTGTGTCCGGCACGGCCGATCTCAGGAAGGCATTGGGGCTGCGAGTCGAAAGAGGCTCAGTGACCCATGGTTGACGAGGCCCCGATTGGGGATGCGGCGCTCGGCGCAGACCGGAGCCATAGCGGGGCTATGGCGAGGATCTGCAACGACGCGCCGCGCCCCAAGCGGGGCCTCGGCGGCCGTGGGTCAGCCTCGTGCCAGCGTCTTCTCAAGGTCAGCCATGCTGAACTTGTTGTCGCCTTGCTGGTCGAACTTGCCTTGGGAAGTCTGCAGCGCGACGTCCGTACCCTTGCTGAGCGCGGTGTCGTTGACGAACTTCTGGGCGGCCTGTTGCAGCTCGAACGACGGCAGGATGCCGTTGGGCATCTGCTTGCCTTGCGCGACGTCCTTCATCGTGTCCAGGTCGAAGGTCTTGCCGTCCTTGGACAGCGCGTCGAAGTTGTTCTTCAACGTCGAGATCGTCGAGTGCTGGTCCGAGTTCAGACCCTGCTTCTGGATGGACGCGGTCAGATCGCCGATGCCGATCTTGTCGTCGCCGCCCTTGTCCTTCAGGGCCAGGCCCATCTTGCCGAGGGCGTTGTCGCGGTCGGCCGTGTCCAGCTGACCCATCTTCTTCTCGCCGGCTTCGCTGCGCAGGAACTTCGCGGCCTGCTGGAACTCGGGCGTGAAGTCCTGTTGACGCATGCCCTTGGGGCAGATGCCGTTGGCGGCGTCGTCCAGTTCCTTGCCGCTGATCATCTTCATGCCGGAGTCCGACATGGCCTTGAACAGCGCGCGTTCCGCGCGATTGCCGTCCATCGGACCGGTCTCGCCCTGCGGGCTGATCGATCCGCCCAGCGGTGCGGCACCCCCCGCGCCGCCGGCGCCGGCGCCAGCCAGCGCACCGGCCGCGCCCAGGGCGCTGCTCAGCCCGCCGATGGCCTGGCTCAGGCCGCCCAGCAGCTGGTTGGCGCCGCCCATGGCGGACGGGTTGCCCAGGCCGCCCGCGGCCATGCCCAGACCGCCGGCCGCCTGACCGAGACCGCCGAGGGCCTGGTTCAGGCCGTTGAGGCCCTGCGTCAGACCGCCCAGCGCGCCCATGGCCGCGCCGAACGGGTTGGCCGCGCCGCCGCCCTGACCGCCCAGGGCGTTCAGCCCTTGCGTCAGGCCGCCGAGCGCCTGCCCGATGCCGCCCAGGCTCTGGCCGATGCCGCCCAGCGCCTGACCCAGTCCGCCCAGCGGCGAATTCGCCAGCTGGCCCATCTGGCCGATGGCCTGGCCGATGCTCTGACCCGCGCCGCTCATCGCGGCCTGGATCGGGTTCTGCATCAGCTGTTCCAGCGGCCGCAGCAGCTGGGTCAGGCCTTGCAATCCCTGTTGCAGTCCCTGCAGCGCCTGCTGGATGCCGGCCAGGGGACTCTGCGCCCCTTGCAGCATGTTCAGCGGCGATTGCATCAATTGTTGAATGCTCATGTATGTCGCTCCGACAGAGGTTGGATGCGGTGACGCGTCGTGCGCGCAGCGCGGGTCACACCAGTCCCTTGACGCTGTCGCCGCCGGCCTTGAACTTCTTGCCCAGCGCTTCCGACATGGCGGCCTGCTGGCTCATGCGGCCCATCTCCAGGTTGTTGGCGATGGTCTGCTTGCTCTGGGCCTTCAGCTCGGCCATGAACATCTGCGACGACGCGGAGGCCTCGGCCGACTGGGCCTGAGCCATGGGCGCTCCCGGAAAGGTTGCGGACATGGGGTTCTCCTTGCGGGGCACGGAGCGGCCGCGACGGCCCCGCGAAGGTCCCTCGCGGCCGCCGCGGCGTCAGACCAGGCCTTTGACGCTGTCGCCGGAAGCCTTGAACTTCTTGCCCAGCGCTTCCGACATGGAAGCCTGCTGGCTCATACGACCCATTTCCAGGTTGTTGCGCATCTGCTCGGCGTTCTGCGAGCGCATTTCGCCCATCATCTGCTGCATGTCGGCGGAAGCACCTGCACCTTGTGCGCTAGCGTTGTTGACAGCCATGGTTCTCTCCTGATGACCGGAAGTTCAATTCCGGAATTGAAGGTGCGCGAGGCACCGGATAACCGTGGGACGAGTCCTTCGTCCCATCGGATGGGGGGAATTACTGCAAGGTCGCGGCGTACTCGAGCACGCCGTTCGCGGCCTGGCGCACGTTGTGGTCGGCACTGGTGGCCAGCACCTCGTCGAGCACGCCCTTCCAGCGCGCGTCGCGCGCCAGCAGGAAGGCCGTGGCCAGCGCCACCTTCGCGCCCTCGTCCTGCGGGTGGTCCTCGACGTGCTGCACCAGCGTGGCCGAGGCGTACTCCGCGTCGCCGCCGATGCTGTGCGCGATGGCGCGGCAGATGCGGAACGGCGACGGATCGGCCATCGTCAGCTCCACCGCCGCGCTCACCACCGCGGCGTCGTCGCGGGAGCGGTACACCGCGCCCAGCAGACCCACCGCCATGAGGTTGCGATACACCAGCGGATAGGTGGCCGTCGCGTCGGTCACGCCGACGGCGCCGGCGGCAGCCGAGAAGGTCGAGGCATCAAGGGGCAACGCGGACATCGAGGGCTCCTTGTGCGCTCAGGCGGGCAGCGACGCGGTGTGGATGGTTTCCCACACGTGCCGCACGATGCGCTGCGAGGCGCGGAAGCCCTCGATCAGTTGCGAGCTCAGCTGGCGCTCGGCGTCGGCCAGCGGCGTCTGCAGGTGGGCCTCGGTGCTCTGCGCGACCTGGTCGAAGTAGCTCAGCATCGCGCGGGTACGCTCACCGCTGAGGTCGTCGGTCAGGGTCTTCTCGATGTGCGCGAGATCCGCGAACACGGTCTGTTCCAGGGGGTTGTCCATCACGGTTCTCCGGTGGGGGATGAGGAAGACGGATCCCCGGCGGCGACGGTCTCGTCATCCACGGGAGTCCGGAGCGAAAGGTGCTTGGTGCCGTCGGCCGTCTGCACGTACTGCAGGCCGTCGCCGGCCAGCATGGAGCCGACGCGCACGCGCGCCGTCGGCGAGGTCTGCTCGACCGCCACGTCCACGCGGCGGACCAGCGGGCCGATGTCGTCGGCGATGCGGCGGACCTCGTCCTGCAACTGGGCGGGGTCGGCCGCCTGGCCTTCGACGGCGAAGACGCCCTGGCCGCGGTGGACGACGCGCACGCCGGGCCGGTTCAGCGCGTCGCCGATCTGGCGCACGATGTCCGCGGCGGAGGCATAGCGGTGCAGCAGCTGGCCTTCGCCGAAGGGCTGCAGCGCGGCGCGGGCGCGGGCCATCTCCGCGCCGCCGGGCAGCAGGCCCTCGACGACAAGCCGGCGGTCGACGCGGCGCACGACGAGGCCGTCGATGCCGGCCTGCTGCAGGGCGCGCGTCACCTGTTCCATCGGGCTGACCGGCGGCGCGGTCGAGGCGGCGGTCTGCGTGCTGAGCACCGAGGCCAGCGCCGCGATCAGCGCCGCGGCGGCGACCAGCGCGCTCAGCTTCAGGCCCATCGCCGCCCTGCCGCGCGGGGCAACGACCTCCGCGCCGGCGCCGGCCGCCGCGGCCACGGTCGCCTTGAGCTTGGCGACGGGTCGCATCAACGCGTCCATCAGCGACAGGTCGCTGGGCCACGCGGCCGCGCCGGGGAAGGCGTCGGGACCGGCGCACAGCACGATGTCGCCGAAGCGCCGGGGCAGGAAGTCCTCCATCGGCCCCAGCGCTTGCGCGGGCGTTCCGTCTTCGGCGATGAGGTGGAGCGTGGGAGACACGTCGGAGCCTTCTTCCTGGAACGTCAGGATCAGCGGGGCGTGGGCCCAGTCGCTGATCTGGAGATCGGCGTCCTCATCGCTGGCGATGCGGTACTGCCGACGGGTCAACCGTAGCTGGACCCCGGCATGCAAGCCTGTGAGGATGCGAAGCTGCTTCATGGTTTGCGAATCCCGAACTTCTTGTCGCTTCGTGGTGGATCGGAGGGGCGTCGCGGCTCAGCCGCCGCTGCCGCCCTGCAGGAAGGAATCGGGCGCCGACGACGGCGTTCGGGACGTCGACGACGGACCGTTCAACTGGGATTGCGACGGCGCCTGCGGCGGCACTGCCGATCCCGACGGCGATTGCGGCGCGCGACCGTCCGCCGTCATCGCCATGGCGCCGGTCGTCGCGGCGCCGTACGGCCCCGACGGAAAGGTCGGCTCGCGGATGATCCGCGGCGAGATCAGGAACAGACGCTCGGTCTGCCCGTTGCTCTCGCTGGTGTGGCGGAACAGCCCGCCGACCAGCGGCACGCGGCCCAGCACGGGCACCTCGTCGCGCTGCGAGGCCTGGCTGGTCGTGGTGATGCCGCCGATGAGCAGGCTCTCGCCCTCGCCCACGTGGGCCTCGGTCATGATCTCGGTGCGCTTGACGATGGGCACGCTGTCGACGCGCTGGTCCTCGAAGCTGCCGTCCTCGATGTAGAGCGACAGCTTGATGCGGCGCGAGACGCCGCCGTTGTCGGGCACCGAGGTGATCTGCGGCGTGACCTGCAGCAGCGTGCCGGCCTCGACCTGGAAGAGGTTGGCCTCGAGGTTGCCGGCGACCTTGACGGTGACGACGCGCTTCTCGCGCATGACCGCGGGGCGGTTGGCCACGCCGAGGACCTTGGGTTTGGCGATGACGCGCGCCTTGCCGCGCGCGCTGAGCGCGTCGATGCGCGCCATCAGCTCGCGGCCGGCGTTGGACCACAGCGTGCTCAGCGTGAAGGTGCCGGCGTTGTTGGCGGTGGACGGCTGCGTGACGCCGAAGCTGCCCTTGCTGCCGCGCACGCTCCAGTCGATGCCCAGCGAGTCGATGCTGTCGCTGCTGACGTCGATGATGGTGGCCTCGAGCTCGACCAGCACCGGCTGAACGTCCAGGCGGCGGATCAGCTCGACGTATTCGTCCATGCGCTGGGGACGGCCGTGGATGATGACGGTGTTGGTGCCTTCGTCGGCCTGGAACATCGGTGGCGCGTCGTCGTCGACGGGGCTCTGCAGGCCGCGCGCGCTGCCTTGCGAGGCCGCGCCGGCGCCCGACTTGGCCGACTGTCCCGCCGTGACCTGGTTGGGCTTGCGCGCCATGATGTCGGCAAGCCGCGAGTCGCGGCCCATCACGCCCTGCAGCGCGGTGAGCTTGCCCGGATGGACCTCGGCCATCGACGGCGTGTCCTCGTCGCCCTGCGCACCGCTGCCGCCGCCGCTGGTGCCGCCGCTGTAGAGCGACGTCAGCACCGAGGCCACGCCGCGGATGCGCGTCTGGCCGAACGTGCGGTCGCCGGCGGAGGCGAAGCGCAGCGGCACGACGCGCACCGCCTTGCGGTTGCGCTCCATCGCGCCCACGTCCAGCGACTCGACCGCCGCGGCGATCAGCTCGACGTGGCGCGGCGGTCCGTAGACCAGCAGTGTGCTTTCGGCCGCGTTGAAGCGCAGCGGGAAGCGCGCGTCGCCGAGCTGCAGCGAATCCAGCAGGTCCGTGACCTGTTCGCGGCGGAAGCCCTTGAGCCGGAAGAGCCGGCTCTGCACGGCGCCCGCCGGATAGAAATACAGTGCGGTGCCGTCGTGGTACCAGATGACACCGTAGGCCCGGTTCATCGAGTCGAGGAACTTGTCGGGCGTGGTGTCGAAGTTGGCCTGCACCATGCCGTCGATGCCGTCGGCGAGCACGGCCGGCAGGCCCTGGCTCGCGGCGAAGTCGAGCAGCACCTCGTTCACGCGCTTGCCTTCGGCCTTGTAGACGAAGCGCGGGCTGCGCCATTGGCGCGAGACGTTCTTCGTGGCCACCCGGTCCGATCGGACGGACTTCGCCGCGGGCGTCGAGGAGGTCGGTGCCGATGTCGTCTGCGTGAGGGTCGGTGTGACCGTCTTCGTGGGCGGCGGCGACGCCAGGGGCACCGCGATCGGGCTCGCTCCCGGTGCAGCCGCCGCGCTGGCGCCGGAGGTCGACGTCGGCGGCGCCGACTCGCCGACACGCGCCGCCCAGCTGAGCGGCGCCGCGGCGCAGAGCACCAGCGCGACCGGCAGACGGCCCATCCGCATCGCGCGGCCCGGAGAACGAAGACGTCGGGTCATGAGGATCACGATGCGGCGCGCTTATTCCTCGTCCTGCATGGACGCCTTGATCTGGTCCGACACCTTGGTCATGGACTTGCTCAAGGCCTGCTGGCCCTGCTGGATGCCCATCATCATCCGCTGGGCCATCATCGATTCCATCTGCTGCATGTCGGTGGGTCCGGCGGCGGCGGCCGGCGTGGACGGGACATTGGCGGCGATCGGTGCGGTCATGGCGCTCTCCGTTGATGCGATGGAGCGGAACATAGGGACCGGCCGCCCGGCAGCATCGGGACCATGCGAAGGCGCTGCGTGGGATGCGAAGGGGCCGTCGCGCGTTCGGCCCGTCGTCGTGCCCTTCGCATCGCGGGAAACCGCCCGCCTCCTCACGGCCTAGCGTCGCGCCCTTCGCAGTCTTCGATGGAGCGCCACATGAACGATCGTTCGTTCGTTTCCTTCCTCCGCCTGGCCGCGGTGACGACGCTCGTCGCAAACGCGGCGGGCGCGACGGCGCAATCCATCGGTGCCACCAGCGTGGCGAGCGCCGCGAGTTTCAGTGCCGCCAACGATCGCCCCGCCGAGCAGGTGACCCGCTACCGCTGCACGCTCATCGACGGCAGCACCCGGCTGCTCATCGAAGATCCCCGCGAGCGCCATCCCGGCCTGGCCGAAGACTGCACGATCGTGCGCGTCGCCGTGGCGCCGCTGCGCCCGGGCGCGACCGACGACACGCCCCCCTGGGTCGGGTTTGCCGCCCGGCTCATCCAGGGTCCTCAACAAGACGCGCGGGGCGCGGGCGGTCCGCTGCCCGATCTGACGTCCTTCCTGCGCGACGCCGCACGGCCGATGCCGGCCGGGATGGCCTCGCTGGTGCGCGCGGCCAGCGACCGCCACCGCCTCGACCCGGCACTGGTGTCGGCGCTGATCTTCGTGGAGTCGCGCTA
This sequence comes from Mitsuaria sp. CC2, assembly GCF_048957715.1. NCBI lineage: Bacteria > Pseudomonadati > Pseudomonadota > Betaproteobacteria > Burkholderiales > Sphaerotilaceae > Roseateles > Mitsuaria sp. CC2. Next base: position 160,284 of record NZ_JARVXN010000011.1, on the reverse strand, counting down.
CCGCGCCGACGCCCGTTCGCCCAAGGGCGCGATGGGCCTGATGCAGCTGATGCCCGCGACTGCGGCGCGTTACGGCGTGTACACGCGCGCCGACCTGCTGGACCCGCGCGTGAACGTCGACATCGGCGTGCGCCACCTGCGCGCGCTGCACGACCGCTACGACGGTCGCGTGGACCTGATCCTGGCCGCCTACAACGCGGGCGAAGGCGCCGTCGAGCGCTTCGGCCAGCGCGTGCCGCCCTTCCCCGAGACCGAAGATTACGTGCGTCGGATCACGACCTTGGTTGGCGTGCCTGAAACCGCTTTCACCCCCTGAACGAGGGGGCATAAATGAAAATGAATGTTCCGTAAAGGACATGAAACGCCGGCGTTGGCGACAGTGTGGTCGTCCCCCGGTTTTCAAGGTCCACGTGAAAGTCGCCACCCTCTGCCCCTCCCGCTCGCTGGAACATTTCGCCGCCGCCGCGCTGCGCGATGCCGGCTACGACCCCACCCCCCACACGCACCTGAGCAGCCTGATCGCCACGTTGCGGACACCGGGCGCCGACGCGGTGCTGCTGGAGGACCACGACGCGCACATCGACGGCTGGCTGGCCGCGCTGCGACTGCATGCGGGACGTCACGTGCCGATCGTGGTGCTGGGCCTGGGCGATTCGGTGGGGATCTCGCGCGCGCTGCAGGGCGGCGCGGATGACTATGCGGTGATCGCGGACGGCGCGGGGCCCTTGATCCATCGGCTGCGCGCGCGCATCCAGACGCGCACCGAGGGCGTGCGCGCCACATCGCTGCGCGCGGGACCGTATGCGCTGAACGCGTCGACGCAGAGCCTGTCGACCGGCGCGCGCGAAGTCAGCCTGACGGCGCGGGAGTTCGCGCTGGCCTGGACGCTGTTCGAGAACCTCGGTCGTGTGGTCAGCATGCAGACACTGTCGACCGAGATCTGGGGCCGCTCCAGCGACATCGGCAAGCGCACGCTGGAGCAGCATGTGTACAAGCTGCGGCTCAAGCTGAACCCGGGCGGCCCGCGCTCCCGCGCCCGCACGATGGACGGTACGCCGGTACCGCGCATCCAGACGGTCTACGGCGTGGGGTATCGACTCGACGTCTGAAGACGTTCAGGGCTGCGCGCCTCGCGCCGCGGCGCGCTGCGAGGCATTGCGGCTGCGCACGGTGTCGTTGAGCTGATACGACGCGACGGTCAGCGCGAGCAGCGCGCCGCCTACCAGCCCCGCGACCGCCGCATGCACGCCGGCTTGCGCCGCCTGGCGCTCAGGGGCACTGACGCCGGGCTGGCTCAGCGTCGACTGCAAGGCCTGCACCACGCCGAGCGCAATGAGACCCGGCACCATCGTGTTGAAGATGCGCGTGTCGGCGCGTTCGGCCTGCCGGCCGAGTTCGTTGCGGGTGAACGGGTTGCGCAGATCGATGTGGATGTGACGCACGTGCGATTCGCTCCCAGCGGCGCCCGCCGTCGTCTGGCGCATGCGCAGCGCGGACGCCGTGTCGACCAGGTGATCCTCCACCGACGAGGTCAGCATGTTGCCCGCGCCCGCGATGGCCCCCGCCCGGACGGCCAGACCGCGCGCGGCCTGCCAGGCCGGCTGCCCGCCGAGCTGCTGCTGCATCAGCAACTGCGTCCCCAGGTCGATCGCGGCCGCGGCGGCGCCGAAAGTCCCGCGCATCCCCCAGGTCACATCGGCCTGGCGCAGGTTGCGGCCCTCCGGCGGCTGAGCCACGTTGCGGTCGCCGTTGCCGACGTGCACGGTGTTGATGGCGGGACGCAGCGCCTCGCGGAACTGCGCCTGCAGATGCGCGATCACCTGGATCGCCGCCGCGGCCTGGGCCACGCCGGTCAATGCCGGGTTGCTGCGCGCGGCGATCGTCAGCGCCAGCGCGGCGAAGTCGCCGCCCGCGATGCCGGCCGACTGCACACCCTGCCAGACGCGACGCGGCAGGCTGTTGTCGCGCTGCGCCGCGTCGCCCGAGAACGCCTGGTTGGCGACCTGCGCGCTGCTCTCGCTGTGGATCTGCGACACGATGCGCCGCCCCAGCGAGTAGGCCGTCAACGCGGTCTGCGCCGCCAGCGCGGCATCCGGATGCGAGGCCACCGCCCGCGCGAGTTCGGGCGCGATGACGCCCTGCACCACCGTCCGCACGCCCGCCACGGGTAGCGCGTGGCGCACGTTCTGCATGAGGAAGAACATGCCCGCGCCCGCTTCGCGCGGGGCATGACCGTGATCGGTCGTCGTCGCCGCAGGTGTGGTCGCTGCGGGTGTGATCGCTGCGGGTGTGATCGCTGCGGGTGTGATCGCTGCGGGTGTGATCGCTGCGGGTGTGATCGCTGCGGGTGGTGTCAGCGCGGTCGTGGCCGGCGCGATCGTCGTCGGCGTGGGAGACGAGCTGCGTGTCGACGGCACCGTCGGCGGCGCGCCGTCCTCTTGGGGCGAGGCCGACCGACGGAGCTGTTCGAGGGAGCGCCGCGGCGCGCGCGCCGAGTCGGGTCCGCGCGAAGGGCCGGCGCTCGAATCGGCGGGGCGCCGTGCGCTCAAGCCGCCGAGCTCCGTCGACAGCCGCCGCGGCGGCGTCGCCCCGCCCGTGGTCGACGCCGGCGAGCCGGGCGTTGCCGGGGACGTGGGTGTCGGCGCGCGATCGAGCCGATCGAGTGCAATCGCGCCGGTGTTGGTCGTCAGCGGCGGCAAGCCGGCCGGCGGCGTGGTGATGGTCATGGGAGCGGTCCTGCAATGAGCAGCAGCCACTCTCGACAGCCCGCGTGACCCTCGCGTGACGCCCGGGCCGGTACGGGCATGGTCCCCGCGCGATCGCTTCGCGCGGCAAGGAGCCGCTTCGCTCCTCAGTGGCCCTCGCACGGGCCGAGCGCCGGGCCGCCCGTCGTCAGTCGCCCGTCGTCAGTCGCCCGTCGTCAGTCGCCGTACGAGGCGGCGATGCCGGCCGTCCGCGCCAGCGCGGCGACCATCGCGCGCGGTTCGTCCCAGCGGCTGCCCTCGTCCTGCAGCCGCGCCATCGAGAAGCCGTCCAGCCGCGCGCGCATGCGCTGCACCAGGCTGCCCCACGGCGGCAGCGGATCCGCCCGGATCGGCGAATACGCCTGGCCCGCATACCCCGTCAGGCGCGCCGCGTCCTGGTCGCGTCCTTCCTCGAACGCGAGCCAGGCGAAGACCGGCAGCAGCCGCTCGAACGCCTCGCTCGGGCTTTCGCCCTGCCCGTCCCCGCGCCGGGACCTGGGCGCGACGAGGCCGGTCAGCACCTCGCGCGCATCTTCCACGTGTCCTTCCGAGAGCAGCACGGCCGCCAGGCAACCGAGCACGCGTTGCAGGAACTCGCCGTTGGCGGTGTTGATGCCGCTGGCGCGGCTGGCGCCGTCCTCCCACTGGCGCACCAGCGCCGCGGACCGCAGCGGCGCGCCGTGTCCGACCTGCAGGCTCATGAGCCGGTCGAGATCGTCCAGCACCCATCGCGACGCGCCGACCTCCTGCGCCAGCTGCAGCGACGCGCACATCGCCTCGTCGGCCTCGTCCGCCTGGCCCTCGACGCGCCACACGTGCGCCCGCGCCGCGAGCCCCCACAGCTTCAGGCGCGCCGCGTGCGCGCCCTCGCACCGGCCGGCGAGCGCGACCAGCTCGCCCATCGCGTAGCGCATCGCGGCCTGGCTCAGTTCGCGGTCCTCGACGACCTGCCGGCACAGCGCGAGATACCGCAGCGCCGGATCGTCCGCCGTGCGCGACACCGTGACGCCGCGCCGGTACCAGATCGCCGCCCGCTTGGGATCGTGCGGCACGAGCAGGCCGGCGTGATCGATGCAATACCGCGCCAGCACCGCCGGCGGCAGCTCCGCCGGCAGCTCGGCCTCGTAGGCCGCATGGCGCCACGCGGATTCGGGCATCAGCGACAGCAGCTCGAACAGCGCGCGCGAATGTGCGAGCAGGCCCAGCCCCCTCACCGGCTCATGCTCCAGACACCAGTCGAGCGCGGCGCGCACGTTGGCGAGCTCCGGCGAGAACTCCGCGATCCAGCGCGCGTCCGGCATCATCTGCAGCGCCCGCTCGGCGCGGTCGAACAGCTGGCTCATCGCGCGCGCATGCTGGCCCCGCGCGATGTCGACCTCGCCGGTCTCCTCGAGCAGCAGCAGGCCGTAGGCGCGCATGCCGTCGAAGAGCCGGTACCGCGGCCGGTCCTCCGCGTCGACCTGGACCAGCGAGTGGTCCACCAGCCCTTCCAGCGCCTCCGCCACCGTCCATGCGTCGAGCTGCCGGTCCGACAACGCGGCGGTCGCCATCTCCAGCGTGAAGCCGCCTTCGAACGGCTCCAGCCGCCGCAGCACCAGCTGCTCCACGTCGTCCAGCAGCGCCAGGCTCGCGTCCATGCAGGCGCGCAGCGACTCATGCCGGCGCGGTCCCGCCTGCGTGCCGCGGGTCAGCAGCCGGTAGCGGTCGCTGAGCCGCTCGCACAGCTGATCGATGCCGAACATCGCCAGCCGGCCCGCCGCCAGCTGCAGCGCCAGCGGGATGCCGTCCAGCCGGCGGCACAGGCCCGTCACCTGCGCCACGTTGTGCGTTCCGAGCGCGAAGGGCTGACCCAGCGCCCGCACCTGATCGACGAACAGCGCGACGCTGCCGTGCATCAGCGATTCGTCCACGCCAGCGCCGGGCGGCGGCACCGACAGCGGCGGCGTACGCAGCACGCGTTCGCCGGGCACGCGCAGCACCTTGCGGCTCGTCACCATCAACGCCACGTCCTCGGTGTTCTCGAGCACCGCGTGGCAGAAGGTCGCCGCGCGCGCGCCGGCGATCTCCGCGTTGTCCAGCACCAGCAGCAGCGACATCGGACGCAGCAGGGCCAGCAGCGTCTGCAGATCGATGCCGGGATCCAGTCCCAGCGCGGCCGCCACCGCCGGCAGCGGATCGGAAGGATCGTCGCCGTGCAGCAGGTCCACCCACACCGCGCCGTCGCGCGCCGCCTGACGGCGTTCATGCGCGCAGGCCAGCGCCAGGGTCGACTTGCCGACGCCCGGCGCGCCGACCACCGTGACCAGGCGATGACGCACCAGCCGGCTCAGCAGCGCCTGCAGATCGGCGCCGCGGCCGTGCATCGCCGCCGGCGCGGAGGGCAGCGCACGAGGCCGCACGACGGGCACGATGGGCGCCGGGGCCTCGACCGCCCGGTCGGTCGGATCACGGGGCGCGTCCTCGTCGGGCCGCAACGGCAGCGCGAACCGATAGCCCTGCCCGGCGACCGTGGCGATGGCGTCGCGCCCCAGCGCGCGCCGCAACGCCGACACATGCACGGCGGCGTTGTTCTCTTCCACGGCCTGTCCGGGCCAGACGCGATTCAACAGCTCGTTCTTGGAGACCACCGCGCCGCGATGCGCGACCAGCACGCCGAGCAGATCCAGCTGCCGGCCGCTGAGCGGCACGGGCACGCCCTCCGACAGGAGGACGCGCGAGGCCATGTCAAGCACGAACCCTTCGAAGCGAAAACGACTCGTCACTTCAGCTTGCCCTTCATGGCTGTCACCGACGGCAGGACCCTGCACGCCGTACGCCAACGCACCCCGGAAAATCCTCGCGTCCTGCGAGGAAGGGGTCACGAAAGTGGGCGCGAGTTTAAGGGTGCGTCATGACAACGTCCAGGGAACTCGGGACGTTCCCCAAGGGGGTCAGGCCTTGACAGCGTTGACTGTCGCGCACATGTCGGCGGCGTGACGATCGAGGCCGGGCCATGCGTGCGGATTCCCGCACGGCTGTCAGGAGGATGTCAGAGTCCTGGCGCGCAGAAGGGCCGCGATGTGCGTGTTCATGGGGCATCCGGGCGGGCGTGTGCTCGCCCGTGGTGCAACTTTGGTCATGTCAGCGCGAACCGCCGAGGTCGTAGTTCCAGCGCAACTCGCGGCCCGCGGGAATGTCCTCGGACGCGCGGAAAGCGTGGATGCGCGCGGTCCAGCCGTGACGCAGGCGCGCCGGGAAGGATTCGCCGCGCACGTTGTAGCCAGCGCCCGGATGACCGGCGGGAACGCCTTGTGCATCGAAGAGAAACAGGGTGTTCATCAGCGACAGCAGGTTCTCGCCGTTCACGGCCACGGAGCCGATGGGATCGGAGGCCGACATGAGGTAGCGGTCGTCGTCCAGCAGGAACAGGTCGACCTCGTCGAGCAGCTGTCCGCCGTAGACGCCCAGGCAGGTGCCCCGCTCGATGTCGTGACGCGCGAACAGGCCGCGTTGGCCGATGAGCGCGGCCTCCTGCGGCGAGCGCAGGTCGGCCGCCGTGATCACGCGCGGCTCCAGCAGCCGCAGCGCATGCGCGGCGCGGGCGCGTCGGCCGACGCGCGCATCGACGTAAGGCGCGATGTCGGCGAAGGCGTCCGCGCGATCGAGCACGTCCACGACATGCACGACGCCGTGGTCCGCATCGCGGAACGGCGGATCGCCCGCGTGCTCGAGGACGTAGTCGCGACGCGCGACGCGGTCGCGATGGCGCAGCCGCACCTGCGCGAGCAGCGCGAGCCAGCGCTCGGTGCCGTAGGACATCACCGCGAGCTGGCGCGCGCGGTCCTCGGTCGAGGCGTCCCCGCCGTCCGTCGGCATCAGTGCGAGCACACGGTGCTGGCAGTCCAGCACGTGGGCCATGTGCGCGCGGCGGCGGCGCGGCGAATCGGGCATCGCGTCGATGCGCCGGTAGCCGTCCCACAGCCAGCGGTCCACGTCCGCGCGGTCTGCGCCGTCGTGGGGCCGGACCGTATCGATGAGCACCTCGTCCATGCAGCCTCCGGAGGATGGAGGACCGAGTCTGGCCCGCCGCCCGCCGGAAGCACCGTCGCAGGCGAAGCGAACGCCTCGCCCGCGAAGCCCGCTTACTGCGTCCTGGACGCCGTCACCAGCCGATCCATCGCCTGCGCCGGGGTGATCGAGTCGCTGTTCCAGAACTGGCTGACCACGTCCTTGATCGCGCCTTCCGCCGAGGCCCGGACGGCCATGCCGTGGGCGATGGACGGCAGCAGCGTATTGGCCTTGCCGGCTTCGGCGAAGTCCGCGGCCGAGGCCTTGGCGCAGTCGTCGTACTTGGCCAGGCTGACGCCCTTGCGCACCGGGATCGAGCCCTTCTCGAGGTTGAAGGATTCCTGCACCGCCGGCGACAGGATGGCCGAGGCCATGTCGCGCTGGGCCTGCTGGTTGGCGTCGCCCTTGACCTTGAACATCGCGAACGAGTCGACGTTGAAGGTGTAGGACTTGGCCGTGCCCGGCGCGGGCACGCACAGGAAGTCCTTGCCCGCGGTCTTGCCGGCGGCCAGGAACTCGCCCTTGGCCCAGTCGCCCATGATCTGCATGGCCGCCTCGCCCTTCATGACCATCGCGGTGGCGAGATTCCAGTCGCGGCCCGGCGCGTTGCGGTCGGTGTAGGCCTTCAGGCGGCGGAAGGTCGTCAGCGACTTCTCCATCGTCGGGCTCTTCAGGCTCGCGGGATCCAGCTGGATCAACGCCTTGCGGTAGAACTCCGGCCCGCCGGTGCCCAGCACCACGGTCTCGAAGGTGGTGAAGTCCTGCCACGACTGGCCGCCGTGCGCCAACGGCGTCACGCCGGCCTTCTTGAGCGCGTCGGCGGCGGTGAAGAACTCGTCCCAGGTCGTCGGCGGCTTCACGCCGGCCTTGCGCATCACCTCGGGGTTGATCCACAGCCAGTTCACGCGGTGCACGTTGACCGGCACCGCGATGTAGTGGCCCTTGTACTTGACGATGTTGCTGATCACCGGCAGCAGCAGGTCGTCCCAGTGCTCGGCCTTGGCCACGTCGTCGATGTTGGCCAGCATGCCCTCGGCCGCCCAGTCCTGCAGCAGCGGCCCCTTGATCTGCGCGGCCGTGGGCGCGTTGCCCGAGATGGCGCGCGACTTCAGCACCGTCATCGCCGCGTCGCCCGCGCCGCCCGCCACCGCGAAGTCCTTCCACTTGTGGCCCTTGGCCTGCAGTTGGTCCTTGAGGCCGGAGATGGCTTTCGCCTCGCCGCCGCTGGTCCACCAGTGCAGGACCTCCAGGTCGCCCGCGCGTGCGGGGCCGGCCACGACGGCCATCGTCGCCATCGCGGCGGTGGCCAGCAAGGCACGGCGGGTCCACGGGGTGTTCGTCGCTGTTTTCTTGACCGGTGTCTTCTTGATCGATGTCTTCATCGTTGTCTCCTCTTGTCTCCGGGGATGGAGGGGTTGTCGTTGATCGACGGGATGGAAGGTCAGGCCGCCCCTTCCGCTTGAAGCTGGTCATACAGATGCGAGACGGTCGCCGCGTCCGGCGGCGTGGCGCCGCGCTGCAGGCAGGCGGCGGAGCCCGCCGCGAGCGCCGCGTGCAGATGCGCGCGCAGCGGGCGTTCCGGATGCCGGTGCAGGCTGTGCAGCAGTCCCGCGACCGCGGCATCGCCCGCGCCGACGGTGTCGGCGACGGTCACCGCCGGCGCGCGCGCCATGCAGGCCGCGTCGCCGCGCGACAGGTAGGCCACGCCGCCGCCGCGCGTCAGCAGATAGAGCGCGTCCGGATTGAACGCGCGCAACCGCGTCATCGCGTCGTCGAGTTCGAGCCCGGGGAACAGGCCGCGCAGGTCGTCGTCGGACACCTTGATCACGTCGGCCAGTGCGCACATGCGGCGCAGCGTCGGCTCGTAGCCCTGCGCCATCAGGGTGCGGAAGTTGGGGTCGTAGCTGATGCGCACGCCCTGCCCCTTCAGCCGTTGGGCCAACGCGACCAGCCGCGAGGCCAGCGGCTCGCGCGCCAGGCTGATGCCGCCGAAGTGCGCGCGGTGCGCTTCGCCGGACCAGCCGTCAGGCAGCGCGTCCGGATCGAAGTGCAGGTCGGCGCTGTCGCCGCCGACGAAGAAGTAGCGCGGCGGCTCGCCCTGCTCGACGATGGCCAGCAGCGGCGCGCGGTCGACCTGCTGCATCAGCCGCGTGTCCAGGCCGACGGCGGCGCTCGCCCGCACCAGCTCGTCGCCGAACAGGTCGCGGCTCACCGCGCCGGCGAAGGCCGTTCGCGCCCCCAGCGCCGCCAACGCGCGGGCGACGTTCCAGGTCGAGCCGCCGACGCGGCTGATCCATTGATCGGGCGCCTGCTGCAGCATGTCGGTCAGCGCCTCGCCGAGGCACAGCAGTTCGGGGGCGTCAGTCATCGCATCCGCCGTCGCTCGGGCATCCGCATCACGCATGACCTGCCCCTTGATCGATACCCCGCATGCCCACGCCGTCCAGCACGTCGACGATGTCGTAGCACGCGCCCATGGTGTGGTAATCGACCTTGCCCGCCGGGCTCTTCTCGTCGCTGTACTTGCGGTTCGCGCCGTCGAGGATGCGGTACCAGGCGCCGTGCGCGTGGTCGACGAAGTGCGTCCAGCTGTAGGCCCACAGGCGCTGGTACCAGTCCCAGTAGACCGGATCGCCGGTGCGCGCGGCCAGGCGCGCGGCGGCGGCGGCGCTTTCGGCCTGCACCCAGAAGTACTTGTCCGGATCGCAGACGCTCAAGTCCGGCGCCAGCGAGTAGCACAGCCCGCCATGCTCGGCATCCCAGCCGCGCCGAACGGCCACGAGGAACAGCTTGGTGGCGGTCGGCAGCACCCAGGCCAGGTCCTGGTCGAGGTGCTCCGCGCGGGCTTCCAGCTGCAGCAGCAGCTTGGTCCACTCGGTGAAGTGGCCCGGCTGGTAGCCCCACGGACGGAAGAGATTGGCCGGATCGTCGCGGTTGTACAGCCAGTCCGGCTGCCAATGCGCGTCGTAGTGCTCCCAGACCAGCCCGCCGCAGCGCTCGGCCTGGCGGCGGGTGATGTGCTGCGCCACGAGCGCGGCGCGCTCCAGGTAGCGTCGCTCGCCCGTCGCGTCGAAAGCCGCCAGCAGCGCCTCGCACGCATGCATGTTGGCGTTCTGGCCGCGATACGGCGACAGCACGTCCCACTGCGGGCTCGCCTCGTCGGCGTAGAGGCCGGCGGCCTCGTCCCAGAAGTGTTCCTCCATCAGCGCGAAGGTCTCGGCGATCCACGGCCGGACCTCGTCCACGCCGGCCATCGCCGCATGCGCGTAGGCCAGCAGCACGAAGGCCAGACCATAGGCGTGGCGCGTGCCGTCGAGCACCTCGGCCTTGCCGTCGCGCCAATCCAGCAGCCACGCGTAGCCGCGCAGCGCGCCGTCGACATGGGCCTCGCGCAGGAATCGCACGCCGTGCCGCACGCCGTCGAGGTAGTTCGCGTCGCCGAAGCGCCGGTAGGCCATCGCGTAGGTGAACACGTAGCGCGTGCTGCTCACCAGGTGCCGCTGGTGCGCGTCGTAGACGGTGCCGTCGTCCTTGAAGAAGTGGAAGAAGCCGCCGCTCGGGTCGATGCAGCGCGGATGGTAGAAGTCCATCGTGTGCCGCGCGTGGGCCAGCAGCACGTCGCGGGAACGGAAGTCGGGCAGGTCGCCGGGCGCGGGAGCGTGGGTGTCGGTCATGCGGTCAGTGTGGGGGGGTCAGTCGTTGCTGCTGGTGCTGTCGCGCACGATCAGTTCCACCGGCAGGGTCAGTTCTTGAGGCTCGTCCGCCGACGTGGCCAGCAGCAGCGCCACGCCCTTGGCGCCGAGCGACTCCTTGTCGACGCGCACGGTGCTCAGCGGCGGATGGGCCACGGAGGCGCCGCCGATGTCGTCGAAGCCGACGACGGCGATGTCCTCGGGAATGCGCAGTCCCTCGTTCAAGCACTGGCGCATCGCCACCAGCGCCGCGCTGTCGTTGAAGCACACGACCGCGTCGGGCCGCTTGCGGCGTTCGAGCAGCAGGCGCATCGCGGCGATGACGCCGGCCTCGCCGTCGCCCAGCTGCGGCGCGATGACCTCGAGGTCGGGATCGGCCTGCACCTGGGCCTCGAACAGCGCACGCCGGTAGCCGCGCGCGCGCTGCTCCAGGCTGTAGTGCGCCGGCGATCCGGAGATCAGCCCGATCGTGCGCCGACCGCTGCGCAGCAGGTGGCTGGTGGCGAGGAAACTGCCGTGCTGGTGATCCGGATTGACCGAGGTCATTCCGCGGCGGTGCAGGTCGACGAGCACCGTCGGCTTGCCGCTGCGCTTGAGGGTCTCCAGCACCTCCGGCTCGAAGTAGCCGACGCACAGGAAGGCGTCCAGCTGGTGGCCGCGGGTCTGTTCCACGATCGGCTGGCCCGGCCCGGCGACGATGAAGGACAGCGACAGGCCTTCGCGCCGGCAGACCTGCTCCGCGCCGTGCAGCACGGCGGAAAAGAACGGGCTGGAGGCCAGCGTGTTGTGCTGGCTGTGCAGCAGGAAGCCGATGCGGCGGATCCTGTTCTTGCGCAGCTGCGCGAAGTCGTAGCCCAGCCGCAGGGCGGTGTCGCGGACGACCTGGCGGGTCTCTTCCGACAGCCCGGACTGGTTGCGAAGCCCGCGCGACACGGTGCCGATGGACAGGCCGGACGCCTTGGCGATATCGCGGATGGTGGTGCTGCTCATGGGTGGCGACGATTCTTGAAGGGCCCTTTTCAGGGGTCAACGAAGTCGCGCCAGTTTCCCAATTGTTTAGGGCCGTCCGGTAAACAAGCGTTCGCGGCGGGCGTCCGGCGGATCGCCTCTCGTGGCTGTCGAGCCTCGGCGGAACTCAGGCCGCCGTCACGCCGGTCGTGACGCCGCCGGCATGTAGGGCCAGGCGACCACGGCGGCGATGGTCATCGCAGCGCTCAGGATCAAGGTCGCCAGCACCGGCTCGAAACCGACGGACTGGAGCAGCGTGACGAGCACGGCGCCGGCCAGGACGCCGACGGCGCGCGGCGCGTGAAGACCGCCGCGGATCGGGCGGTGGCCCTGGCGACGGATGACGTCGGCGGCGGAGCGGGCCGTCGCGTCCAGCGTTGCGGCGAAGGCGCCGAAGACGAACTGGACCAGGCCGAGCCACGCCGGCGCCCCGGCCAGCGCGATGAGCGGCAGGAGCGCCGCCAGACCGATCCCGCCCATCAGCACGATCGTCGCTCCGCACGGGCGTCGCGGCGCCGTTCCGGCGACCGAGACGGCCGCCAGGGCGCCCAGGATCGACAGCGTGAGGAGCGGCGCCGGCGTACTGGTCGCCAGCGCGGCCCAGCCGCCGACACCGAGCCCGGCGACAAGCGCCGCGAGCCGGACCGCCAGGGCCGCTTCCGGTCGTTCCTCGGCAGGGTTCATCGGTGGCCAGCGGCTCGAGAGCGCGCTCACGATCCGGGGTCGACCGGCACCACGGTGGCCCCTGCCTCGCGGAGCGCCTTCATGACGGCGGCGCCGACGTCGCGCTCGACGACCACCGTGTGCAGCGCTTCGATCCCGGCGACACGATGCGCCGCGGCGGCCTGCAGCTTGTCGCTGGTGACGAGTCCGACGACGTGGCGGCTGCGTTCGACGAGGGTGCGCTTGAAGGCGGCCTCGCGGAAGTGCGTCGTGAGGAGGCCGTCGCTCATCGACAGCGCGCACACGCCCACGAAGCCGCGATCGACGCGCAGGCGCGAGAGGCTGTCCACCGCGGCCGCGTCGACGCAGCCGCCCAGGTGCGGATCGACCTCGCCGCCGATCATCAGCAGGCGCAGGTCCTGGCGCCGCAGCACCGCGGCGGCGACGTCGACCGCGTTGGTCGCGACCGTCAGGTCCGCGTCCTCGGGCAGGAACTCGACCAGCGCGAGGTTGGTGGAGCCGGTGTCGAGGAACACCAGTTCGCCCGCCTGCACCGTGGCGGCGCCGGCGCGCGCCAAGGCGGACTTGCGGTCGGGCGCTTCCTTGATCCGCGCGGCGAGCGGCCGGTCGTTGGCCGCGATCGGCACCGCGCCGCCGTAGACGCGCCGGCACAGGCCGTCCGCGGCCAGGGCGCGGAGGTCGCGGCGGATGGCGTCCTCGGACAGGTTGAACTCCGCGGCGAGATCGGCCGCGACCACGGCATGTCCGGCGGCGAGCCGCGCCGCGATGACACGGCGGCGGGCGTGAGGAAGATCGACAAGCGACATGGCGTCCCAGCAGGCTGAGACGCGATTCTGCACGTTTTCAATCGTTCATGCACACTCATGCACGATTTTCCGCCTGCTCGCAGTAATGCAGTACGTGTTTGCGGAACTGGCTGTGCAGGCTGGCCGCGCCGCTGCCGGGAATGCCTTCGAAGTGGTGTCCCGTCCCCAGCCCCGACAGGCCCGGCAGCTTGCCGCGCAGGCCTGCGACCGGATCGCCGTAGGGCGAGTAGGCATGAATCAGGGACTTGGCCTGCGCGACGTTGCCCTGCGGCAGCTGCTTGATCAATCCGTCGCTGAGGTGGGCGGGACAGAACGCGGTAACGGGGACCGGTCGCTGGGACTTCAAGGCGGCGAACATGGCCTCCCCGCCGCCCTTGGAGTGCCCGACGACCCGCACCGTGTATCCGGAGAACGACTGGTCCGACGCCACGCGGTCCTGCAGCGCGGCCAGCAGGTCGGCGCCCTGGCGATAGCTCTTGGGCGTGCCGCCGAGGCCGGCGTGGACGTTGGCCCCCCACTGCGACAGCGTCGACATAAAGTTCCCTTTCGGCGCGGATCGCTCGGCCAGCGGGCCCTTGACCTTCTTGCCGGACGAAGTGCCGCCGAAGGCCAGCACCAGTTCACGCGTCGTCCGGTTGTGCAGGACCACCGCCGTCAATCCCGTGTCGCGATCGACGATGGCCCCGGCGCCGCGCTCGACGCCGGACAGACGCAGGCCGATCCCGTTGCGCAGTTGATCGGCTAGCGCCACCTGCGGCGACCAGCCGTCGGGCAGGCTGTCGGGATCGCGCTTGTAAGGGAAGCTCGCCAGTTGCGCGTTGCAGCGCAGCGTCTCCAGCGCGGACGGATCGTTCGGCATCGGGCGTTTCTCGTAGTGCGGGGAGGCCGCCCGCGGCGGCTGCCACTGCGCGGACGACTGCGCGGACAACGGCACACCCGCCGCCGTCGATGAAGGCGACGCCGCTGCAGACATCGCCCCCGCTCGCACCGCCTTCACTTGGCCGCGACGCATGGCGCCTCGCCGCACGAAACGTCCGTGGGCGTCGTCTGCCTGACGCAGACCGGCCAACGGCGACCCAGGTATGAACGACGTGGACTGCGGCTCCGGTCCCGCGAGCCGCTCCGGATCGGACGGGATGCCGCCGGAGACCGGGTTCTGCGCAGGGCGGATGCCGGTCATCGCGCGCTCCCGTGCGTGCGCATCAGCAGCGCGGCAGCGCCCGCCCCGGTGGGTCGGCCGACTTGGGTTTCGGCTCGCACCGCAGCGGCCAGGTCGAGCGTGGCTTCGACGACGTCGGCGAGCGCATCAGGGTCCTGTGCGATGTCCAGTTCGCGGATGAGCACGAACTGGCGTCGCAACGGATCGGCGGCGATGACGGCGCCCTCCAGCGCGTCCCGATCCGCATTGAGGCGCAGCAGACGCAGCGCGAGCATCCCCGCGGGATCTTCCTGCGGGATCGCCATCACACGCGCCACCAGCATCACGCCGGCGCCGGTGTCCGTCAGTTCCAGCACCAGCTGGACAGTCTCCCCCGCGTCCATCAGCACCAGCAGGCCGTCCCGGGCCTCCCAGGCCGCGCCGGTGGTGCGCCGCGACAGGGCGGCCACGAGCCGCGCGAAACGCGCGGCGGCTTCCGAAGGTTGAATCATGGCGAGTTCGGAGGATGGAAAACCGTGTCAGTCGCTCGCCGAACGGAAATGTTCGGACGCCGACACGGCCCATCCCTCGAATTCACTCGATCTGCACGTTCGCTTCCTTCACGAGCCTGGCGAACTTGCCTGTCTCATTGCGGATCTGCGACGCCAGTTGCTCGCTGGTGCCGCCGGTGGTCTCGGCGCCGATTTCCTCCATGCGCTTGCGGAACTCGGGCGCCTGCAGAACCTTGACCATTTCGGTGTTCAGCTTCGTCACGATGTCCTTGGGCGTGGCCACCGGCGCGAGCACGCCGAACCAGGTCCCGATGTCGAAGCCCTTCAGGCCGGCCTCCTCCAACGTCGGCACATCGGGCAGCGCGCTGGAGCGCCGCGCCGTCGTCACCGCCAGCGCGCGCAGCTTGCCAGCCTTGATGTGCGGCAGCACCGGCGTGACGGTGTCGAAGGACATCTGGATCTGGCCGCCGAGCAGGTCCGTCGCCAGCGGTCCGCTGCCCTTGTAGGGCACGTGCAGCAGCGTCGTGCCGGTGAAGTTCTGGAACTGCGTGCCGATCAGGTGCTGCGCGGTGCCGTTGCCGTTGGAGCCGTAGGTCCATTCGCCGGGCTTGGCCTTGAGCTGGGCGACCAGTTCCTGCACCGTCTTCGCCGAGGTCTGGCTCGCGTTGACCACCAGCACGTTGGGGACCAGCGCGATGCCGGTGATCGGCACGAAATCCTTCTGGAAGTCGTAGGGCAGCTTCTTGTAGACGCTGCTCGCGATGGTGTGGTGGACGGCGCCGATCAGCAGCGTGTAGCCGTCGGGCTTGGCCTTGGCGACGTCATCCGCGCCCAACGTCGCGCCGGCGCCGGGCCGGCTTTCGACGATCACCGGTTGGCCCAGGCTCTGCTGGAGCTTCTCGGCCAACGCACGGGCGAGCACGTCGGTCGTGCCGCCAGCGGGGAACGGGACGATCAAGGTGATCGGCTTGGCGGGCCAGGGTTGGGCGAAGGCGGGGATGGCGAGGCCGAGGGCGGCAATCGCCGAGACCGCGATCCATGACCGGCGGCGCGAAGAGGTCGGAACTTGGCTCATGGCTTGTCTCCTGGTCGATGGCTCTGACGGCCATTCGACGCAATGTCAGCGGGGTTGGTGAAGCGCGGCGATGACGGCGGCGGTGACGTCGGTCGTCTTCGCCTGGCCGCCGAGGTCGCCGGTATGCAGCGAGGGATTCGCCGTGACGGACTCGATCGCGCGCATCAGCCGCGCGGCGGCGTCGTCCTCGCCGAGGTGCTCCAGCAGCATCACGGCCGACCAGAAGGTCCCGACGGGATTGGCCAGGCCCTTGCCCATGATGTCGAACGCCGAGCCGTGGATGGGCTCGAACATCGACGGGTAGCGGCGTTCCGGATCGATGTTGCCGGTCGGCGCGATGCCCAGGCTGCCGGCCAGCGCGGCCGCGAGGTCGCTGAGGATATCCGCGTGCAGGTTGGTCGCGACGATAGTGTCCAGCGTCGCCGGCTTGTTGACCATGCGCGCGGTGGCCGCGTCGACGAGTTCCTTGCCCCAGGTGACGTCAGGGAACTCGGTCGCGACCTGCGCGGCGATCTCGTCCCACATCACCATCGCATGGCGCTGCGCGTTGCTCTTGGTGATGACCGTCAGCAGCTTGCGGGGACGCGACTGCGCCAGCTTGAACGCGTGGCGCATGATGCGCTCGACGCCGGTGCGCGTCATGATGGACACGTCGGTCGCGGCTTCGATCGGATGGCCCTGGTGGACGCGGCCGCCGACGCCGGCGTATTCGCCTTCCGAGTTCTCACGCACGATGACCCAGTCGAGGTCCTTCGGGCCGCAGCGCTTGAGCGGCGCGTCGATGCCCGGCAGCACGCGCGTCGGGCGCACATTGGCGTACTGGTCGAAGCCCTGGCAGATCTTCAGCCGCAGGCCCCACAGCGTGATGTGGTCGGGGATGTCGGGATCGCCGGCGGATCCGAACAGGATGGCGTCCTTGGCGCGCAGCGCGTCAAGGCCGTCGGCCGGCATCATCTCGCCGTGCGCGCGGTACCAGTCGCCGCCCCAGCCGAAGTCCTCGAACTCGAAACGGAAACGGTCGGTCGTCGCGGCCAGCGCCTCGAGCACCTCGCGGCCCGCGGGGATCACTTCCTTGCCGATGCCGTCACCGGGGATGGTGGCGATGCGATAGGTCTTCATGGGGGTCTGTCTCCAGAGGCTGTCGGGGAAAATTCCTGGCTCGACTCTAGGAGAGCCCTCCCCGCCGGATCGCAGCTAAAGTCAATCCGTCTTCAACCTGGATTCAACAATCCACAGGACGTTCCCCATGGCTTCAAAGACCGCTCACGGCAACGGCGCAACGGCGATCGCGCCAGCCGATCTCGGCTTCTTCTCGGCGCTGTGCAGCGCCGGCAGCCTGAGCGCCGCGGCGCGCGAACTCGGCATCACGACGGCGGCCGTCAGCAAGCACCTGACGCAGATGGAGAGCCGCCTGGGTACGGCGCTGCTGAGCCGGACCACACGACGGATGAGCCTGACGCAGGAGGGCGAGCTCTACCTGGAGCACGCGCGACGCATCCTCGCGTCCATCGACGACTTGCAGGAGGTGATGCGCGCCAGTGGCGGCACCGCGAGCGGCCTGCTGCGGGTGAACGCGACGCTGGGATTCGGACGGACGCACATCGCGCCGCTGATTTCGGGGTTCGTGCGCCAGCATCCGAAGCTGCAGGTCCAACTGCAGTTGTCGGTCAATCCACCGCCGTTGAACGAGGACGCCTTCGACGTCTGCATCCGCTTCGGTCCGCCGCCTGACGCCAGGGTCATCGCGCGCCGGATCGCGCCGAACCGGCGGCTGCTGTGCGCCTCACCGACCTATCTGGGCGCCCACGGCACGCCGAAGACACCGGCGGAACTGGTGCGCCACGACTGCATCGGCATCCGCCAGGGCGAGGAGGCGTACGGTTTGTGGCGCCTGTCCTCCAAGCGTGGCCGCAAGACGGTCACCGAAGCGGTCAAGACGCGCGGCGCGTTGACGACCAACGATGGCGAGATCGCGGTGAACTGGGCGCTCGACGGGCACGGGATTTTGATGCGCGCGGAATGGGACATCGCACGCTACCTGGCGAGCGGCCGTCTGGTCCAGGTCTTGCCGGAGTGGGAGACACCCGATGCGGACATCTATGCGGTCTACCCGCAGCGGGTCCAGGGCACCGCGCGGGTGAGGCAATTCGTGGCGCATCTGGCCAAGGCGTTGGGGAAGCCGGAGTGATCGGCGTCCCGACCGGCCGAGCGAAGCGGCTCATGTCACTCGCCGTTGCTAATGCAACTTGATGAGCGGAGACACGGCGGCGACGACCGTGGCCATCAAGCCGACCAGACCGAACGTGAAGCCGACCGCCCACTTGATCGCACCGAAGATCACGCCCTGCGTCTCCAGATGACGGTCAGCGGTCGTCTTGTACAGCTCCGCTCGATTGGCGCCGAGCCCCTCCTTGATCTCCGCGCGCAGCTCGCCGATCGTCTGATTGACGGCAGCATTGCCATCCTTCATTTCCGCGCGCAGCTCACCGATCGTCTGATTGACGGCAGCATGGTTATCTTTCATCTCCGCGCGCAGCTCACCGATCGTCTGATTGATGGCAGCATGGCTA
The DNA here is from genome assembly GCF_048957715.1 of Mitsuaria sp. CC2. Taxonomy (NCBI): domain Bacteria; kingdom Pseudomonadati; phylum Pseudomonadota; class Betaproteobacteria; order Burkholderiales; family Sphaerotilaceae; genus Roseateles; species Mitsuaria sp. CC2. Next base: position 142,008 of record NZ_JARVXN010000011.1, on the reverse strand, counting down.
TCTTTCATCTCCGCGCGCAGCTCACCGATCGTCTCGTTCACCGCTGCAAAACCATCTTTCATCTCGGCGCGGAGATTTCCGATCTCTCCCTTCGTTTCGGCACGGAGCGCGCCGATCTCTGCCTTCAGCGCCACACGAACCGCGCCAATGCCTTCCTTCATCTCTCCGCGGAGCTGCTCCAGCTGAACGCGCGTGGCCAGCGTCGGCAGGACCGTCTCGATGGTCTGTGCCCGTGCCATCAGGTCCGGATCAGACCGCGCGGCGCGCTCGGCCGCGCCGCTCTCATAGGGTTTCATTTGCATCACCTGTTCCTCGATCAAGAGCGGACACCGGCCCGCCATGGAGAGCAACTCTGCCACCGCTGATCGAGTCCAAAATCGAAATCGACCCCGCTTCCCCCATCAGTTGGTCTCAAACTGGAATCTCATTGCCGCACGTCAAAGGATGACGAGACATCGTCGTCCAGATGGGGGTGTGAATCGGTCGCGACGCCGGCCCCATTGGGGAATGCAGGCAATCCCTGCCCCCCCTTACACTCTTCCGGCACACGGTCCGCGGCGACAGCGAGTGGCAACCAAGAGACCGACATCCAGGGAGTGCTTCACATGCCCAAGATCACGCGTCGCGCCGGCTTGCGCGCCTCGGCGGCGCTGGCCGCGGCGAGCCTGTCGGCTCCATGGCGCGCCTTCGGGCAATCTCCGGCGCCATCCTCGACGCCAGCAGTCGATCGCGCAGCGACCACCGCCAATGCCGCCAGTGCCGCGGCCTCAACGCCCAGCGAACCGCCGCGGCACGAAGGCCCGGAGGGCGCCCTGCTCGCCGAACGGTTGAAGTACGAGGGCGTCGCGCTCGCCGCGATGCGCATCCGTGATGGTGCGACCACCTTCAGCGGCGCCAGCGCCCTCGGTCCGGTACCCGATCCGCGGACGCTGTTCGAGCTGGGCTCGATCACCAAGACCTTCACCGCGCTGCTGCTCGCGGACGCGGTGACGCGCGGCCTGATCAAGCTCGACGATCCGGTCGAGACCGCCCTGCCCGACCGCCTCAAGCTGCGCGACAGTCAGGACGCGCCGCTGCGCTGGGTGGATCTGGCGACCCAGCGTTCCGGATTGCCGCGGCTGCCCGCCAACCTCGTCGTCCGCCCGGACCTCACCGATCCCTACGCCACCTACGACTGGACGCTGATGGCCGCGTTCCTCTCCGGATGGAAAGCGGACAAGCCGCGCGACACCGCCTACGAATATTCCAACCTCGGCTTCGGCCTGCTCGGTCAGGCGCTCGGTTTCCTGCAGCAGCGCGACTACGCGACGCTGCTGCGCGAACGCGTGCTGGTGCCGCTGGGACTCGAGGACCAGATCTTCCTGCGCCCGCCCGCCGGCAGACGCTTCCTCGACGGGCACGACAAGGCCGGCAAGCCGGTCGACCATTGGACCTTCCGCCCGGCGATGGCGGGAGCCGGCGCCCTGCTCGGCGGCACCGGCGGGCTGGCGCGTTACGCGCAGGCGGCACTGGGACAGTTCGACCATCCGTTGAAGGCGGCCTTCGCCCTGTGCCTGCGACGCCATGGCGCACGCGACATCCCGGGCGCGGGCATCGGCCTCGCCTGGCACGGCGGCGCGCTGCCCGGGCGCGTCGCGTTCAACCACGACGGCGCGACCTTCGGCTTCAGCAGCTCGCTCTGGCTGGATCCGGTCAATGGAAACGCCTCCGCGGTGCTGGCGAACGCGGGGGTGGGCGTCGCGGACCTGGCGCTGCATCTGCTGGAACCGGCGATCCCGGTCGCGGACATGTCCCTGACGCGCCAGGCCGCGGTGTCGCTGACGCCGGAGCAGCTCCAGCCGCTCGTGGGCATCTATGTGCTGTCGCCCTCGATGAAGATCACGGTGCGCGCCGAGGGGAACCGGCTCTTCGCGCGAGCCACCGGCCAACAGGGCTTCGAGCTCTTCGCGACATCGCCGCTGGTGTTCTTCGCGAAGATCACCCCACTGGAGATCGTCTTCGACCCTGCCGAGCCCGACGGGCGAGGCGCACCGGCGCTGACCATCAAGCAGTCCGGAAGAAACACCCGCGCGTCGCGCGAGCCCTGAGCCGATCCGCCGCCTTGCATCCTGGGCGCTCCGTTCCACGGTCTGTCGCGTCTCTGCGGCGATGACCCGTTGCGCGCGCTAAGGTGACACCAGGCCGTGTGGATCCCTCACGGCCTGGTGTCACCTCATGCATCAAGGAGTGCGTCATGGGCTTCGTCGGCCTGCTGTTCTGGTTGGTCCTGTTCGTGCTGTGCTGGCCGCTGGCCCTGCTCGCGCTGGTGATGTGGCCGATCGTCTGGCTGCTGACGCTGCCGTTCCGGCTGATCGGCCTGAGCGTCGACGCGGTGTTCGCGCTGCTCAAGGCCGTCCTCTTCCTGCCGGCCCGCCTGCTGGGCGGGCGCGAGCCGCGCTGATCACGGACAGCCGCCGCATCCCGCGGCGGCTTCGGCCTCAGCGCCGACTCAAGTCCTTGAGTCCAGTTCTCAGTAGTGCACCACCGAGCGGATCGACTTGCCCTCGTGCATCAGGTCGAAGGCGTCGTTGATGCCGGTCAGCGGCATCGTGTGGGTCACGAACGGGGCGAGCTGGATGTCGCCGCGCATCGCCTCTTCCACCATGCCCGGCAGCTGCGAGCGGCCCTTGACGCCGCCGAACGCCGAGCCTCTCCAGCTCCGGCCGGTCACAAGCTGGAACGGCCGCGTCGAGATCTCCTGACCCGCGCCCGCCACGCCGATCACGATGGACTGGCCCCAGCCGCGATGCGCGCACTCGAGCGCCGCGCGCATCACGTTGACGTTGCCGATGCACTCGAACGAATGGTCGACGCCCCAACCGGTCATTTCCACGATGACCTGCTGGATCGGCTTGTCATGGTCCTTCGGGTTCACGAAATCGGTGGCCCCGAAGACCTTGGCGAGTTCGAACTTCGACGGATTGGTGTCGATCGCGATGATGCGGCCGGCCTGCGCCAGCTTCGCGCCCTGGATCACCGCCAGGCCGATGCCGCCCAGGCCGAACACCGCGACGGAATCACCCGGCTGCACCTTGGCGGTGTTCTTCACCGCGCCCAGGCCGGTCGTCACGCCGCAGCCCAGCAGGCAGACCTGCTCCGGATCGGCCTCGGGGTTGATCTTCGCGAGCGAGACCTCGGCCACCACGGTGTACTCGCTGAAGGTCGAGCAACCCATGTAGTGGTAGATCGGCTTGCCTTCGTAGGAGAAGCGCGTCGTGCCGTCCGGCATCACGCCCTTGCCCTGCGTCGCGCGCACGGCCACGCACAGGTTGGTCTTGCCCGACTTGCAGAACAGGCACTCGCCGCATTCGGCGGTGTAGAGCGGGATCACGTGGTCGCCGGGCTTGACGCTGGTGACGCCCTCGCCCACCTCGACGACGATGCCCGCGCCTTCATGGCCGAGCACGGCGGGGAACAGGCCCTCAGGGTCGTCGCCGCTGAGCGTGAACGCGTCCGTGTGGCACACGCCGGTGTGGGTGATCTTCACCAGCACCTCGCCCTTGCGGGGCGGCTCGACATCGATCTCGACGATCTGCAGCGGTTGGCCAGCGGCGAAGGCGACGGCGGCACGGGATTTCATGGGGGGCCTTTCAGGAGAGACGCAGTGAGGACGCAGCGAGGACGCAAAGCAGACGCGCCCGTGAAGGCGCGCCGATGCGGACGAGTCTATCCCGCGACGGCGGCACGATGGGCGCTCAGTGCGCGAGCAGGTAACGCGCCATCAGCCGCGCCTGCGTCTCGCTGACGCCCAGGGTCGGCATCGCGTTGTGCGCGTCGATCGCCTGCGGATCGCGGATCCAGGCGGTCAGTCCGTCCTCGGTCGGGTGCGCCTTGCCGCCGATGCGGTCCCGCCCCGCGAGACCGCTCAGGCGCGGCCCGTTGGACGTGTCCGGTCCGACCACGCCGGGAATGGTGTGGCAGGCGGTGCAGCCGTGCTGGCGGAACGCGCGCTGCGCGAGTTCGACCGTCGCCAGCGGCGGCGACAGCGGCGCCGGCGCGTCGACGATGCCGTCGCATCGCGCCGTCGTCCTCATCTGCACTGCGTCGCCGGTTTTCCCGACCGGCACCGGAGGATTTTCCGGGGGCGCGGTCAGCGTCCGGTACTGGTCCGGCGTCATCAGCGGCAGCGCGTCCAGGAAGGCGACCACCGCCCAGAGTTCCCCCTCTTCCAGGCGGTACTCCCACGCCGGCATGCCGCTCATCTTGATGCCGTTGCGCGTGATCCAGTAGAGGTCCTGCGGACGCCAGTGGCGGGTGGCCTCCACCAGCGAGCTCGGCACCGGCTGCATACCGAGCGCGAATGACTCGGGCGCCACGCCCGGTGCGCCGTGGCAGGCCACGCAGCGGTCGCGGAAGCAGGCGGCCCCCTGGGTCACGCGCTCGCGGGTGATCAGGTCACGCGGCGGCGGGTGGGCGTCGGCGCGATGCTGCACCGCCCGTTGCAGCGCGATTTCCAGCAAGGAATGCACCGGCTGCAGATGCGGCCCGGTCGCGGAAACGTCGTACACGCCGAACCAGACGAACGCGGCCGCGCCTGCCGCCCCGAGCACGCCCGCCGCCGCGCCCGCGGCGAGGGCGGCTTTCACTGGGGAAACACGGGGCTTGGGTTCGGGCATGGCCGCAGCAAGGCAAGCGCGATGCCGGGGCGATGCCGGGGCGATGCCGGGGCGATGCCGGGGCGATGGTGGGGCGAAGACGCGCCTGCGTTCCGCCCGCCACAGCCTCTGCGATGACCGATCCCGGGGCGGGCACTTCGTGTGCCAGGGAGCGCGCATGACGCCCCCCCGCCTCCTGTCGATTTCCCTCGGTCTGCTGCTGTCGGCGTGCGGGCCGGCCCCGGACCAACCGTTGCGGCGCTGGCAGGTCGACGCCGCCGATGTGGAGCGCGGGCGCCACCTGATGTCGCAGTTCCAGTGCGGCAGCTGCCACGCCGTGCCCGGCGTGCCGGGCGGCGGCCAGCGCGCGCCCGCGCTGGAGCGCTTCGGCCGGCGAGCCTACATCGCCGGCCAGTTGCCCAATTCGCCCGACATGCTGCAGCGCTGGCTGCTGGACCCTCAGGGTCTGCTGCCCGGCACGACGATGCCGCGACTCGGCCTGTCGGAGCGCGACGCGCGCGACGTCGCCGGCTACCTGCTGTCGCTGCGATGAGCGCGGGCGGCATGCTCAGTCCCGCGGGTCCGCAAGCCGAGGCCCTGGCCGGCGTCATGAACACGACGCTGGTCGTCTGCTCCTTCGCTTTCGTCTTCGCGATGGTGTGCCTGGGCGCGGCGCTCTGGTGGAAAGGCCGCCGACCGGTGTCGACCGCGCTCTGGCTCTGGGGCGGCGGCCTGGTGCTGCCGGTGCTGGTCTTCGGCGGACTGCTGCTGCACGGCGAGCGGCAGGCCTACGGCCTCGACGATCCGTCGCCGCCCGGCGCCATGCGCGTGGCCGTCACCGGCCATCTCTGGTGGTGGGCGATGCGTTACGAGGCCGAGGCCGGCCAGGGTCCCGGCGCGCCGGCGTTGCCGGCCTTCGCCACGGCCAACGAGCTGCGCGTGCCCGTGGGCCGGCCGGTCACCCTGACGCTGGCCTCGGAGGACGTGATCCACAGCTACTGGGTGCCGGCGCTCGGCGGCAAGGTCGACATGGTGCCGGGACGGCTGAACCGGCTCACCTTCACCGCGTCGCAGCCGGGCGTCTTCCGCGGGCCGTGCTCGGAGTATTGCGGCACCCAGCACGCGGCGATGGTGCTGCAGGTCGTCGCGATGCCGCCGGACGACTTTGCGCGATGGCGGCAGGCCCAGGCCGGCGCCGCGCCCGAGCCTGTCTCGCGTCAGGCCCTGCGCGGCGCGGCCCTCTTCCGCGAACATGGCTGCGTCGCCTGCCATGCAGTGCGGGGCGTGAATGACGGGCGCGACGGAAGTGGCGAAGACCTCGCCAAGGCGCCGCCGCTCGGGCCCGATCTGACGCACGTGGCGACCCGGCTGTGGCTGGGCGCCGGCGCGCTGCGCAACCGCGATCCCCTCGGCGATCCGCGCACGGCGCTGCGCCAGTGGATCCGCGACGTGCAGCAGGTCAAGCCGGGCGCGCGCATGCCCGCCTACCGGCATCTGAGCGCCGACGAGATCGACGCGCTGGTGGCGTTCCTCGCCGGGCCGCCGGTGGCGGGGAGCGACGCCGAACGACCGCTGGTCGCCGCCGCGCCATGACGCGCCCCGACAACCGCCTGCCGCGGCCCGATGCCGAACTGGAGCGACTGCGCGCCGCCTGGGAGCCGCCCAAGGGCTGGCGCGTCATCGGCAGCGTCAACAACGTCTTCATCGGCAAGCTCTACATCGCCACCGCGTTCGTCTTCCTGCTGCTGGGCGGCGTGCTGGCGCTGCTGATGCGCGCGCAGTTGGCCGCGCCGGACCAGACGCTCTTCAGCGCGCCGGTCTTCCAGCAGCTGTTCACCATGCACGGCACGGTGATGATGTTCCTCTTCGCCGTGCCCATGGTCGAAGCCATCGCCGTCTTCCTGCTGCCCAACATGCTCGGCGCGCGCGACCTGCCCTTCCCGCGCCTCTCGGCCTACTCCTACTGGATGTACGCCATCGGCGGCCTGGCCTTCTACGCCACGCTGTTCTGGCAGCTCGCGCCCGACTCGGGCTGGTTCATGTATCCGCCGCTCAGCAGCGCGAAGTACTCGCCCGGACTCAACGCCGACTTCTGGCTGCTGGGCATCGGCTTCATCGAGATCTCCGCCATCGCCGGCGCGATCGAACTCATCACCGGCGTCCTGATGACGCGCGCGCCCGGCATGACGCTGGGCCGCATGCCGGTCTACGCCTGGTCCATGCTGGTCGTCGGCCTGATGATCGTCCTGGCCTTCCCCGCGGTCATCGCGGGCACCGCGCTGCTGGAGATCGAACGCGCCTTCGACTGGCCCATCTTCGACGCCACGCGCGGCGGCGATCCCCTGCTGTGGCAGCACCTGTTCTGGTTCTTCGGCCATCCGGAGGTCTACATCATCTTCCTGCCGGCCGCGGGGCTGGTCTCGACGATGGTGCCCGCGCTGGCGCGCACCACCCTGATCGGCCGCCACGCCGTCAGCGCGGCGCTGGTCGCCATCGGCGCGGCCAGCTTCCTGCTCTGGCTGCATCACATGTTCACCGCGGGCCTGGGCGGACTCGGGCTCAGCCTCGTCTCCATCTTCAGCGTCGCCATCGCCATCCCCGGCGCGCTGCAGATCTTCGCGTGGATAGGCACGCTCTGGCGCGGCCGGCTGCAATGGACCACGGCGACCTGGTTCCTCATCGGCTTCCTCGTCACCTTCGTCGTCGGCGGCCTGACGGGCGTCATGCTCGCGCTGCTCCCCATCGACTGGCAGGTCCACGACACCTACTTCGTCGTCGCGCATTTCCACTACGTCCTCATCGGCGGCATGGTGCTGCCCATGTTCGCGGCGCTCTACCACTGGATCCCGCTGTGGAAAGGCCGCGCCATGTCCGAGCGCGCCGGTCGCTGGGTCTTCGGACTCATCTTCGGCGGCTTCCACCTGACCTTCTTCCCCATGCACATCGCCGGCATGCTTGGCATGCCGCGCCGCGTGCACACCTTCCCGGCGGGACTGGGACTGGAACTGCCCAACCTGCTCTCCTCCGTCGGCGCCGTCGTCATCGCCGCGGGGGTGCTGCTCTTCGTCATCGACCTGGTCCGCAGCCAGCGGGGGCCGGAGCAGGACCACAACGATCCCTGGCGATCCTCGACGCTGGAGTGGCTGCCCAGCGAGCCCTACGGCACCCGCAGCATCCCGCACGTCGAGCACCATGAGCCGCTCTGGCATCGTCCCTCCCTGCACCAGGAGGTCGAGGCCGGCGGGCACTGGCTGCCGGGCTCGATCACCGGCGGCCGTGAGACGCTGCTGACCAGCCCCGTGCAGGCGCACCCGCTGCGCGTGGTGATGATGGCCGGAGACAGCCTCTGGCCGGTACTGGCGGCGATCGGCACCGCGGCGTTCTTCCTGCTGATGACGGTCAAGCATGTCAGCGGCACGGTCGCGGGCGGCGTGCTGGCGATCGTCGCGATCTGGGCGTGGTTGTGGCAGACCGACCGTGCGCCCCCGGTCGAGGACGCGGAGGTGGCCGACGGGGTGATCCTGCCGGTGGGCGTGAGCGGGCGGCAGGCGCCGTCGTTCTGGGGCGTGGTCATCCTGATCGTGGTCGAGGCGACGATCTTCGCGTCGATGGCCTTCGCGCATCTGCATGCCGCGATGAAGCTGGATGTCTGCCCGCCGCCGGGCGTCGGACTGGCGAGCAACGCCACGCTGATGCTGCAGACCCTGGGTTACGCGCTCAGCCTGGTCTTCGTGACCTGGGCGGGCATCGGTGCCTGGCGCGCACCGGTGTCGAGATGGCGCGCGGTGCTCCTCGCACCGGCCTTCGGCCTCGCCGTGGTGGCTTTCTACAGCGGGCTGCAGACCGCATGGCCGGCGGAACGTCCGCCGACCTTGGATGCCTGGACGGGCACGCTCGCCGCGCTGCACAGCCTGCAGGGATTGCAGATCGCCGTTGCGCTGATGCTGGCGCTGTACTACGCGACGAGGATCGGATCGGGGCTGATCCGGCCTCGGCAGCACGCCACGCGCGAGGCGGTGGTGCTGCTGTGGGGATGGATCTGCATGCAGGGCGTGATCACCGTGTGGTGGCCGCGCCTCGTGGCATGACACCGAAGTCAGCGAGCGTCGAGAACAACGCGCGAGGTCAGTGAGCGTGGGTGGGGCCGGAAGGGGGCTTGGGGTTCGCGGACGCGAGGCCCCATGCCCCGTGGAGAGCCCGCGCCTGGCCTCTCGGCGTGATCTCCGATCAGACCCCGAGCAGCGACACTGCCTTGGTGTTGAGATAGGCCTCCAACGCTTCGGGGCCGCCTTCCGAGCCGTAGCCCGAGTCTTTCACCCCGCCGAACGGCATTTCGGCCGACGGTGTGGCGGGCTGGTTGACCCACAGCATGCCGACCTCCATGCGTTGCGCCAGCAGGTGCGCGTTCTTGATCGACTTCGTGAACGCATAACCTGCGAGTCCGAACGGCAGCCGGTTGGCTTCCGCGATGGCCTCCTCCAGCGTATCGAACCCACGCACGGCGGCGATCGGCCCGAACGGTTCGTCGTTGAACACGGACGCGTCCAGGGGCACGTCGGCCAGCACGGTGGGGGCGAAGAAGTTGCCCGCGTTGCCGACGCGTTCCCCGCCGGTGGCGATCTTGGCGCCACGTTCGCGGGCTTCCGCGACGATCTTGGACATGGCGACGACGCGACGTTCGTTCGCGAGCGGGCCGAGGGTGGTGCCGTCGGCGAGGCCGTCGCCGAGCTTGAGGCCTTGCGCGTGCTTGACCAGCGCGGTGGTGAACTCGTCCTTGAGGCTGTTGTGGACCAGGAAGCGGGTCGGCGAGATGCAGACCTGGCCGGCGTTGCGGAACTTCGCGGCGCCGGCGGCCTTGACCGCGAGGGCCACGTCCGCGTCCTCCGCCACGATCACCGGCGCGTGGCCGCCGAGTTCCATGGTGACGCGCTTCATGTGCGCGCCGGCGAGGGCGGCCAGCTGCTTGCCGACCGGCGTGGAGCCGGTGAAGGTGACCTTGCGGATGACCGGGTGCGGGATCAGGTAGCTGGAGATTTCATGCGGGTCGCCGAAGACCAGGCCGACGGTCCCCGGCGGCACGCCCGCGTCGACGAAGGTCTGCAGCAGCGCTGCCGGCGATGCGGGGGTTTCCTCCGGCGCCTTCACCAGGAAGGAGCAGCCGGTGGCCAGCGCCGCGCCGAGCTTGCGCACGATCTGGTTGACGGGGAAGTTCCAGGGCGTGAAGGCAGCGATCGGGCCGACGGGTTCCTTCAGCACGAGCTGCTGCGCGGCCAGGTTGCGCGACGGCACGATGCGGCCGTAGACGCGGCGGCCTTCGTCGGCGAACCACTCGATGATGTCGGCGCCGGCGAGGACTTCCACCTTCGCTTCCGCGACGGGCTTGCCCTGCTCCTGGGTCAGCAGCTTCGCGATCTCGGGCGCGCGCTCGCGCAGCAGCGCGGCGGCGCGGCGCATCGTCGCGGCGCGTTCATGCGCGGACACGTTGCGCCAGGCCTCGAAGCCCTTCTGCGCCGCCGCCAGCGCGCGGTCCAGGTCCGCCTTGCCGGCGTGCGCGACCTTGCCGATCACGGTGCCGGTCGCGGGGTTGCGCACGTCGATGGTCTTGCCGCCGGCGGCGTCCACCCATTCGTTGGCGATCAGCAGGCGGGTATCGGGATAGGAAGCGGTGGTCATGGCAGGTCCTCGTGAACGTTGAGGCTGACTCTACCCGTTGCCCGCGCGCGCCGGGGCCGCGCGGGCGCTAACCCGACGGATCACCGGCCCATTGGACGCAAAGCGCCCGACTCAGCGCTTGCCGGACTTGCCTGCCCTGGCCGATGTTCCCGGCTTCGGCAGCTTCAAGGCCTTGACCCCGCCGGCGACGTCCTCGACGCGGGCGTCGATGCGGCTCCAGTCGACACGCTCGGAATAGCGGCGCTCCTCCAGGTTCATCAAACCGCGCGGCTTGAGGGCGATCTCATATCCCTTGTCCGACAGCGCGTCGCGGATCGTGTCGCTCGCCTGTCCCCAGTTCTGGGCGAAGCGCACCAGCCGGACCATCTCCGCCGCCGGGTCCAGCCCCAGGACCTTGGACGTCGACTGCTTCTGCATGAAGTCGATGCTCATCGCGACGGTGTCGCTGCGCAGCGACTCGGCGACGCAGAAGGCGATCAGCGTGCGGTCCTTCAAGAGTGCGCCGGACGTCGGGTCTTTCTTCACCGCCTGGATCGCGCCGTCGAGCGACAGCATCGTGGGCGTCAGCCCTTCCAGGATGCCGCCCTTGGGGTACTGGCCGTTGTTGAAGACCAGTTGCCCGCCCATGCGATGGATGTAGAAGTCGCTCTCCTGGAGGCTGAGCACCAGGTCGGTGGCCGGCGTGAGGCGCGAGGTCCGCAACGCCACCTCGACGGTCCGGCCGCTGTTGCGGCACAGGCGGAAGAAGCTGTTGTCGCGGCGGATGAAATTGCTGTCATCGGTCAAGGTGTCCCGCAGCCGGTTGATCTGCTGCGTCCATTCCGCGCCTACTTGCAACACAAACATGTCGTTTCTCCCTGAAGGTGCTCGGACGCGAGCGTAGGGACTTGTCCGCTCGGGGCCAGTGACCAAAGTCGACTGCGGGGCAAATCGCCGCCGGGGTGTGATGCCGATGTAGCCAAACGTTCAACCGGGCAGATGGATTGCCCTCCTGGCCCACCCTCCACTTCCGGCCCTTCCACGCCTCACGATGCGACGGATCAAGGACCTCACCGCGGACGTGTCGCGGATCTTCGCGACATGGCTGCTCTGCGTGGCGGCGGCGCTCGCGCTCTCCGCGCTGCCTGCCCACGCACAAGACCCGGCGCCCGAACCCACCGATCCGGCGAAGCTGCTCGACCTCGCCCGCGCGGACATCAGGCAGCTTGAAGCGAAACAACGCAAGGAACTGTCCGTCGAGGAGCAGCGTGACTTCAAGGACAAGGTCTCGCGGGTGAAGTCGCGCGCGGATGCGGCGGAGTCCGCGCTGCGGCCTCAGTTGGACGACGTCAAGGCCCGGCTGGCCCAGTTGGGTGAACCGCAGGCCGACGTGAAGGAGACGGGGGAGGTAGCGCAACTGCGCGCGCAACTGACGCGCGAGGTCGCGACGATCGGCGGATTGGTGACGGTCGCGAACGACATCACCGGACAGGCCGACCGCCTTCAGCGCAATGCCGATCAGACGCAAAGGCTGCAACTGAGCGCCCGTCTCGGAGAGCGCGTGCCGTCCCTTCTTCAATCGGGATTCTGGCGTTCGCTGCGCACCGATGGTGTGGCGGATGTTGAGCGCGCCCGCGCGTTCAGCATCGAGCTCGGCGCGTTGTGGTCTTCGGTTCCGGCCTCGGCCTGGGCGACCTTCATCGCCGCCGTGGCGGCGTGGCTGGTGCTGTGTCTTGGCGCCCGTCGGCTGACCGCCCGTCTGTGCGCGACGCGCATTCCGCCGGGACGGCTGCGTCGATCCCTGTTCGCCGTCAGCGAGGTGACGCTACGCACCTTGCGCCCTGGCCTGATCGCCCACGGCCTGGTGCTGACCTTGACCGGCAGCCTCGTCGACGGCGCGCCAGATGGCCCCGGCTCGCTCGCCCAATGGCTGGACACGGCCGAGATGATCGTCTGGTTCGGCGGCTTCATCGCCGGTCTGGGCGCCGCCCTGCTGATGGCGCGCAAACCGTCGTGGCGGCTGCTGCCGGTCCCCGACGTCGCCGCATCGCGCCTGGCCTGGCTGCCGCGCACGCTCGCGGCGGCGGTGGTGCTGGGCTGGCTGTCATCCCGCACGGCGGCGGCGCTGGACCTCAGCGCCCCCGGCGGCAGCGCCGTCCAGACGCTTGCGTCGTTGACCTTCATCGCCGTCCTCGGGGCGGCCATCGCGCAACTGCGACGGCATGCCGGCGGCAAGACCGAAGACCAGGACGCCGTCGCCGACGCCGGCACCGGCCAGCTCCCCGAGCTCACGATCCGGCCGCTCTGGCTGTCGGTGCTGCGCGCCGCCGCCTGGCTGACGCTGGTCGGCGCGACGCTGGCGCTGATGACCGGCTTCGTGTCGCTGGCGATGTTCGTGCTCAACCAGGTGATGTGGGCGCTCATCGTGATCGGCGCCGCCTACCTGCTCACGGTCGTGGTCGACGACCTGTTCATGACGCTGCTCGCGCCCTCGCCCGCCGCGGCCTCGGGCGACGGCAAGAGCGAGAAGAAGACCGCCGAAAAGGACGACGCGCCCGCCCCGCCGCGCACGCGCGAGCAGACCGCGCTGCTGCTGTCCGCCGTCTGCCGCATCTCGATCGCCTTCTTCGCGCTCTTGCTCCTGCTCGCCCCCTACGGCGAGGGGCCGATGGACCTGGTGCGCCGGTCCGGCAGCCTCGCCGACGGCCTGAAGGTCGGTACCCTGACGCTCAATCCGATCGAGCTGCTGCAAGGTCTGGCGGTGCTCTTCGTCGGTCTGGCCGCGGTGCGGCTGCTCAAGGGCTGGCTGTCCGAGCGCTACATGCCCACGACGCGCATGGACGTCGGCATGCGCTCGTCCACGACGACGCTGTTCGGCTACGTCGGCACCGTCGCCGCGATCGCCGCGGCGCTGACCGCCGTCGGCTTCAGCCTGCAGAGCGTGGCCTGGGTCGCCAGCGCGCTGTCGGTGGGCATCGGCTTCGGCCTGCAATCGATCGTGCAGAACTTCGTTTCCGGCCTGATCCTGCTGGCGGAGCGGCCGGTGAAGGTCGGCGACTGGGTCTCGCTGTCCGGCGTCGAGGGCGACATCCGCCGCATCAGCGTGCGCGCCACCGAGATCCAGATGGGCGACCGCTCCACGGTGATCGTCCCGAACTCGGAGTTCATCACCAAGATCGTGCGCAACGTCACCTACGGCGAGTCGCTCGGCATGGTGCAGTTCAAGCTGCCGATGCCGCTGGCCACGGACACCGACCGCGTGAAGGCGCTGGTGCTGTCGGCCTTCCAGGCGCACGGCGGCGTGCTCTCCACGCCGGCCCCGAACGTGCAGCTCGACGGCGTCGACGGGACCAACCTGATCCTCAACGCGTCGGGCTTCGTGAACTCGCCGCGCGCGGCCTACGGCATCAAGAGCGAGCTGCTCTTCGACGTCCTGTCGCGCCTGCGCGCCGAAGGCCTGCTGCCCGGACAGACCTCGCCGCCCGCACCGGTCTGAACGCCTCCTCGCGCCGGTGGACGGCTGCGCCGCGTGGCTGGTGTGCCGGGTCTTGCCGCACGCTGCACGACATCGCGGGCGGCCAGTTCTACGCGATCGGGGAATCGATCGTCGTGCCGGACACGCCCGCGGCGAGCTGAGGCCGTCCCAGCCCACCGCGGCGGCTTCAGGCCATTCAGCGCGCGCCGGCCAATTCCTTGACCAGGTCCTCGTAACGCCGCAGCGGGCGTCCGAGCAGGGCTTCCAGGCGCTGCGTCGTGCCGGCCGCCGGCTTCATGCCCTGCTGCTGGATGCGGGCCATCATCAGGCGCATGTCGTAGGCCATCCAGGACGGCATCGCCTGGGCCAGTTGCGCCTCGAAGGCCTTCAGGTCGTCGCCGCCGTAGTGGATCTCCCGTTGCAGCGCGCGGCCCCAGATCCCGGCCGCGGACGCGCCGGTCAGTTCCTCGGGGCCGACGACCTCCAGCGTGACGCGCGGCAGCGGCCCCGGCGCGGCGTCACGCCGGAGCAGTTCCGCCACGGCGACGTCCGCCAGGTCGCGCGTGTCGATCATCGCCACGCCTGCCTCACCGATGGGCATCGGATACACGCCGTAGCCCTCGACCACCGACTGCACCTGGGCGTCGTTCTGCATGAAGTAGGCCGGGCGCAGCACCGTCACGGGCAGGTCCAGGCGCTCGATCATCCGCTCCACCGTGTGCTTGCCGGTGAAGTGCGGCACGTCGACGAACTCGTCCGCGTGGATCACGGAGAGGTAGACGATGCGTTCGATGCCGGCCTCGCGCGCCAGGCTCAGCGCCTGCAGGCCCTGGGTGACTTCATCCGGCGTGACGGCGTTGAGCAGGAACAGCGTGCGCACGCCCGACAGCGCCGCGCGCATCGACGGGATGTCGGACAGGTCGGCGACGACTTCGGCGACGCCTGGCGGGAGTTGCGCCTTGCCCGGCGTGCGGACCAGCGCCTTCACGGAGGCACCCTGGCGCGCCAGGCCTTGGACGACGAGGGAACCGATGGTGCCGGAGGCGCCGGTGACGAGGATGCTGGAGGAGGATTGCAGGGAATCGGTGTGCGTGGTCATGGTTCAGTTCTTTCCATCAGGGGTTGCGATGGATGAACGATAGTCCGTTGCGCTTCATCAACACAGACGCCAAAATCGATACCTGCTGTCTCAACGGTGGAACACATGGACTTGAACGCGCTGGCGGATTTCAACCTGGTCGCGACGCACGGCGGATTCGGGCGGGCCAGCCGAGCCAGCCGACGGTCGAAAGCGACCTTGTCGCGGCGTGTCGCCGATCTGGAGGAGCAGCTCGGCGTGCGCCTCATCGAACGCAGCACCAAGGGGCTGGAGCTGACCGAAGCGGGTCAGGCCTTGCTCAGCCGGACGGAAGGTCCGATGAACGAGGTGGCCGACGCCTTCACGGCCACGGCGGAGGGGTCGGACCAGGTACGCGGACAGCTCCGCGTCGCCGCGCCGCTGCTGTTCTCGCAGCTCGCGATGGGACGCCTGAGTGCCGAGTTCCGTGCGCTGCACCCTGGGGTGACGGTCGACGTCGTCGGGGAGGATCGCGTAGTCAACCTCGTCGACGAACGATTCGACGTCGCGATCCGGCCGAATCCGCGCATGGACAGCGCGCTCGTGGGACGCTGCTTCGCGAAGGACCGGCTGGTGGCGGTCGCCGCGCCGGCGTTCGCGATGCCGGCCTCGGGAGAGACGAAGTCCGGCAAGACGGCGTCGAACGAACCGGCGGTGGAGGTGCCCGCGGTCGTGAGCACGACGCGCGAAGGCGAAGTCTGGGCGCTCGACGGCGGCGCCCTCACGCTCGCGCCGCGGCCGGTGCTGAGGCTGTCGTCCATGTTGATGGTGCGGGACGCGACGATCGCCGGCGCGGGTGTCGCGCTGCTGCCTCAGTCCATCGTCTGGAGCCAGCTGACGCGCGGCGAACTCGTCCAATGGGGCGACGTGCGCGGCAAGGAGGTCGAGCTGTGGGTGCTGCACACCTCGCGCCGCCTCGCGAGTCCGAAGGTCAAGGCCTTCGTGGACTTCATGTGCGCCAGGTATCCGGACGGGGTGTTGACGTTGTCGGGGTGACGTTCGCTTGCGCGATCAGGTGCGCGGCAAGAGCGCCTTCGCCGCCTCCATCCTCAGCGCCATCGGCACGGTCGCATCGTTCATCACGTGGAGCAGGAACGCGCGCGGATCGCTGAAGGCGGTCGCCGGGGAATGGGTGGACAAGACCGGCGCGACGTCGGACGACGGCGACGCCAATGCGGGTGCCAGGTATTGCGGCGTGGGCGGCGTGGGCGGCGCGAGTTGCGCCAATGCCTCCCGCCACGCCTGCGTGGTGATGCTCTTCAGGGACTTCAGCAGATCCGCCTGTCCTTCCACGCCGGGCGGGATGTCGAGCCAGGTCGCCTCGACGAACACCGGCGCCAGGTCCGGCGCGACGAACGCGGACCATTGGCCTTCCCTGACCTCGGCCGGCACTACAGGAACTTCCTTCAGGCAGCGGATCCGGGGCGCCGCGACGCCGCTCAGATAGCGCGCTTTCACCCCGTCGAAGAACACGCCCGCCTCGACATCGGAGCAGCCTTGCTGCAGCGAGAACCACAGCTGGTAGCTGTTCTCCCCCGCGATGGCGATGCCCGGTGCAGGCAGCGACAGATCGAGCTGCACGCCGCGCCAGACGGCGCCGAGCAATTCCCAGTCCGAGGGGCGCCCGACATCGAGTACGAGCGCGCGCACCGACCCTTCAGGACCAGAGGCGTAGAGACGTTGGAATTCGGTGGCGAGTCGGGACATGCGTGCACTCAGCAGGTTCGTCGGAACGACGACGGCGCCATTGTCTCGCGGGAACTCGCGTGGAGTCTTGCCCCACCAACCCCACCCTTCGGCGCCACATCAACGATTCGACGGGCGGCCTATCCGATTCACAACTGAAAGCCTTCTCCGATGCAAGTCACCAGCTCTTCGCATACCGTGCCGGTTCATGACGCGACATCTCCCACCTCGGATCGAGAGGCCAAACTGTCAGGGACCGGCGATCCGACGTCGAGCCTTCGGACCTCGACGACTCTGCCGTCTCCCTCGCTCAACGGCACAAGCCACGTCGAACCGCGAGATCGAGACGCTCTGGCACTCGCGCTTGGAGCCTCGTCTTCTTCCAGGGCGTTGGGCCGGACAGCCAGAGGCAGCGACGTCGAAGATGGGGAGATCGACTCCCTCGCAACGCCCAGTTCCGAAAATGAATGCGCGGATCAGGACCGCGCCGACGAACAGGAATTCGACACCATGTCTTTGACCGACCCGGAGATCCCCTACCTGGACCATGAGACCGTCCTCACAGGCGGGATGAAGCGCGATCTGAGCAGCCCTGCGCAGCCCTGATCAGCCCTGCGCCTTCAGGGACGCCAGCATGTCGTCCGCCATCGCATCCAGGTCGTAGCCGAGCTTCCAGCCCCAGTCGCGTTGCGCGACCGAGTCGTCGATCGACTGGGGCCAGCTTGCCGCGATGTTCTGGCGGAAGTCCGGCGCGTAGTCGATCTCGAAGCCCGCGATCCTGCGGCGGATCGACGCGGCGATCTGCTCCGGCGTGAAGCTCACGCCGGCCAGGTTGTAGCTGCCCCACTCGGTGATGCGCTCCGCCGGCGCTTCCATCAGCTCCAGCGTCGCGCGGAGCGCGTCGGGCATGTACATCATCGGCAGCGCCTGGTCTTCCTTCAGGAAGCAGGTGTAGCGGCCGTGCTTGAGCGCCTCGTGGAAGATCTCGACCGCATAGTCCGTCGTGCCGCCGCCCGGGGGCGTCTTCCAGCTGATCAGGCCCGGGTAGCGCAGGCTGCGCACGTCCACGCCGTGGTTGGCGTGGTACCAGCGGCACCAGCCCTCGCCCGCCAGCTTGGAGATGCCGTAGACGGTCGACGGGTCCATCGCCGTGGTCTGCGGCGTGTCGCGCTTGGGCGTCTGCGGACCGAAGGCCGCGATCGAACTCGGCCAGAAGATGCGTTCCAGCTTCTCCGTGCGCGCCAGCTCCAGCACGTTGAGCAGGCCCTTCATGTTCAGATCCCAGGCCCACATCGGGTGCTTCTCGCCGGTCGCCGACAAGGCCGCCGCGAGGTGGTAGATCTGCGTGATGCCGTGGCGCTTGACCACCGCCGCCAGCGCGGCCGCATCGGTCACGTCCAGCATCTCGTGCGTCAGCTGCGGCACGCGGCCCTGCGGCGCCACGTCGCTGGTGATCACGTTGGCGTTGCCGTGGCGCTTGGCGAGCTCCACCGCCAGTTCGGAACCGATCTGGCCGTTCGCGCCGATCAACAGGATCTTCGTCATGGGGATCTGCTTCTGACTCTGCTTACTTCACCAGGCCCAGCTCGCGGCCCGCCTGCGCGAAGGCGGCGACCGCCTTCTCCAGATGTTCGCGCTCATGCACGGCGGAGATCTGCACTCTCACCCGGGCCTGTTCCTTGGGCACCACGGGATAGAAGAAGCCGACCGCGTACACGCCCAGTTCCAGCAGGCGCGCGCTCAACTGCTGCGCCTTGACGGCGTCGAACAGCATCACCGGCACGATCGGATGCGTGCCCGGCTTGATCTGGAAACCGGCCTGCTGGATCGCTTCGCGGAAGTAGGTCGTGTTGGTTTCGAGCTTGTCGCGCAGCGCGGTGCTGCCTTCGAGCAGGTCCAGCACGGCGATGGACGCGCCGACGATGCTCGGCGCCACCGTGTTGGAGAACAGGTAGGGCCGCGAACGCTGGCGCAGCAGTTCGATCACTTCCCTGCGGCCGGTCGTGAAGCCGCCCGAGGCCCCGCCCAGCGCCTTGCCCAGGGTGCCGGTGATGATGTCGACCTTGCCGAACACGCCCCGATGCTCGTGCGTGCCGCGACCGGTCTTGCCCATGAAGCCGCTGGCGTGGCATTCGTCGATCGCGAGCAGCGCGCCGAAGCGGTTGGTGATCTCGCGCATCTTGTCCAGTTGCGCGATCGTGCCGTCCATCGAGAACACGCCGTCGGTGAACACCATGACGTGGCGGGCGCCGGCGGCGCGCGCGGCGACCAGTTGCGCCTCCAGGTCGGCCATGTCGTTGTGCTTGTAGCGGAAGCGCTTGGCCTTGCACAGCCGGATGCCGTCGATGATGGACGCGTGGTTCAGCTCGTCGCTGACGATGGCGTCCTGCTCGCCCAGCAGCGGCTCGAACAGCCCGCCGTTGGCGTCGAAGGCGGCCGCGTACAGGATGGTGTCCTCGGTGCCCAGGAAGCGCGCCAGGCGCTGTTCCAGTTCCTTGTGGATGTCCTGCGTGCCGCAGATGAAACGCACCGACGACAGGCCGTAGCCGTGCGTGCGCAGCGCCTCATGGGCCGCTTCCACGACCTGCGGATGCGAAGACAGCCCCAGGTAGTTGTTGGCGCACAGGTTGATGACCTCGCGGCCGTCGTTCGTCGTCACGATCGCGCCCTGCGGGCCCGTGATGATGCGTTCGCTCTTGTAGAGGCCGGCGTCACGGATGCCCTGCAGCTCGTTCTGCAGGTGGCGATAGAAGTCGTCGGTGGACGGGGGGACGATGTTGGTCATGCGGTGCTCCTGCGGCACAATCCGTTAAATCGAACGTGTTCGTTATATCGAACAGCCGTGCAGTATCAAGGAAGGTCGACACCGGGTCAAGGCGTCGCCGCCCTGCCCAACCGTAACGTCATCGCCGATGTCCGCCAACCCTTCCGAAAAACTCGAACCGCCCAGAGTCGGCGCCACGCTGCAGACCCTGCGGCAAGCGCAAGGCCTGTCGCTGGACGAACTGTCGCGAAGAGCGGGCGTGTCCAAGTCCATGCTCTCGCAGATCGAGCGCAACCAGGCCAATCCCACGGTGGCCGTGGTGTGGCGGCTGGCCAATGCGCTGCGGGTGGAGTTGTCGGAGCTGCTGGGCGGCGAAAGACCCGCCGCGCCGACGATCGAGGTCGTCGCGTCGCACGGGACGCCGGCCTTGTCGAGTCCCGACGGCCTGTGCCGGCTGCGCATCCTCGGCCCCATCGACCTGGCGGGCAATTTCGAATGGTACGAACTGACCGTGCAGCCCGGCGGCGCGCTCGAGTCGGCGGCGCACGAGCCTGGTTCGCGCGAGCACCTGAGCGTGCTGGGCGGTGAACTCGAGGTGACCGCGGGCGGTAGCCGCCAGACGGTCAAGACCGGCGAGACCGCACGCTACGCCGTCGACGGCGCGCATGCGATCCGCAACCTGTCGAAGAAGGCGGCGACCGCGTTGCTTGTCGTGCTGCACGCCTGACTGGGCGAGCCTGCGGCTTTCCCCTCGCCCGCCCCTACCTCCTGTTACTTGACCCGCGCGACGAGGTCGTGACAATGGGCCGCATTCGCGGAGGCGAGGGAGCGTAGTCAAGGCAGTCCATATGCAGCAACGCTCGTTTTCAGAGAAGCATCCCCACATCCCTACCCCGACCCAGCCGGCCACCATCGACACCGAAACCCAGGCGAAGCAGCTGCAGCTGCTGGATGGATCCGCGCGTCTGCGCGTGGCCGAGCAAAGAGCGCGCGAGCACCGTTCCACCCCCCTGATCGACAAGGCGGCGTTGCCGCTGGGCGCGACACCCAAGTACGGCATGAAACCGACCGGCGCGACGCGGCCCAAGCCGCCGTACCGGCGCGCGATCTATTCGGTGGTGGCGCTGCTGGCCGTGATCGGCGGCGTGGCCGTCACCTACCTGCGCTAGCCGGCATCGTCGACGACGCCGCCGGCGTCAGGGCGATCGCGGACACGGCCTGTCCGCCGATCGCGGCGGACGACGCGATGGCGATCACGTCGGGCGTCACGCGCCCGATCAGCGTGCCGACGGTCGTCTGCTCCCAGCCGGCGTTCTCCCACAACGCCGCCAGCCCTTGCTGACGGTCCGCCAGCAGCGCGCGGATGAGGGGTTCGGCGATCGTCGAGGCGGGGTCGCACAACAACACCAGGCGTTGCGCGCCCTCCTCCTCCAGGCGCCCGATCCAGTCCAGCTTCTGCAGGTGCTGGATCACGGGCTCCAGCTGCAGCGGGTCGACCGACATTCGCTGCGAGAGGCCGATCATGGACAGTCCCGATTCGCCCCCGGTGCGCGACGCGTCGAGTTCGCGGATCACGTCCAGCGCGAGCGCCAGCTGCATGCCGGGCTTGTTGGCCCGCACGCTGACGCCACCGGCCAGGGCCGGCGCGTTGGCCGCCAGGATGGCGCCGAGCAGCACGATCGACCAGCCGACGTAGATCCAGATCAGGAAGATGGGCACGGCCGCGAACGCGCCGTAGAGCGTCGAATAGGTCGGCACCTGCTTCACGTACCAGGCCAGCGCCAGCTTCGCCAGGTGGAAGGCCACGGCGACGAAGGCGGCGCCGGTGAGCGCATGGCGCCACCGCACGTCCGTGTTGGGCACGTAATGGAAGAGCCCCGCGATCGCGGCCCAGAGCACCAGCAGGTCCACGCTGTTGAGCAGCACGACGAGCCCGCGCGGCATGTTGTCCACCAGGTTCTGGCTGGCGGAGATCAGCAGGCTGGTGACCGTCAGGCTGCCGCCCAGCAGCAGCGGCCCGAGCGTCAGCGCCGCCCAGTACACCAGCACCCGCTGTGCGATCGGCCGCGGTCGCTGCACGCGCCAGATCTGGTTGAGCGTGCGATCGATCGTCAGCATCAGCGACAGCGCCGTCACCGCCAGCACGACCAGGCCGACCACGCCGAGCCGGTTCGCCTTCGCCGCGAACTGCGTCAGCGACATCAGCACCGGGCGGGCGATGTTGTCGGGGATCAGCGACTTGAGGAAGTACTTCTCCAGCGCGGACTGGAAGCTGGAGAACATCGGGAACGCGGTGAACAGCGCCAGCGCGACGGTCAGCAGCGGCACCAGCGAGATGAGCGTCGTGAAGGTCAGGCTGCCGGCGGTCAGGCCCAGGCGCTTCGCGCGGAAGCGCTGCACGAACAAACGCAGCGTGCGCGCATACGGCCACGTCAACAACTCGCGTCCGAGCTCCCGGATTCCTTCGCGCCAGCTCTGCGTCTGCGCCCGAACTTCACTGATCATGCTGGCTATGATGCCAGCCATGTCAAGCCTCGACGCCGCCCCTTCGATGAGCTCCGCGCCGGCTACGCAGTCGACCCCTGCGCCGACCCATGCGCCGACGCCACGCTCGGCGCCCACCGCGCGCGAACGCGGCAGCCGGCAACTGGCGTTCTTCGCCACGCTGGCGCTGGCCGTCGTGTGCCTGGCCTGGGAACTCTGGCTCGCGCCGACCGGGCGCGGCACGCTCGCGATCAAGGCCTTGCCGCTGCTGCTGCCGCTGGTCGGCCTGTGGCGCTACCGCATGTACACCTACCGTTGGGTCAGCCTGATGATCTGGCTCTACGTGACCGAAGGACTGGTGCGCGGCACGTCCGAAGGCGGGTTCGGCATGGTGCTCGCGTGGATCGAGGTGGTGCTGTCGGTGACCATCTTCGTCGCCTGCGCGGCGCAGATCCGGCAGCGACTGGCTGAAGCGAGATCGGCTGAAGCGCAGCGGCTCGACGACGAGGCGGCGCAGTCCGCA
Source organism: Mitsuaria sp. CC2 (assembly GCF_048957715.1). NCBI lineage: Bacteria > Pseudomonadati > Pseudomonadota > Betaproteobacteria > Burkholderiales > Sphaerotilaceae > Roseateles > Mitsuaria sp. CC2. The sequence continues at coordinate 119,673 of NZ_JARVXN010000011.1, read as the reverse complement.
GCCTCGAAGGATGAACGATGAGTGCCGCCCTCGTCGACGCCCTGCGCGCCACGCTGGGCGACGCCCATGTGCTGCTGCCCGCCGGACACGACCTGTCCGGTTTCGAGCGCGACTGGCGCAAGCGCTACGTCGGACGTGCGCTGGCGGTGGTCCGCCCGGCCGACACGGCGCAGGTCGCCGCGGTCGTCACACTCGCGCGCGAACACGGCGTGGCGCTGGTGCCGCAGGGCGGCAACACCGGACTGGTGGGCGGCGGCGTTCCCGACGATTCGGGGACGCAACTGCTGCTGAGCCTGCAACGGCTGAACCGCGTCCGCCAGATCGATCCCTCGAATCTGACGATGACCGTCGAGGCCGGCTGCGTGCTGCAGCACGTGCAGCAGGCGGCGCGCGAGGCGGGCTGGCTGTTCCCGCTGAGCCTGGCGGCCGAGGGCAGCTGCACGATCGGCGGCAACCTCGCCACCAATGCCGGCGGCACGCAGGTGCTGCGCTACGGCAACGCGCGCGAGTTGTGCCTGGGCCTGGAGGTCGTGACCGCCGACGGCACGGTGTGGGACGGACTGTCCGGGCTGCGCAAGGACAACACCGGCTACGACCTGCGCGACCTGTTCATCGGCTCCGAAGGCACGCTGGGCGTGATCACCGCGGCGACGCTGAAGCTGCATCCGCTGCCGCGCGCGCGGATGACCGCGCTGGCCGCCTGCGACACGCTACGCGATGCCGTCGCGCTGCTGGACCTGGCGCGATCGCGCTGCGGCGCGGCGCTGACCGGTTTCGAGGTGATGAATGCGCTGTCGCTGGCGCTGGTCCGCAAGCACTTCCCGCAGCTGGCGCAGCCGCTCGGCCCTCGTCCGTGGACGGTGCTGCTGGAGCTCTCGGACAGCGAGGGCGAGGAACACGCCCGCACGCAGTTCGAGGGTTTGCTCGAGGAAGCGCTGGAGCGCGGCGCGATCGACGACGCGGCGGTGGCGGAGAGCCTGTCGCAAAGCCAGGCGATGTGGCACCTGCGCGAATCCATCCCGCTGGCGCAGAGCGAGGAAGGCCTGAACATCAAGCACGACATCGCGCTGCCGGTGTCGCGCATCCCGGACTTCGTCGAGCGTTGCGACGCGCTGCTGGCGGAGCGCTTCCCGGGTTCGCGCCTGGTGGACTTCGGCCATCTGGGCGACGGCAACCTGCACTACAACCTGCAGGCGCCGGAAGGCATCACCGCCGCCGATTTCCTCCGCGAACACGAGGCCACGGTCAACGAGGTCGTTTACGACCAGGTGACGGCGCACGGCGGCTCCATCTCCGCCGAGCACGGCATCGGTCAGCTCAAGCGCGAGGAACTCTCGCAGCGCAAGAGCCCGGTGGCGATGCAGCTGATGCGGCAGATCAAGCAGGCGCTGGATCCGCGTGGGTTGCTGAATCCGGGGCGGGTGGTCTGATCGGCAAGACCTGACCCACCGCCCCGTTCCAATTCAAGGCGCAAGCGAACTTGTGATTCTGCGGATCAGGTTGTTGGCCCCATCTCCCACGTAGACGATGCCACTGCCATCGACTGCGACACCGCTTGGCGAGTAGAAGCTTGCCGTCGCGGCGCTACCGTTGGTCGAACCGACTGCGCCGGTGCCGGCCAGTGTCGTCACGAAGCCGAGCGGACTGATCCTGCGGATCCTGTTGTTCCCCGAATCCGTCACGTAGACATAGCCGGCACGGTCGACTGCGATACCGAATGGGCGGAAGAACGATGCACTGGCGCCGACGCCGTCCGCCGCCCCCTGCAGGCCGGAGCCCGCCAACGTCGTGACATTCCCTGCCGGCGTGATCTTTCGAATCCGGTTGTTCCGGGCGTCCGCCACATAGACGTTGCCCGCGCTATCCACCGCGACATCGACGGGTTCCGAGAATGAAGCCTGAACGCCGCTTCCGTCGGTGGACCCCTCCACGCCCGAACCGGCCAGCGTGACGACATCGCCTGCCGGGCTGATCTTGCGGATCCGGTTGTTGGCACGATCCGCGACATAGAGATTGCCAACCGCATCTACGGCAAGCCCCGCCGGCTGGCCGAAGGTCGCCGCGGCGCCATGACCGTCGGCGGAACCGGCGATCTCGGAACCCGCCAACGTGGAGACCACGCCGGCGGGCGTGATCTTTCGTACTCGATGCGACAACTGATCCGACACGTACACGTTGCCATCGGCATCCACGGCAACGGATGTCGGGCCCTTGAACGAAGCGGCGTAGCGGTCGCCATCCGCCGTGCCGGTCGAGCCGGAATGGCCTGCCAGTGTCGTCACATTCCTTGCCGGGGTGATCTTTCGGATCTCCTGGTTGGCGAGATCGGCCACGTAGACATTGCCTGCACTGTCGACCGCAACACCGCCCGGCTGGTTGAATGACGCCTGACTGGCGATGCCGTCGGACGCCCCCCGCGCACCGGATCCCGCCAAGGTGTCGACGACCGTCTGCGACGCGCTGCAGACGACCGTCACCCGATCCCCCGCGCCGCCGCCGCTGGCGATCGCACAGCGCTGCCACTGGGGTTGGCCCTTGACGGAGACGACGTATGGCGTGTCGCTGGCGATCGGCGCGGAGAAGCGGAACTCTCCGTTCGCAGTGACGCTCAGATCCTCGCTGTCGTTTTTTCGCAGCAGCAGGATGTTGCCGGGCTCAAGACCACTGACGGCCCCGCCAACGATGCGAGCCGGGGCCGGGGCCGGAGCCGGGGCCGGAGCCGGAGCCGGAGCCGGAGCCGGAGCTGGAGCTGGAGCTGGAGCTGGAGCTGGAGCTGGAGCCGGTGCCGGAGCCGGAGCCGGAGCCGGAGCCGGAGTCGGAGCCGGAGCCGGAGCCGGAGCCGGAGCCGGGGCTGGGGCTGGGACCGGAGCTGGCGTTGGTTCTGGAACGGGGACTGGCGTCGGTGTCGGTGTCGGTGTCGGCGCGAGGCTCGGATTCGAAGGCGTCGTCACACCTGAGGGCGTACCGCTTGTGGGTGCTGAAGCATCGTCCCCGCCTCCACCACAAGCCGTCAGGCCGGCCAGAAGACAGATCGACACAGCCAGTTGCACAGGGTGCCGTGCCACTCGTCGCGGCGCGTTTTCTCGTACCAAATACATCGCGATGCTCCAGGATTGCTGAGGGCTACTCCAGTCGCGGCTGCCGCTTGCGAAGTTCTTTGCATGAATCTCCGCTCTGCCAAAAATGAACGACGGCACCGTCCACGCGCGCCCCGACGGAACGACGCGACGAAAAAGGGCGCCTCGATGAGGCGCCCTTTCGCTCTGCTCCGGTGGCGGGTGGCCCCATCACCGGCTGCATCCGGACCACGCGTCAGTCGTCGCCCGCGCCGTGGGTCGTCAGATCGACCGGACGGCGGTGCTTGCCGCTGACCATGCCCCAACCGCGCATCACCAGACGGAACACGAAGCGCACGAAGGTCAGGAAGAGCACGAACTCGACGATGCCCGCCAGCAGCGCGCCGGCCGTCGTCCAGCGCGCCTCGCGACGGTGGAACTTCGCCAGGAAGCTGTCGCGCTTGATCTCGATGCTGTCGTAGAAGCTCGGCACCATCAGCAGCGTCAGGAAGGTCGACGTGATCGTGCCGCCGATGATGGCCACCGCCATCGGACGGTAGAACTCGCCGCCCTCGCCGATGCCCACCGCCACCGGCAGCATGCCGGCGATCAGCGCGAAGGTCGTCATCAGGATGGGACGGAAGCGCTTGCGGCCCGCGTGCATCAGCGCCTCCTCGCGCGGCACGCCGGCCGCCTCCTCCTGGCGCGCCGCGTCCAGCAGCAGGATGGCGTTCTTCGCCACCAGGCCGGCCAGCATGATGATCCCGATGAAGCTCATCAGGTTCAGCGTGCCCTTGGTCAGCAGCAGCGCCACCACCACGCCGATCAGCGACAGCGGCAGGGACAGCATCACGCCCAGCGGCGCGGTGAAGCTGCCGAACTGCATCACCAGGATGAGGTACATCAGGCCGATGCCCGAGGCCAGCGCGATGCCCATCGCGCTGAACACCTCCTGCTGGTCCTTGGCCGCGCCCGCCAGCTCGATGCCGTAACCGGGCGGGAAGTTGATGGACTTCGCCAGCTTCAGCGCGTCGCTGGTGACCTCGCCGGGCGATCGGCCGTGCGCGTTGGCCGACACCGCGATCATCCGCTTGCCGTCCGCATGCTGGATCTTGGCCGGACCCTTGCCCATGGTCACCGTGGCGATCTGCTCCAGCGGCACCATCACGCCGGCGCCGCTCACCGCGATCGGCAGGCGCTCGATGTTGCTCGCGTCGACGCGGTCTTCCGGCGCCAGCCGCACCGCGACGTCGCGCGTCTCGCTGCTCGGGTCGATCCAGTCGCCGACCTCCACGCCGGCGAAGGCCACCCGCAGCGAGTTGGCCGCATCGCCCACCGAGATCCCCAGCGTATTGGCCAGGCCGCGGTTGAGCTCGATCTGCAGCTCGTTCTGCGGATCCTGCTCCGACAGGCCCACGTCCACCGCGCCCGGCACTCGGCGCAGTTTCTCCATGTAGTCGGTGGTGATCTCCATCAGCTTGCGCGAGTCCGCGCCGGAGAACCGGATCTGCACCGGCTTCTGCGCGCCGTTGTTCAGGTCGTCGAGCACCACGTACTCCGCCCCGACCAGCCGCGCCACCCGCGTGCGCAGGTCGGCGGCGATCTCGGCCGCGCTGCGCTTGCGCTGGGTGCTCTTGCCCAGGTCCACGTAGACGCGGCCGCCGCTGGCGTTCACGCTCTCGTTGGTGGCCACCGTCTCGGGCATCTCGCGCGCCAGCGCGGACGCGGCGCCCATCTTGAGCCGTGCATATTCAAGACTGGACGAGGCCGGCGTGCGCACCTCGATGGCGATGGTCCCGGAGTCGGAGGCCGGCAGGAAGCTCGTGCCGCCCATCGTGACCTGCAGGAAGATCGCCAGCACGAAGCTCAGGACCGCGAACACGGCCATCCAGGTGCGGTGGTGCAGCGCCCAGGCGATCACATGGCCGTAGCCGTCGGCCTGGCGATCGAACCACTCGTTGAAGGCGTGCAGCTTCTTCGACACCCAGTTCGTCTTCGGCGCTTCATGGTGCCCCGGGGGGTCGCCCCAGAACGCCGACAGCATCGGGTCCAGCGTGAACGAGATGAACAGCGACACCAGCACCGAGGCCACCACCGTCAGCCCGAAGGGCCGGAACCATTCGCCGGACACGCCCGGCATGAAGGCCACCGGGATGAACACGGCGACGATCGAGAAGGTCGTCGCCGCGACGGCCAGGCCGATCTCGGCCGTGCCCTTCAATGCGGCCGTGCGGCGGTCGGCGCCGCGCTCCATGTGACGCACGATGTTCTCGCGGACCACGATCGCATCGTCGATCAGCACCCCGATCGCCAGCGACAGGCCCAGCAGGCTCATGAAGTTCAGCGTGAAGCCGCACAGCCACACCGCAATGAACGCGGCGATCACCGAGGTCGGCAGCGACAGCGCCGTGATCATGGTCGAACGCCAGGAATTCAGGAACACGTAGACCACGAAGATCGTCAGGCCCGCGCCGAACACCAGCGCGTGGATCACGTTGTTCAGGCTGTCCTGCGCGTCCTGCCCGCCGTCCTGCACCACCTCGAGCTTGGTGCCCTGGGGCAGCGTCTTGCCGATCTCCTCGACCAGCTGGCGGACCTCCTTGGCCACGCTCACCGTCGACGCGTCGCGCGAGCGCGTGACCATGATGCCGACGTTCGGATGGCCGTTGCGCACCGACAGGCCGGTCTGTTCCGCGAAGCCGTCCTGCACCGTGGCCACCTGACCCAGGCGGATCAGCTCGCTGCCCGAGCGCTTCACCACGATCTGGTTGAAATCGGCCGGCGACTCGATGCGGCCCAGCAGCCGGATGCTCTGGTCCTCGAGCTGCCCGCGCACCTTGCCCACCGGCGCCGTCGTGTTCTGCATGCGCAGCGCGTTGACGACCTCCGTCACCGAGACGTTGAACTCACGCAGCTTCTGCGCGTTCAGCAGCACCGACAGCTCGCGCTTGAGCGAACCGTTCACCGTCACCGTCGCGGCGCCCGGGATGGCGCGGAAGCGGTCGGCGAACTGGTCCTCGGCCATCCGCGAGATCTCGGCATGCGACTGGCTGCTGGACGACAGCGCCAGCTGCATGATCGGCTGCGCCGACGGGTCGACGCGCTGAAGCACGGGCTCGCGCATCTCGGTCGGCAGCTTGTGGCGGACCGCGGCGATCGCGTTGCGGACCTCGTCGGCCGCCTCGATCATGTTCTTGTCGAAGTTGAAGAACAGCAGCAGCTGCGCCGACCCTTCGCCCGAGGTCGAACGCACCTCGTTCACGCCGGAGATGCTCTGCAGCGACTTCTCGATGCGGTTGACGATCTCGCGCTCGGAGGTCTCCGGCGACGCGCCGGGATAGCTGATGCTGACCACCAGCAGCGGCAGGTCGACGTCGGGCCGCTCGTTGACGCGCAGCTTGGACAGGGCCAGCAGGCCCAGGGCCATCAAGCCGATGATGATCACGATCATCGCGATCGGCTTCTTGACCGAGAAATTGGAGAGGAACATGGTTCAGGCTCCTGTGCGCGTCAGGGGGCCGAGGCGGCGGAGGCCACCGGCAGCACGGGCAGCGGCACCACGGTCGAGCCCGCGGAGGTCGAGGTCGAGCCCGAGTTCGTCAATCCGGTCGGCGGCGTGCCGCTGGCGCTGGTCATGGCGGGGGCCGCGGTGGCCGCGGCGGCCTTGCTGAGCTCGACGCGCTGACCGTCGAGCAGCGTGCTGGTCGGGCTGCGCAGGATGCGGTCGCCCTGCTTCAGGCCGCCGGTCACCACGTAGAGGCCCTGGCGGTCGTCCCGCGCACCCAGGTTCACCGGGGTCTTCGAGACCTTGCCGGCGTCCACGCGCCAGACGAAGGACTTGTCGCCCTCGCGCACCAGCGCGCCGTCCGCCACCATCAGCGCCGAGACGCTGTTGGTTTGCACGCGCCCTTCCGCATAGAGGCCGGCCACGCCGGGCTGCTGCGCGCCGGCGAAGTCGACCAGCACCTCGACCTGGCGGGTGTTGGCGTTGGCGGCCTGCGCGATGCGGCGCACCTTGCCCTGGAAGTCCACCTGCGGATAGCCGTTGACCCGGAAGTACACGACCTGCGCAAGCTTGAGCTCGGACATGCGGTCGGCGGACACCAACCCTTCGAAGCGCATCGACGCCGGGTCCATCACCTTGATCAGTTCCTTGCCGATCTGGGCCGAATCGCCCGGCGAGACCTTTCGATCGCTGACGACACCGTCGAACGGCGCGCGCACCTCGGTGCGCTGCTGCTGCTGGCGCGCGGTGGCCACACGGGCGCGCGCGGCGACCAGGTCGCTCTGCGCGTTGTTGCGGCGGATCTCGGCGTCTTCCATCGCCTGGATGGAGCTCATGCCCTGCGCCTGCAGCGTCTTCAGGCGCTGGTACTGGCGCTCGGCCTGTTCGAAACTCTGCGAGGCCGCCCGGGCGGATTCGTCGGCGGACTGGACCGTGTCGCGGATGGCGGTGTCGTCCAGGCGCACCAGCAGGTCGCCGCGCTTCACGCGCTCGCCGTTTTCCTTGTAGACCTGCAGCACGATGGCCTGCAGTTCGGCGCGCAGGTCGGCGCGACGTTCCGGCTGGATCGAGCCGGTGATCACCGGGCCGCTTGCGTAGGCGCTGACACCCAGCGTCTGCACGTCCTCGGCGGCCACCAGCAGGCTGGGCGCGCTGGCCGCCTCGGCCGCGGGCGATGCCTTCTTGTCGGGGGAGGATTTGCCGCAACCGGCAAGCAGGGATGCAACGACAAGGGCGATCAGCGACAGACGCAGCATGAAGCGGGCTCCGAGGGAACGAGGCAGGGGGTGGTCACGAGGTGTCCTTCGTGCGAAAGCCGCAAAAAGGCGCGCTAGCTTAACTTCAATGACCCTGCATGCAGGTGGTCACATCCTGCAGTTCATCCCAGGGAAACAGCGCTTCGTCGCCCCGAAGCGTGCCCGGCCGTCACTGCCGGTTTGGTTACGTGGCGTTTCGTCCCCGCTTCAGTCACTACGTCCCGCCGGCGACCGTTGCGCGCCCCAACGTCGTCCTGATTGTTCAAGTGGCGTCAATGTCACCCATGAAATTGCGCACAGCTTTGCTATTGACCCACCGTACACCCCACGATCCTGGGGGAAATCCCGCTTTATTGCTGAATGTTAAGAAATAGACTCCAGACGTTATTTATCCTTTTTGCCGATTCGACGTGATGCGCGCACTTTCAATCGTCCACGTGGTTTTCTCATCTCGCCTCGCCGGGGGCGAGCATCACTGTGTCGACCTGGCCAACGCGCAGGCCGCGCTGGGCCACAGCGTGCATGTGATCGGGCAGGCGGGATCGGCTGTCCGCCATGCACTGGACCAGCGCGTCAGCTTCCACGGCCTGCGCCTGCCCGTGCTGCGTGCCGCGCGCGTGCGGCGGCTGGCCGCCAAGCTGGGCGCGGACGTCGTCCACGGTCACCTCGGTCCTGCCTGCAAGGCGGTGACAGCGGCCAAGCACAGCGCGCGCGTCGGCACACTGCATGTGGGATACAAGACGCATCACCATGCGCGGATGGACGCGCTGGTGTGCGTCAATTCCGCGCAGGTCGGTCATCTGAAGGAATTCGGCGGCCTGCATCGCGTCATCTACAACTGGGCCCCGGAACGCAGCGCCGGATCCTGCGCCGCGAAGGCGCCGTCGGGATCGCTGCGCATGGAGCTCGGCATCCCGCACGCCGCGCCGGTGATCGGCTGCGTCGGCCGGCTGCACGCGGCCAAGGGCATGCACACCCTGATCCAGGCCTTCCGGCAGCACGCGCCGGCGAACGCCCACCTCGTGCTGATCGGCGAAGGCCCGCAGCGCGCCGAGCTTGAAGCGCTGCGCGGCGACGACGGGCGCATCCATCTGCTCGGCTTCCGCTGGAACGTGGACGAACTGCTCGGCGAGATGGACCTCTACGTGTCCTCGTCGCGCGAGGAGCAGTTCCCGCTGGCGATCCTCGAAGCCATGCGCGCGCGACTGCCGATCGTGGCGACCGCGACCCTGGGCGCGAGCGAGATGCTGGATCCTGCGCAATCGGCCATCGTGCCCATCGACGACGCGTCGGCGATGGGCCGGGCGATCGCGGCGGCGATCGAGCAGCGCCAGCGCGACCAGCGCCGCCCGGTCGACTACGACATGCAGCGCTACGACCGCTCCACCGCCGTGCGCGCCACGCTGGGTCTTTACCAGGACGTGCTGACGCGTCAGGGCGCCCGGGTGCACGACCTGACCGGGCTGAGCGTCGAAGACGCTCATGGTTAAACGTCCGAAGTCCGACTTCTGGACTGTCGGCGTCGTTCCCGAACGCATCGATCGGCTCACACCCGAGCGTCTGCACGAACTGCGGGACCGCATCGTCTGGATGCCCGAGGCCGGCGACTGGCGCTATTACGCCGATCCCTTCGCCCTGCGCGAGGGCGACGCCCTGCATGTGTTCGTCGAACACTTCGACTACCGCACCAAGCGCGCCGACCTGCAGCGGCTCACGCTCGATCTGGGCAGCGGCGCGTGGAGCGCGCCCAGGCCGGTGCTGCGAACGCCCTTCCATCTGTCCTATCCCTTCGTCTTCGAGCACGAGGGTCAGGTCTGGATGGTCCCCGAGTCCAGCCAGGCCGAGGAAGTCGCGCTCTATCGTGCGGTGGACGGCGCCGAGCGCTGGGAACGCTGGGAGCGGGTCTGCGCGCTGCTGCCCGGCGTGCGCGCGGTCGACGCCTCGCTGCTGCGGCACGACGGGATCTGGTGGATGTTCTACGCCGTCATCGGGCCGGACAAGCGCGATCAGCGGGAACTGCATGTCGCCCATGCACCGTCGTTGCAGGGGCCATGGACGCCGCACCGCGCCAATCCGGTGAGGTTGGCGCACGACGGCGCCCGCCCGGCCGGCACGCCCTTCGTCGGCGCGGACGGTCTCGTCACGCTGCCCGTGCAGGACAGCCGCAATGGCTACGGAGGTGCGACGCGCTGGCTGCGCTTCACGCGCCTGTCGACGGAGGCCGTCGAGGTCCAGGCCTTGCCCGAGACTTTCACCGGCGACCTCGCCCATCGTGACTTCGCGTGCGGCCTGCACACCATGTCCGCCTGCGGCGACATCACGCTCATCGACGTGAAACGCATCGACCGCTCCCGCCATCGGCAATGGCTGGACTGGCAGCGTCGCGTCAGGCGCTGGGTCGGGAAGCGCTGAGGACCGGTCAACTCGACGGCGCGATGTCCTCCAGCGGTTTGCGCTCCGCATCAACGCCGAAGCGCAGCGCGAGCAGCCCCGCCACGATGACCAGCACCGCGCCGACGCCATAGCCGATCGCCACGTTGCCGCGGTCGGCGCTCTCCACCAGCCATCCGAACAGCAGCGGCGCCGCGAAACCGCCAGCGCCTGTCCCGACCGCATAGAAGATCGCGATGGCCATCGCGCGCATCTCCAGCGGGAACACCTCGCTCACCGTGAGGTACGCGGAGCTCGCCGCCGCGGAGGCGAAGAAGAACACCGCCGACCAGCACAGTGCCTGCGAGCGCGCGTCGAGCACGTCCGCGACGAAGGCCACGCCGGTGGCCGCCAGGCCCACCCCGGCCAGGCCGTAGGTCAGCGCGATCATGCGACGGCGCCCCACCCGGTCGAACAGCGGTCCCAGCAGCAACGGTCCCAGCACGTTGCCCAGCGCGAACGGGAAGATGTAGAGCGCCACCCGATGGTCGGCGACGCCATAGAAGCGCGTCAGCACCAGCGCGTAGCTGAAGAAGATCGCGTTGTAGAAGAAGGCCTGCGCCAGCATCAACGACAGCGCCACACCGCTGCGCACGCGATAGCGGCGCAACAGCACATGCAGCACCTCACGCATCGTCGGCACCGGCCGCTGCTCCCGCCGGTCCTTCGGCGCCACCGCGGGGAGCGGTGGCAGCGGACCGTGCTGGGCGACGACCTCGGCCTCGATGGCGTCGAGGATCCGGCTGGCTTCCTCCACGCGTCCGTGGCGCAGCAGCCAGCGCGGGCTTTCCGGCACGTGGCGGCGCACCAGCACCATGCCGACCGCCAGCAGCGCGCCCATCGCGAAGCCCACGCGCCAGCCCTCCACCGGTCCCAGCACATCCGGATGCAGCAGCAGCAGGCTGGAGGCGGCGCCCAGCGCGGCGCCGATCCAGAAGCTGCCGTTGATGGCGAGGTTCACGCGACCGCGCACGCGGGCGGGGACCAGTTCGTCGATGGCGGAATTGATGGCGGCGTACTCCCCGCCGATGCCCAGGCCGGTGATGAAGCGGCACAGCGCGAAAAAGGTGAAGTCGGTGGAGAACGCGGTCGCGAGCGTGGCCACGGCGTAGATTGCGAGCGTGGCCAGGAACAGCCGTTTGCGTCCGAGCCGGTCCGACATCCGTCCGAAGACCAGGGCGCCGACGATCGCGCCGGCGAGATACAGCGAGCCGGACCAGCCGACCTGGACGGCCGAGAGACCGAGGGTGTCAGGTCTTTCCAGCACGGCGCCGACGGAGCCCACGAGGGTGACCTCCAGGCCGTCGAGCACCCAGGCCACGCCGAGGGCGAGCACCACGCGCCAGTGCCAGCGCGACCAGGGCAGCCGATCCAGTCGGCGTGCGATATCGAGGGAATCCGTCATCGACGGCGAACGCGGCAATCCGCGTTCCGGACGGATCTGCGTCCAGCCCTACGAAGTCCTCTTCCATGCAGCGGCGGCTTCCTCCCACACCTCCCGGCTGCGCGCCACCAGCAACCCAGGGTGGCGATCGCCCGCGCGGTAGGGCGTGCCGTCGAGCCGCGCCGCGACGCCGCCGGCTTCGGCGATGAACAGCGAGCCCGGCGCGTGGTCCCAGGCGAGTTTGCGCCAGTAGAGCGTCGCGTCGAACGCGCCTTCGGCGAGTGCGGGGTACTCCGCGCCGGCGCAGTTCAGTCCGGGCAGGATCTCCGCGCCCGGCCAGGTCGCGACCCGTTCCTGATGTTCTTGCGGCAGGAAGCGCGTCTTGACGACCGCGCGTTTCAGTCCCGGTCCAGCGGCCGCGCGCAGCCGCTCGGACTCCCGCCAGGCGCCCTGCCCGCGCCGGGCGTGATGGAGCACGCCCGAGATCGGGTTGAGCATCCACGCCCCCACCGTCACGCCGTCTTCCAGCAGCGCGACCATCGACGACAGCGGCTCGCGCCCCGAGATGAAGTTGAAGGTGCCGTCCAGCGGATCCACCAGCCACACGGCGCCGTCGTCGAGCTGGTCGAGCAGTTCCGGCGTCTCCGCGCACTGTTCTTCGCCCACGACGCGTGAACCGGGCACCAGCGCGCGAAGTTCGGGGGTGAGGAAGGCCTCGACGTCGCGATCCACCGTCGTGACCCACTCGCCGGGGGCCTTTTCCATCACCTCGTCGTCCGCCAGATGGCGGAAACGCGGCGCGATCCAGGTGGCGGCGGCGTGGCGCAGCAGCGCGGCGACGGGGTCAGGCGTTGTGGAGCTCATCCGGGCATGCTACCCGGAGCGCCATGACCCCGAAGCGAGCCCCTTTTCAACCGATACGCCGGTGCCCGCTCGCGCTAGCATTCTGGCCTGAAGGGGTTGCACATGGTCACGACGATCAAACGCGAAGAATTCTGTTTCCTGGTGGTCGACGACTTCTCGACCATGCGCCGCATCATCTCCGGGCTGCTCCGGGAACTCGGCTTCAAGAAGATCCTCGAGGCCGAGGACGGCAAGGCCGCGCTGCGCCAGCTCGAGATCTCGGCCGAATCGGGTGAGCCGGTCCACTTCGTCCTCAGCGACGTGAACATGCCGGTGATGAACGGCTTCCAGTTCCTGGAAGCCCTGCGCGCCAGGCCGGAATCCGATCCCTTGCGCAAGGTGCCGGTGCTGCTCGTCACCGCCGAGGGCCGCAAGGAGGACATCATCCGCGCCGCCCAGCTCGGCGCCACCGGGTACATCGTCAAGCCGTTCAACAAGGACACGGTCGGCGACAAGATCCATCTGACGCTGAAGAACCGGAACATCCTGGTCGATTGAAGGCGGCAGGTCCGCGCCCGTAACTCCCGTAACGCCAAGCGGACCGCGTGACCCTGCCTCGGCGCGGGACACTCGCGCCCCAACGCCACTCCCGCTCCCCCGCATGACCGACCGCCGGCATCTTCTCGCCGCGGCGTTGGGCTCGCTGCTGATGCCGACCGCCCGGTCCATCGCGGCGCCCGCGTTGCCGGACCCCACCGGGCCCTACGCCCTCCCCGGCACCTTCGTCCATCCGCTCCCCGATCCGGTCACCGGCCGCCGGTATGAGGTCTGGGTCGACCTCCCGCCGAATCCACCGGCATCCGCATCCGCATCAGCAACAGCGACGACAACAGCGACCGTCGGGCCTCGCCCGGCCGTGTTCGTGACCGACGCGCCCTACGCCTTCCCGCTCGTGCGGGCGCTGCGCAACCGCGTCGGTCAGCAGGGACGCAACCTCGCCGACTTCGCCGTCATCGGGCTGGCGGGACCGCCGGATGAATCCGCCGTCGACATGCGCTCGCGCGACTACACCCCGAGCGATCCCCGCACCCGGCCGGGCCGGCCCGCCGATCGCTACGGCGCGCCACGCTACGGGGAAGGGGCCGCCTATCTGAAGTACCTCGCCGACGTCGCGGTACCGGCCATCTCCGAGCGGTACCGCATCGATCCGGACCGCCGGGTCCTGCTCGGTCATTCCTATGGGGCGCTCTTCGCCGCGCAGGTCCTGTTCGCACAGCCCGCGCTGTTCAGCCATTACATCCTCGGCAGCCCGTCGTTCTGGTTCGACCGGCGACTGATGTTCGAGCGCGAAGCCGCGTACGCGAAGCGTCACACCGACCTGGCCGCCCGGATCTTCCAGTACGTCGGCGCCTACGAGGCCGTCGCGCCGGGACCGCGCTTCAACAAGGACGCCGACCTCGTCGCCGACGCCCGCCGGTTCGAGGCGCTGCTGCGCAGTCGCCGCTACCCGTCGCTGCGCATCGAGACCCGCGTCCTCGCCGGCGAGGACCACCTCACGGTGGCGCCGGCCGGGGCGACGCTCGGCCTGCTCCGGGCGCTGCCCGGCAAAGGGCCTTACGAGGCCTGAGGCGATTACCATCCTCGCCACTGCATGGAGAGGATGTCGCATGGGGGCGAAGACTTGGATGCTGGTCATCGCGGACGGCGACGCCCGCGCGGCGCTGGAAGCGCAGCCCGCGCTCGATCGCGAGGCCTCGCGCGCGCTGGCCGAGCAGCTCTTCCCGGGCGAGACGCTGGAACTGATCGGCGAAGGCGATCTGAGCTACACCAATCCGCCCGACCCGCTGATGTTCATCGGCTGCTTCCCCGGCGTCAGCGTGATCGCGGCCAGCGAGTTCGCCGTCGACCATCCGTCGCAGTTGCCGGGCCGCTTTCTCGACATCGCCGGCAGGCGCCGGATCACCCTGCATGCGATGCACAGCGTGGTCGACTGGTTCGCCTTCGCCGTGTGGGAGGACGGCCGGCTCATCCGCTCCCTGAGCCTGGCGCCCGACAGCGGCATCCTGGAGGACATCGGCGAGCCGCTGCCTTTCGAGGCCCCGTTCTGGGCGGAACAGCAGCGCGCGACCGTCGGCGGCAAGGACGAGGACGCCTACCCCCTGCCCTTCCATCCGCTGGAACTGGGGGAGGCGGTGCTGCTCGCCCGTTTCGGGTACCAGCTCGAAGGCGGCGGCAAGGCGAGCGTCGATCCGTGCGCCATTCCGCTGCTGCACTTCCAACGCGCCGGCATGCGACGCAAGGCAGCGCCCGAAGCGCCGGAGACACCCGACCCCTGGTGGAAGTTCTGGTGAATCGGGCGGGTTCAGGCTTCGCCCGCCCCCCCTGATCCGCCGGGCCTGCAGGAACCGGCAGGTCCGCCCAAGGCCGTCACCACCTCTGGCGGCGCCTGCACCAACTCGATCAGCACCCCCTCCCCGCCGATGGGGAACTCGCCGCTGGACTTGGGGTGGATGAAGCAGATGTCATGGCCCGCCGCACCCTTGCGGATGCCGCCAGGCGCCAGGCGCACGCCGTTCGCGGTCATCCATTCGACGGCCCTGGGTAGATCGTCGACCCACAGACCGACGTGATTGAGCGGCGTCGCATGGACCGCCGGCTTCCTGTCCGGATCCAGCGGTTGCATCAGATCGACCTCGATCCGCCGCGGGCCCTCGCCGATCGCGCAAATGTCCTCATCGACGTTTTCCGACTCGGACACGAAATGCCCGATGACCTGCAGTCCCAGCACGTCCACCCATAGCCGACGCAGCGCCGTCTTGTCCGGTCCGCCGATCGCGATCTGCTGGATGCCGAGGATCCGATAAGGCCGGATCGCATTCGTCGTCATATTAATCAGCCGTCAATTACTAATAGAAGGGATTCCCCTTCGAAACTGAGCGCAGCCGCCCGCTGGAAACCCGTGAACTTATCACGGCTGACACGCCCCGACTTGCCTGGAACCCCAACCCGGCTCCCGGCGTCGGCGGACTTCGTTCACACGATTTACGTCGTGTTGCATCTATGCAAGGCGATAACCCGACGTCCCCGCTCCCTGTCGATGACAGGGGCCCGGACTTCAGGATCCCGCCTAAGTGCCGATCACCATTGGATGTCTGCCACGTGACAAGCGCACGATCGTTCGATGACTTGGCCTGGACTCCTTGCCGGGGCAAGCATCTCCTCCCCCGCGTTTGCGGGCTTTACGCCGCTTCTGTAACCGTGAACTGAGGCCGACTCCCGGCCCTTTTGTTCCGTTCACGTTAAGCGAGCCACCAATAACATTTCCGGGCTAGCTCAAGTTTGTCATTCGGCGTCCGAAAACCGACTGACGGCATCCGGAAGTTCGGCTGCCTGCCAACAACAAGCTGACCCAAATCCACCTCGCGCCTATGGGCGCATCCGCCCCCATAGGTTCACGGAGTTCCAAGATGGCATCGCTGATTACCAACCTGACGACCGACCAGATCGCCGCCCTCACGTCGACGACCCTGGCGCGCCTGACCAGCGAAGACTGGGCTGCGTTCACCACCGAGCAATTCCAGGCGCTGACGACCTCGCAGTTCGCGACGCTCGGCACCAAGGCCGTCTCGCTGTTCACGACGACCAACATCGCGGCCATCGAGTCTGACGATCTGCGCGCCCTGTCCACGGCCGCGGTGCAGACCTTCACCAGTACCCAGTTGAACGCCCTGGGCTCCGACCAGTTCGGCGCGATGACGACCAAGCAGGTCGGCGCGATGACCACCAGCCAGGTTCGCAACCTGGAGTCGGACGACCTGAACGCCCTGGCGTCCGACCAGATCCGCGCGCTGAGCACGCAGCAGGTGGCCGCCATCGCCACCAGCCTGATCGGCTCGCTGGCCTCCGACGACCTGCAGGCCCTGAAGACCGAGCAGATCAAGGCCCTGAGCTCGCAACAAGTCGCCGCCCTCTCCACCGAGGGCGTCGCCGCTCTGGCGACCCACCAGGCCGCCGCGCTGAGCAGCACGCAAGCCGCCGCGCTGACCTCGGACCAGGCCGCCGCGCTGACCTCCGACGCCGTGCATGCGCTGAGCACCGCCGCCGTCAAGGCGCTGGGGACCGACCAGGTAGCCGCCCTGAATTCCGACCAGATCGCCGCGCTGACCACCGCCCAGATCGGCGCGTTGTCCACGCAGCAGATCCGCCAGCTGGCCAGCGATGAAATCGCCGCCCTGGACACCAACCAGATCCGCGCCATCACCACGCAGCAGATCGCCGCGCTGACGACCGACCAGCTGGCCGGCGTCAACAGCACCGACGTGCAGGCGCTGACGACCGCCCAGGTCCGCGCGCTGAGCTCGTCCCAGGTCGGCGCCCTGAGCACCGACTCGATCGAGGCGATGAGCTCCGGCCAGATCGGCGCGCTGAGTTCCACCCAGGTCAAGGGCCTCACGACCGACCAGATGGCGGCCATCAGCTCTGACGACATGAAGGCGCTGTCGACCGCGACGATCCGCGCCCTGACGACCGACCAGGTCCAGGCGCTGAGCTCGGACCAGGTCTCGGCGCTGACCAGCACCCAGATCGGCGCGCTGACGACCGGCCAGGTCGCCGTGCTGTCCACCGATGAACTGAACGCGCTGAACAGCGCGCAGATCCGCGCCCTGGGCACCGCCCAGATCGCCGCGCTGTCGACCGACCAGGTCCAGGGCATGGAGTCCGCCGACATCCAGGCCTTCACCACCGGCCAGGTCGCCGCGCTGAGTTCGGCCCAGATCGCCGCGCTGTCCACCGACGCCATCGTCGCGCTGACCTCGGGCCAGTTCGCGACCCTCACGTCCAAGCAACTGGCCGGCCTGTCGACCGACCAGATGGCCGCCATCGAGTCGCAGGACCTGCGCGCCCTGTCTTCCGCCGCGATCCGCTCGCTGACGACCGACCAGTTCGACGCGCTGCATTCCGACCAGGTCGCCGCGCTGACGACCCAGCAGGTCTCCGTCCTGACGACGGGCCAGGTCCAGGCCATGTCCAGCGACGACCTGAACGCCCTGGGTTTGGCCCAGATCCGCGCGCTCGGCACGGCCCAGGTCGCCGCCCTGTCGACCGCCCAGGTCTCCACGATGGAAAGCGCCGACGTCCAGGCGCTGACCACCGGCCAGGTCCAGGCGCTGAGCTCGGCCCAGGTGGGTGCGCTCTCGACGGAAAATATCGCCGCGCTGAGCTCGGCCCAGGTTGCCGCGCTGTCGACCAAGCAGATCGCCGGCCTGACGACCGACCAGGTTGCCGCCATCGAGACCGCCGACCTGCGCGCCATGTCGACGGCCGCGATCCGCTCGCTGACCACCGAACAGTTCGACGCACTGAACTCCGACCAGGTCGGCGCCCTGTCGACCGGCCAGATCGCCGCGCTGACGACCGGCCAGGTCCAGGCGATGTCCAGCGATGACCTCAACGCGCTGGGCTCGGCCCAGATCCGCGCCCTGGGCACCGCCCAGGTCGCCGCCCTGTCGACCGCCCAGATCTCCACGATGGAAAGCGCCGACGTCCAGGCGCTGACCACGCAGCAGGTCGTCGCGCTGGGCTCGGCCCAGATCGGCGCGCTGAGCACCGATTCGATCGTCGCGCTGAGCTCGACCCAGGTCGCCGCGCTGTCGACCAAGCAGATCGCCGGTCTGACGACCGACCAGATGGCCGCGATGGAAACGCAGGATCTGCGCGCCCTGTCCACGGCCGCGATCCGTTCGTTGACCACCGACCAGTTCGACGCGCTGGGCTCCGCGCAGGTCGGCGCACTGACGACCCAGCAGGTCGCCGCGCTGACGACCGGCCAGGTCCAGGGCCTGACCAGCGACGACCTGAACGCGCTGGGCTCGGCCCAGATCCGAGCCCTGGGCACCGCCCAGGTCGCCGCCCTGTCGACCGCCCAGGTCTCGACGATGGAAAGCGCCGACGTGCAGGCGCTGACCAGCGGCCAGGTGCAGGCGCTGAGCTCCGACCAGGTCGGCGCGCTGTCGACCGAGAACATCGTCGCCCTGACCTCCACGCAGGTCGCTGCGCTGTCGACCAAGCAGGTCGCCGGCCTGACCACCGACCAGATGGCGGCCCTCGAAACGGGCGACCTGAAGTCGCTGGGCACCGCGGCCGTCCGCGCGCTGAGCACCGACCAGATCGCCGCGCTGGGTTCCGACCAGATCGCCGCGCTGACGACCACCCAGGTCGCCGCGCTGACGACCGCGCAGATCGCCAACCTGACCTCCGACGACCTGAACGCGCTGACGAGCGGCCAGATCAAGGCGCTGTCGACCGCCCAGGTCGCCGCCCTGACGACCGCGCAGATCTCCACGATGGAGAGCAGCGACGTCCAGGCGCTGACCACGCAGCAGATCGGCGCGCTGAATTCCGACCAGGTCGGCGCGCTGTCGACCGAGAACATCGCCGCGCTGAGCTCGCAGCAGGTCGCCCCGCTGTCGACCAAGCAGGTCGGCGGCCTGACGACCGACCAGGTCGGCGCCATCGAGACGGTGGACGTCCGGGCCCTGTCGACCAACGCGCTGCGCGCCCTGACGACCGCCCAGATCGACGCCCTGAACTCCGACCAGATCGCCGCGCTCACGACCGCCCAGGTCGCGGCGCTGACGACGGCGCAGGTCCAGGCCTTGGCCACGGATGACCTGAACGCGCTGGGCTCGGCCCAGATCCGCGCGCTCTCCACCGCCCAGGTCGCCGCGCTGACGACCGGCCAGGTCAACGGCATGGAATCGGCCGACGTGCAGGCGCTGACGACCCAGCAGGTCGCCGCGCTGGGCTCGGCCCAGATCGGCGCGCTGTCGACGGAAAACGTCGCCGCGCTGACCTCCGCGCAGGTGGGCGCGCTGACGACCAAGCAGGTCGCCGGCCTGACCACCGACCAGATGGCCGCCCTGGAAACGGGCGACGTGAAGGCGCTGTCCACCGCCGCGCTGCGCGTGCTGGGCACCGACCAGATCGAGGCGCTGGGTTCCGACCAGATCGCCGCGCTGTCGACCGCCCAGGTCGCCTCGCTGACGACCGGCCAGATCAGCAACCTCACCTCCGACGACCTGAACGCCCTGACCAGCGGTCAGATCAAGGCGCTGTCGACCGCCCAGGTCGCCTCGCTGACGACCGGCCAGATCGCCACGATGACGAGCGAGGACGTCGCCGCGCTGACCACCGCGCAGTTGCAGTCGCTGGGCTCGGCCCAGATCGGCGCGCTGAGCACGGACGCGATCGTCGCCCTGAGCTCCGCCCAGGTCGGCGCGCTGACGACCAAGCAGGTCGCCGGCCTGACCACCGACCAGATGGCCGCCATCGAGACCGGTGACCTGCGTGCGCTGAGCACCACCGCGCTGCGCGCCCTGACCACCGACCAACTGAACGCGCTGGGTTCCGACCAGGTCGCCGCGCTGAACACCGTCCAGGTGGCCTCGCTGACGACCGCCCAGGTCGCCGGCCTGACCAGCGATGACCTGAACGCGCTGAACAGCGCGCAGATCAAGGCGCTGGGCACCGCGCAGGTGGCCGCCCTGACGACCGCGCAGGTCAACACGATGGAATCCGCCGACGTGCAGGCGCTGACCACGCAGCAGGTCGCCGCCCTCGGCTCGGCGCAGCTCGGCGCGCTGAGCACCGATGCCGTCGTCGCGCTGACCTCGCAACAGGTCGCCGCCCTCAACAGCAAGCAGGTCGCGGGCCTGACCACCGACCAGATGGCTGCCCTCGAATCGGGCGACCTGAAGGCGATGGCCACCAACGCGCTGCAGTCGCTGACCTCCGCGCAGTTGGAGGCCCTGGACAGCAACCAGATCGCCGCGCTGTCGACGCAGCAGGTCGCCGCGCTGACGACCGGCCAGGTGAGCAACCTGACCTCCGATGACCTGAACGCGCTGACCAGCGGCCAGATCAAGGCTCTGTCCACGCAACAGATCGTCGCCCTGTCGACCGCCCAGGTCTCGGCGATGGAATCCGCCGACGTGCAGGCGCTCGCCACCCAACAGGTCGCCGCGCTGAGCTCGGCCCAGGTCGGCGCGCTGAGCACCGACTCGATCGTCGCCCTGACCTCGGGCCAGGTCGCCGCGCTGACCAGCAAGCAGGTCGCCGGCCTGACGACCGACCAGATGGCCGCGATCGAAACGGGCGACCTGAAGTCGCTGTCCTCCGCCGCCCTGCGCGCGCTGACCAGCGACCAGCTTCAGGCCCTGTCGACCGACCAGGTCCAGGCGCTGACGACCCAGCAGGTCGCCGCGCTGACGACCGGCCAGGTCAGCCAGCTCGCGACGGACGATTTCGGCGCCTTCACGTCCGGCCAGTTGCGCGCCCTGGGCACCGCCCAGATCGCCGCGCTCGGCACCGCCCAGCTCGACGCGCTGAGCAGCGACCAGGTCGCCGCGCTGACCACTCAGCAGGTCGCCGCGCTGACGACCGGTCAGGTGAGCAACCTGTCCTCGGATGACCTGAACGCCCTCACCAGCGGCCAGATCAAGGCGCTGACGACCCAGCAGGTCGCTGCGCTGACGACCGGCCAGATCAACACGATGGAATCGGCGGACGTCGCCGCGCTGGCGACCAACCAGATCGCCGCGCTGAGCTCGTCGCAGGTCGGCGCGCTGAGCACGGAATCCATCGTCGCCCTGACCTCCACGCAGGTCGCCGCGCTGACGACCAGACAGGTCGCCGGTCTGACCACCGACCAGATCGCCGCGATCGAGACGGGTGACCTGAAGTCGCTGTCCACCGTCGCGCTGCGCGCCCTGGGCACCGACCAGCTCGACGCGCTGGGCTCCGACCAGATCGCTGCGCTGACGACCGTGCAGGTCGCGTCCCTGACGACCGCGCAGGTCGGCAACCTGTCCTCGGACGACCTGAACGCCCTCACGAGCGCTCAGATCAAGGCGCTGTCGACCCAGCAGGTCGCCGCGCTGTCGACCGCGCAGGTCTCGACGATGACCAGCGAAGACGTCGCCGCGCTGACCACCGCGCAGGTGCAGGCGCTGGGCTCCGCCCAGGTCGGCGCCCTGAGCACCGAGGCGATCGTCGCCCTGGGCTCGGCGCAGGTCGCCGCGCTGACCAGCAGGCAGGTCGCCGGTCTGACGACCGACCAGATGGCCGCCCTTGAAACGGGTGACCTGAAGGCCCTGTCCACCGCGGCGCTGCGCGCCCTGGGCACCGATCAGCTCGACGCGCTGGGCTCCGACCAGATCGCCGCGCTGACGACCGCCCAGGTCGCCTCGCTGTCGACCGCGCAGGTCGGCAACCTGTCTTCCGATGACCTGAACGCTCTCACCAGCGGCCAGATCAAGGCGCTGTCGACCCAGCAGGTCGCCGCGCTGTCGACCGCGCAGGTCTCGACGATGACCAGCGAAGACGTCGCCGCGCTGAACTCGCAGCAGGTCGCCGCGCTGAGCTCGGCCCAGGTCGGCGCGCTGAGCACCGACGCGATCGTCGCGCTGAGCTCGACGCAGGTCGCCGCGCTGAACAGCAAGCAGGTCGCCGGCCTGACGACCGACCAGATGGCCGCCATCGAAACGGCTGACCTGAAGGCCCTGTCGACCAACGCCCTGCAGGCGCTGACCTCCGCCCAGCTGGAAGCGCTGGGTTCGGACCAGGTCGCTGCGCTGACGACCCAGCAGGTCGCCGCCCTGACGACCGGCCAGGTCAGCAACCTGACCTCGGACGACCTGAACGCCCTGACCAGCGGCCAGATCAAGGCCCTGTCGACCGCCCAGGTCGCCTCGCTGACGACCGCCCAGGTCGCCGCGATGGAGTCCGCCGACGTGCAGGCACTCGCCACCCACCAGGTCGCCGCGCTGAGCTCGGCCCAGGTCGGCGCGCTGAGCACCGATTCGATCGTCGCCCTGACCTCGGCGCAGGTTGCCGCGCTGACCAGCAAGCAGGTTGCCGGCCTGACGACCGACCAGATGGCCGCGATCGAAAGCGGTGACCTGAAGTCGTTGTCCACGGTCGCCCTGCGCGCCCTGACCAGCGACCAGCTGCAGGCCTTGAGCTCCGACCAGGTCGAAGCGCTGACCACCGCCCAGGTGGCCGCGCTGACGACCGGCCAGATCAGCCAGTTCGCCACCGACGACTTCGCGGCGCTGACCACCGGCCAGCTGCGCGCCCTGACCACGGCTCAGGTGGCGTCGCTGACCTCGGCTGAACTCGACGCGCTCGACAGCAACCAGGTCGCCGCGCTGACGACCCAGCAGGTCGCCGCGCTGACGACCGCCCAGGTCAGCAACCTGACCTCCGACGACCTGAACGCCCTGACCAGCGCGCAGATCAAGGCGCTGAGCACCGCCCAGGTGGCCGCCCTGACGACCGCGCAGGTGTCCACGATGGAGACCGCGGACGTCGCCGCGCTGGCCACCAACCAGGTCGCCGCGCTGAGCACCGACCAGGTCGGCGCGCTGACGACCGAAGCGGTCGTGGCCCTGAGCTCGCTGCAGGTCGCCGCGCTGACCAGCAAGCAGGTCGCCGGGCTGACCACGGACCAGATCGGTGCGATCGAGTCCGGTGACCTGAAGGCCCTGTCGACGGTCGCGCTGCGTGCGCTGACCAGCGACCAGCTCGCGGCCTTGGGTTCCGACCAGGTCGCTTCGCTGACGACGCAGCAGGTCGCCTCGCTGACGACGGCGCAGGTCAGCAACCTGACCTCGGACGATCTGAACGCCCTCACGAGCGGCCAGATCAAGGCGCTGACGACCCAGCAGGTCGCCTCGCTGACGACGGCGCAGGTCTCGGCGATGGAGAGCAACGACGTCGCCGCCCTGTCCTCGCAGCAGGTCCAGGCGTTGAGCTCGGCCCAGATCGGCGCGCTGAGCACCGACTCGGTGGTCGCGCTGACTTCGGTCCAGGTGGCCGCGTTGTCCTCGGCGCAGGTCAAGGGTCTGACGACGGACCAGATGGCCGCGATGGAAACCGACGATTTGCGTTCGCTGTCGACGGTCGCCCTCCGCGCCCTCGGCACCGACCAGATCGAAGCGCTGGACAGCAACCAGATCGCCGCGCTGACGACCGCGCAGGTCGCCTCGCTGTCGACCGTCCAGATCGCCAACCTGAGCAGCGACGACCTGAACGCGCTGACCAGCGGCCAGATCCGCTCGCTGAGCAACGCCCAGTTGCAGGCCCTGACGACCGCGCAGATCTCGACGATGACGACGGAAGACGTCGCCGCGTTGACCTCCGCGCAGTTGCAGGCCTTCGGCTCGGCCCAGATCGGCGCGCTGAGCACGGATGCGATCGTCGCGCTGAGCTCGACCCAGGCCGCGGCGCTGAGCTCGGCGCAGGTCGACGGCCTGACGACCGACCAGATGGCGGCCTTCGAGACGGCCGATCTGCGCAGCCTGACCACCGCGGCCATCCGCTCGCTGGACAGCGCGCAGCTGGAAGCCCTGGACAGCAACCAGATCGCCGCGCTGACGACGCAGCAGGTCGCCGCGCTGAGCACGCTGCAGGTGAGCCAGATGGCCACCGACGACGTGCAGGCGCTGACCTCGCAGCAGATCGTGTCCATGAGCTCGGCCCAGTTGCACGCCTTCACCACCGACCAGGTGCAGGCGATCGACTCGGGTGACCTCGCGGCGATCAGCAGCGCGAACATGGTGGCCTTCGGCTCGGCGGACTTCGAGGCCTTCACCTCGGATCAGATCCACGCCCTGACCTCGCAGCAGTGGAGCGCCGTGGGCGCGACGCAGGTGGCCGGCATCGAGACCGCCGACATCGCGGCCATCACCACCGCCGGCATCCATGCGCTGAGCACCGCGGCCGTCCACGCGTTCAACACCGACCAGATCGCGGCCCTGACCAGCGACCAGGTCCATGAATTCAGCACCGCGCAGCTGCGCGCGCTGGGCACGGACCAGATCGCGGCCCTGACCACGGACGACATCGGCGCGCTGACCAGCACGCACTTCGGCACCCTGACCTCGGCGCAGTTCCACTCGTTCACGACGGAACAGATCCTGGCCCTGGACTCCGGCGACATCCATGCGCTGACGTCCACCCAGATCCTGGGCCTGTCGACGGACCAGATCGTGGCGATGACCTCCGACCAGTTCATCGGCTGGGACACGCAGGATCTGGCCGGCATGAGCATGGACCAGGTCCTGGCGATGACCTCCGACCAGAAGGCGGGCTGGAGCAACGAGCAGATCAACGCCCACTTCCTGGCCACGCCGATCGTGCTGGACCTGGACGGCAACGGCGTGCAGACCCTGTCCGCGCAGAACGGCGTCAACTTCGACCTGAACGGCACCGGTCACAACGACAAGTGGGGCTGGGTGGGCGGCAACGACGGCCTGCTGGTCATGGATCGCAACGGCAACGGCACGATCGACAGCGGCGCGGAGCTCTTCGGCTCCGGCACCGACGTCAACGGCCGCAAGGGCCTGGACGGCTTCGCCGCCCTCGCCTCGATGGACTCGAACCATGACGGCCACATCAACGGCAAGGACGTGGACTTCAGCAAGCTGCAGGTCTGGGTGGACGCCAACCACGACGGCAAGACCGACGCGGGCGAACTGCACTCGCTGGCCCAGCTCGGCATCTCGGACCTGAACCTCCAGGCGAGCAAGGGCACCGACGTCGACAACGGCAACCTGATCGGCCTGGTGTCGAGCTACACCAAGACGGACGGCACGACGCACGAGATGTCGGACGTGTGGTTCGCCAAGGACGGCGCGACCCAGCAGGTCCACGGCACGACGCGGGAAGCCGCGCCGCAGCTGGGCGACCTGCTCGCCCAGCCGGAAGCCAACCTGCTCGGCGGCGGCACGGCCGCCACCGCGACGGCGGTCACGGCGGCGACCACCGCCGCGGCCACCGACACGGTGAACCACGACGTCATGAGCGCGGCTTACAAGAAGCTGCATGACGACGACCAGAACGGCGCTGTCCCGCTGATCTAAGCGGCAGTCCGGAACCGGGGGCCTCGCGCCCCCGGTTTGCCGTTTGTCGTTTGCGGCTCTGGCTTGCGGCCCTCGCCCACCCGGCGCAGGTCGTGGGGCTGCAAACGACAGACCAGACAGGTTTCAGAAGTACCCTCCGTTCCCGCATGGCCACCTTCGACGTCGGTTCGCTCACTCCCGAGGAGATCGCAGCGCTCACCACCACGCAGCTCGCAACGCTGACGGGGTCGGAGTGGGCCTTGCTGACCGCCAAGCAGGTGGTGGCGCTGACGACCTTCCAGGTGTCGGCGCTGTCGGCGCGCCAGCTCAACTACCTCGCGTCGGGACAGCTCGGCGCGATGGAGCTGCAGGACGTCCAGGCGATCAACACCGCGGCGATCCGGACGCTGACGACAGCATCGCTCGCGGCGCTGACCACCGACCAGATCCATGCGCTGACGACGGCGCAGATGCCCGCGCTGACCGTGGACCGGCTGCGCCGCATGGACAGCGGCCAGTTCACCGCGCTGGACAGCACGCAGATCGCGGCGCTGTCGTCGGTGCAGGTGCGCGGCCTGGGCAGCCAGCAGATCGGCATGCTGTCCACCGACGAGGTGGCCGTCTTCAGCACCGCTTCGATGCAGGTGCTGAACACGGTGCAGATCGGCGCGCTGAGCGTCGATCAACTCAACGCTTTCAGCACCGCCCAGATCGGCGCGCTGCGCGGCAACCAGACCAAGGGCCTGAGCGGCGACCAGCTCAGCGCGCTGAGCACCGACGCGCTGCAAGCGCTGAGCACCGGCGCGGTCCGCGGCCTGAGCACGGCCGCCGTGTCGCACCTGTCGTCCGACGCGGTGCAGTCGCTGGACAGCAGGCAGATCGCCGCGCTGACCAGCCAGCAGTTCCGCACGCTGAGCACCGACGCGCTGGTCGCGCTGACGACCGAACAGGCCGGCGCGCTCAACACGCTGCAGATCAAGTCGCTGAACACCGCGCAGGTGGCGGCGCTCGAGGGCGAGGACCTCGCCGCGATCGGCACCAAGGGCCTGCGCGCCTTGAATTCGCAGCAGCTGGGCGCACTGTCCTCGGACCAGGTCGACGCGCTGAGTTCTCGCCAGGTGCAGAGCCTGACCTCGACCCAGCTGATCGGCCTCACCAGCGACCAGTTGCCCGCCTTCAGCACCGACGAACTGCGGCTGATGAGCAGCAGCGCGCTGGTCGGCCTGAAGCCCGAAGTGCTGGCCGCCATGAGCGCCGAGCAGCTCGGCGCGCTCAAGACGGTGCAGATCGCGATGCTGACCACGCGCCAGTTGGCGGCGTTCGACACCGACGACCTGGCCGCGCTGTCGACCGCGCAGATCGCGGCGTTCAGCTCCAAGCAGCTGCAGTCGCTGACGCCGGAGCAGTTCCACTCGCTGGGCACGGAAGACCTCGCCGCGCTCAGCAGCACGACCCTGCGCGGCCTGACCCCGGCGCAACTGGCCTCGCTGAGTTCGGAACAGCTCGCCGCGATCAGCGGCGCGCAGGCCGGATCGCTGTCGACGACGCAACTGCGCGACCTCAGCGACGAGCAACTGGCCGCGCTCGGCACCGGTGCGATCCAGGCGCTGACCACCCGCGTGATCGCGACGCTGACCGGTCACCAGCTCGACGTCCTGAACTCCGACCAGCTGCAGGCGCTGACCACCAACCAGATCCGCGCGCTCGGCACCGCGCAGCTGGCGGCGCTGACCGTCGAGGACCTGAACACGCTGACGACGGGGCAGTTCGCGGCCTTCACCTCCGCGCAGTTCCGCGGACTGACCACCGAACAGGTGTCGCAGCTCGAGCCCGAAGACTTCGGCGCGCTCAACGCGACGGTGATCCGCTCCTTGAGCAGCGCGCAGGTCCAGGCGCTGGACATCAACCTCGTCGCGGCCTTCAGCACCTCGCAGACCTTTGCGCTCAACGCGGCGCAGATCGGCGCGCTGACCGCGGGCCAGTTGCAGGCGCTGTCGCCCCAGGCGTTGCAGGCGATCTCGACGCTGGCGATCCGCGGCCTGAGCGCCGATCAGCTGGACGCGCTGGGTCCCCTCGGCGTGGCCACGCTGCGCGACGCCCAGCTCGCCGCGCTGAGCACGGCGCAGGTGCGCAGCCTCAACCGCGACGACCTGAACGCGCTGGGCTCGGTGCACTTCGCAGCGCTGACCTCGTTCCAACTGGCGGCCATCTCCACCGACGAGATCGGCGCACTGGCGCCGGAACTGCTCGCCGGCGTCAAGCCGATCTACCTCACCGCGCTGACGACCGCCCAGATCCACGAACTGAGCCGTGAGCAGGTCGGCGCCTTCGGCAGCGCGCAGACGGCGCTGCTGGGCACCGGCCAGGTGGCGGCGCTGACGCCGTCGCAGATCGACGCGCTCTCGACCGACGGCGTGCGCGGCCTGACCGTGCAGTCGCTGCAGAGCTTCACCACGGACCAGCTCAACGCCCTCGTGCCCGAGCAGTTCGCGGCGATGCGCACCAACCAGATCGCCTCGCTGACGACCACGCAGCTGTCGGCCATGGAACAGGCCGACCTG
Source organism: Mitsuaria sp. CC2 (assembly GCF_048957715.1). Lineage (NCBI taxonomy): Bacteria > Pseudomonadati > Pseudomonadota > Betaproteobacteria > Burkholderiales > Sphaerotilaceae > Roseateles > Mitsuaria sp. CC2. Next base: position 91,736 of record NZ_JARVXN010000011.1, on the reverse strand, counting down.
AACGCGCTGGACTCGGCGCAGTTCGCGGTGTTCTCGTCGAAGCAGCTGGCGGCCTTCACGACCGACCAGATCAGCCAGCTGGAGTTCCAGGACATCGTCGGACTGAACACCCGGGCGCTGCTCGGGCTGAGTTCGGCCCAGATCGGCGCGATGAACGTCGACAGCATCGCTTCGCTGAGCAACGCGCAGCTCGCGGCGCTCAGCTCGAAGCAATTGCTGGGTCTGACCGCCGACCAGATCGACCACCTGAGTACCGCCCAGCTCGCAAGCCTGGGCTCGCAGGCCCTGCTCGGCCTCACCAGCGACCAGTTCGGCTCGCTGGACCTGGACCAGATCGCCGCGCTGTCGGCCAGGCAGATCGCGGCGCTGACGTCGCTGCAGATCGCGGCCATGGACCCCACGGCGCTGACGGCGCTGACGACCCTGCAGTTCGCCGCCTTGCGTTCCTCGCAACTCGCCGGGCTGAGCGGCGCGCAGCTCGCCGCGCTGGAGACGCAGGACCTGGCCGTCCTCCACACCACCGCGCTCAAGGCGATGGGCTCGGACCAGATCGCGCTGTTCAGCACCGACCAGATCGCGGCGTTGCGGCCGGACCAGGTCGGGTCGCTGACCTTCCAACAGGCCGCGGCGATGCACACGGACCAGATCCAGGCGCTGGGCACGGCACAGATGCTGGGCCTGACCAACGTGCAGGTGCTGGCCTGGACGAGCGACCAGATCGCGGCGCTGGACGCGCAGGACGTGGCCCTGTTGCCCGGCCGCGCGATCCGGGTGATGGACGCCGGCGACTTCGCCGCGCTGTCCACCGACCAGATCCACGCGATGACCAGCACGCAGCTGGTCGAGATGACGGTCGCGCAATTGAACGGATTCGGGACGGAGGACTATGCCGCCCTGACCTCGTCGGCCTTCCGCGTGCTGGGCACGGCGACGCTGAACGCGCTGTCGACGGACGTCTTCGCGGCGCTCGGCGCGGAGCAGATCCACGGCCTGACCACGCAGACGCTGCGCGCCTTGCACACCGAGGCCTTCGCGGCCATGAACTCCGTCGCCGTCGAGGCGCTGGACAGCCGCCAGGTCGCGTCGCTGACGACGCAGCAGTTGGCGGCGATCACGTCGGAGGCCTTCGCCACGATGTCCAGCGACGACCTGACGGCGCTGAGCCGCGACCAGGCCAAGGCCCTGACGGTGGACCAGATCCACGCCATCGGCAGCGACGCGATCGTCGGCTTCGAGACCCGCGACCTCGCCGTGCTGAGCATGGACCAGGTGCTGGCGTTCAGCACCGAGACCATCCATGCGATGTCCGGCGCGCAGCTGGACGCGCTGTTCCTGGCCACGCCGATCATGCTCAACCTCGACGGCCACGGCCTCGGGACGGTCTCTGCGGCGCAGGGCGTCAGCTTCGACATGAACAACACCGGCCACGCCCAGCAATGGGGGTGGATGGCGCAGGGCAACGGCCTGCTGGCGCGCGACATCAACGGCAACGGGCAGATCGACTCGGGCGCGGAGCTGTTCGGCACCGGCACCGTGCTGGCCAACGGGAAGCATGCCGCCAACGGCTACGAGGCGATGCAGGCCCTGGACGCCAACAGCGACCACGTGCTGAATGCGCTCGACGCCGGCTTCAGCCAGTTGCGGATCTGGGCCGACGCCAACGGCAACGGCAAGACCGACGCGGGCGAGCTCAAGTCGCTGGCGGAACTCGGCATCGTCGAGCTGGACCTGAACGCGCAGGCCAGCTCGACCGTCGATCACGGCAACCTGATCGGCCTGATCTCCGGCTACAAGACGGTGGACGGCGTGACGCACCAGATGGGCGACGTCTGGTTCTCGAAGTCGACGGACGCCGCGGGCGCCTCGGCGGCTTCGGGCCTCGACGCGCAGGCCGCCAAGGCGCATCTCGCCGCCGAGGACCTGCTCGCGGCGCCGTCGGCCACCACGACCGCCTTGCCGACGGACGCGACGCACACCGCCGCGGCGGCGGCCAGCGCGTCCGGCACGGACAGCGCCTCCCCGGCCCCCTTGTCCACCACGCCGGCCGCCACGGACGATTCGGCACAGGTCGTGCATCACGCCGCGATGGCGGCGCTTCACGCCACGGCCAGACGCCTCGAAGACGACAGCGCCGCGCCGCTGCTCTGATCGCACGCCGCCGAGCGCGTGACCTGCCGCCCCAGCCGTTCGCACCAGCGGCCGTTCGATGCCGCTGCGACACCTGTCCGCTCCCAGGACCTCACCCGTCTTATGCATCTTTGAGTGGTTGTCACGACGAACCTCGAACGACAACTATCCCACTCTCGAACTCATCTTCGGCCAATGACGGGCCCGTGAGCGACGGTCCGCCGTGGTGGCGAGACGGTCGGACCCGTCGTCTCGCGAAGGAGCTCGATGATGCGGTTCGGTCTCTTCGGCAGCAGTTCCACGCGGTCCTCCGCCGCGATCCCGTCGACGTGCCCGACGACGGAGTCGCAACCCGGCATCGCGGCTGGGACGCCGCAACCCACCGAGGGCGCCTACGAGACGGACCTTGCAGGTCAGACCGGGCAACAGGCGCACGCGCGGGTCCTGACCGCGATCGACCGCCAGTCCGCCGATGCGGCGGTGCTGTCGAGGGCCGATCAGGACTGGGAAACGCTCAACCGGCGGCGTTTCGCCGTCGGCGATCGGATCGACGCCTCGAAAGCGGCGACACTGATCGAGACGCGGCGACAGCTGGATATCGACTTCGCCCGGCACTGCGGTCTCATCCAGGCGCATCGGGAGGCGGCACAGGTCGCCGCAAAGGCGGCTACGCAGGCCACCCAGGCTCACCGGGCGCTGGCCGATGCGACGCTGGCCGCGATCGACAACGGGACTGACAGCCGCCACATCCACGCCGCGTTGGCCGGCCATGCCGGCATGGCCGAGCACATGGCCTCGCAGGCCCGGCGCCGGCGTGACGAGCTGCAGTCGGCCGCCGACACGGCGTTGCAAGCACTGGATGACGCCGTCTGCGCGCTGGCCGACCGCTGTCACGCGATGTCGTCGCTCGACGCGGGCACCGGCATTCCGGGCGACGACGAATCGAGCGCCGCCTCGGCGAGCGCCTCCGCCCGCCGGGGCGGCCTCGGCGAGGTCCTGCGCCGCCCGCTGGACGGCCTGCGCGAGCGCCTCGCGCCAGTGAAGGTGGACGCGGCGGTCGGACCGTTCGCCGTCAGTTCGACCATCAAGGCGCCCACGTCGACACCCGACGTCGAAGCGACGGCGCGACGTCCGACCACCGCCGCCAGCCCGCGCGGCCTCCAGGCGATCGACGGGAAGGCGCGCACGGCCGGCGGCCGGGTCGCGGCGCTCCTGACGAAGGGGGCGTCGAAGCGATCGAGCCACGACGCCCCGCCGGTGCGCGCGCCTGCAGCGTTCGGCAGCGCGGTGGCGTTCAGCGCCGAGGTCGACCGCCTGTTCGCGCCGCTCCCTTCGATCGGAGAACGCCCCGGATCGCGTCTGCGGACGGGCACGGACGCCGCACGTCTGGCGCAGGTCCTGCTCGACCATTCGAAGCGCGAGGTCGACGGACGGCCGGACGGTCATCCCCTGCGCCATGAGCAGGCGCTGCTGATCGCCTCGACGCTGCGCACGGTGACCGCCGATCCGGCGCGCGCGCTGCAGGTCCATGAGTTCCTGCGCCACGACCTGCCGCCGGCGCTGGCAGGTCTGTCGACGGGCACGGCCGCCGGCGGCAAGGCGGCCGAACGCGCCGCGCGTCACGACCCCGCCATCGAACGGATGGCCAACGCGGCCCGGCGGACGCTCGCGGCGACCGCCGGCGGTTTCCAGACGCTGCTCGATCTGCAGGGGATCGCCCCGCCGGCGCCGGTGCTCGGCCCCGACGCGCGACGATACGCGGAGCAATCGTTCGAGCATTACAAGCTCGGGCTGCGCGCCGAGGAGGCGCTCCTCACGCTCGGCATGAAGGTACCGGGGCGGCAGTCGACCACCGACATCAGGAACGCCCTGGAGGATCACCCGGACAGCGCGCGACTGCTGGATCCCTCGCGCCTGGGCACCGGCAATGCCCGGCACCGCCCCGGCGGTCCGCGCGAGGCCGAGCATCCCGCGACGCTGGCCGCGCAGGCCTTCCTGTACGCGACGGAGAACCTGGATCGACCGTTCCGGGCGGCCGAGGCCCGTCCCGACATGAAGCCCGCCTACGTCGCGCTGCGCAACGGCTTCACCGAGAGCGGCCAGGGCTCCGACTTCCACCTGATGGCCAAGCGGCTGCGCAAGTTCGTGACCTACATCGACCTCGCCTGCAAGACGCCGGAGGGTCGGTCGCCGACCGCCCTGGACAGGTTGCGCGCGCCGGTCCGCGCCGTGCGCCGCCTGATGGGGAAAGACAAATCGCCGTTGCGCACCTTGCTCCAGGCCGGGCCGATGGGCGCGGACCTGGGACCGGTGGCGCGGGTCGGCATGACCGCGGATACCGCAAAGGCAGGGACGGCGGTCTCATGGATCGCGAAGCTCGAAGCGGACCCGGCGGGCGGCCCGTTCACGTCCGACGAAGAACGGCGATCCCTGCTGGCCGACTTCGACCGGGCGACGCCGGCCCGACGCCGCGACATCCTGCGCCAGGTGATGCTCCCGATCGTGGCCGGCAACGATTCGTCCTCCTACAGCGACGGTCGCAAGTACGGGCTGGGCGGCACCTTCGGCTACGGCGTGGCGAGCGTCGGCGGCTTGGGCGGCATGACGGCCGGCGTGACGCCGGTGGGAGAGTTCAACCTGGACCACAGCCGCGCGGCCGTGTTCCGCACCGGCGTCGCGCCGACGACAGGACTCATTTTCCTGGGCAATGAACGCAAGGTGACCGGTTCGATCGGCGCCGGCGTGCGCGTCGGCGCGCAGGCGGGGCCGGTCGTGAACCTCACGGCCCAGGCCATGGCCCGGCTGGGCGGCTCCCACCTCGTGTCCAAGGGTCTGATGATCCGTACGAAGCGCGACGCCACGATCGCGACGAAGTCGGCGGAGGCCGCCGGCGCGGCGTCGGCGTTCTGGAATCCCGCCAGCGCCGACGTCGTGAACGCGATCTTCGAGATCGCCGAACAGCCTGCGGCGCAACGACCCGCGCACGGCGGCGCGATGTGGCGGCAGATGGTGGACCGGATCGGCGACCTCTCAACCGTCTCCTTCGGCTGGAACGCCGGGAAGACGCGCACCGCCGACGTGTCGGTGTCGCTTGAGGGCACCTTGGCCGCGAAGCTGGGCGCCGGCGTCGGCGCCTCGCTGGTGGGCGGCGTGGGCCTCAAGCACACCCTGCTCAACAAGAGTGCATCGCGTGACACGGCCGGCGCCCTGCGCAGCCTGCAGGCGGGCAGCGGCTCGCGCACGGCGCTGGGCGCCGGGGTCAGCCTGGGGATCAGCCATCCGGCGCTCCAGGTGCCCGGGGGACCGAACGTCGCGCTCTTCGGGCGACACAAGGTCGGCGTCGACACCGAACTGGTGATCCATTCGACCAACGGCATGGTGCGCATCACCACGGAGGACGGCAAGGTCCTTCCCCGGCTGTCGTTCAAGCACCGTGAATTCGGCGTGCGCGACGACTTCATCAAGGTCCTGAACACGCAGCGCGAGGTCTGGGCGGCCCGCCTGGGCGAGCGCGGCCCCGACGGCCGGCTGCGCGACGGCGACCGGATGCTGGACGACTTCCTCACCCGTCTGGTCAACCTGCCGCCCGGCGGCAACCGGGTCTTCATCGAGCGCAAGTGCCTCACGGCCGAGGCCGCCGAGACCATCAACGCCTGCATGGACCGGCTCGCGGTGCTGCAGCGTCCGCTGCCGCCCGGCATGCCTCCGGACGCGGGTGTGGAGGAACAGGTGACGATCCTGCAGCGGCAGATCGCCGCGACGGCGGCCGACGAATCCAGCTGGCAGCCTTTCAAACTGGTGGTCAACGAGACCGTCCAGCGGGTGAAGGAACGCGGGCTCGGTGCCGACGTGCGCGCCACGCCGGGCACCGGCGAAGACGATTTCGCCGACCGCTTCCTCGGCGGGGGACGGGTGACGCTGGGCGGCCACGTCGACACGGCCCTCGGCGGCCGGGATCTGCTGACGATGGACGCCTTGCCGGCGACGGTCTGACGCCTTCCCGGCAAACGCGGTCCGACGCGCGGCCCGGCCGGTCCGGACCGAGTTGGCCCGGACCTGTCCCCCTTATCCGGGCATGGTCGGCGTGAGGGGCGCGACACAATGGCCCGATGAAGACACTGTGCATCGAAGGCTGGCGGGGGGTGAACCACTCCATCGCGATGGTCAACCAGAACCAGATCCTGGAGATGGTGAAGGACCCGCGGTTCGAGCTGTTCCACAAGGACGCCCCGTTCTTCATGCCGCACTGGGACAAGAGCAAGCTGGATTCCGGCTTCGCGCCCGAGGAGCGGGCGATCATCGACGGCCTGCCAGATCCGGGCGACCGCGTGATGGACGCGCGGCTGCGCATCGCGTCGCCGGTGCGCCTCACCGACCCGGCGGCCGCGCGCCGCAACGCCACCTTCGTGGTCACCGAGTTCGGTCTCTCGGGCAAGAGTTTCGATCCGCCCGAGATGGCGCCCTCCGCGCTGACGCAGGGCGACGACTTCGTCGTCACGCCGACCCGCTGGTCCAAGGCCCGGCTGGTCGACTACGGCTTCGACGCGGACAAGGTCCAGGTGGTGCCTCACGGCTACAAGACCGACACCTTCTTCCCGATGACGCCCGAGCAGCGCCAGGCCGCGCGCGCGGCGCTGGGCATGGCGCCGCACGAGACCGTCTTCACCAACGTGGGCGTCGCAACCTGGAACAAGGGCATCGACCTGCTGCTGCTGGCCTTCGCCGAACTGCGCCTGAAGGGCCTGCCGGTGCGCCTGATCCTGAAGGACCACCAGGGCCTGTACGGCATCGGCGTCGAGCGCGTCTTCGCCGAGCTCGCGGCACGCGCGCCGCTGCTGAACACGCCGCAGGTGCGCGACGGCATCGCCATCCTGTCGACCAGCCTCAACCTGCCGCAGCTGCGCTCGCTGTACGCGCTCTCGGACGCCTACGTCTCGCCCTACCGCGCGGAAGGCTTCAACCTGCCGGTGCTGGAGGCGATGGGCTGCGGCACGCACGTGATCGTCAGCGGCGGCGGCGCCACCGACGACTTCACGCCACCCGAGCTCTGCCACCGCCTGCACAGCCGTCCCGGCACCGACGCGGATGCGCCACAACCGGTCGGCGCCTTCGTGGTCCCCGACCTGGACGACCTGCGGGAATCGATGCTGCAGGTCGTCGAGCAACGCCTGACCCCGGCGCCGCGCCGCGAGGCGGCCCGCCTGCGGCTGGCGCAGCGCTTCTCCTGGGCCACCGTGACGAAGCAGCTGCTGGACCTGATGTGACATGAGCGCGCCGTCCGTTCCGAAGCCGAGCATCGCCGTCGCCATCGTCGACACCGACCTGCACGTGCTCGCGCGTCAGGCGCTGCTGCACAGCATGCGGGCGATGGAGCAGCAGGGACTGCCCTTCAGCCAGGTGCTGATCTACTCGGACAAGCCGGAGCTCTGGCCCGGCCTGCCGGTCATCCCGGTGCCGACGCTGCGCTCGATCGCGGAGTACAACCTGCTGATCACGCGCGAGCTCGCGAAGCACCTGAGCGCCGACCATGTGCTGGTGATCCAGTACGACGGCTTCGTGCTCAACGCCGACCAGTTCTCGCCGCACTTCCTGCACTACGACTACATCGGCGCGCCCTGGCCCAACTACCCGGTCAACGAGGTCGGCAACGGCGGCTTCTCGTGGCGCTCCAGGCGGCTGGTCCACGCGGTCGCGCAGCTCGACTACCCGGATCCGACCGAGGCCGAGGACCTCTTCATCTGCCGCACCATGCGCGAGACGCTGGAGCGCGCCGGCTGCCGTTTCGCGCCCAAGGCGATCGCCTCGCACTTCTCGGTGGAGTTCCCGGCGGTGCCCTATCCCACCTTCGGCTTCCACGGCATCTTCCATCTGCCCAGCGTGTACCGAGAGATGCCCGATTTCCTGCTGGACCACCTCTCCGACCGCATCGTCAAGAGCCGCAGCGGCTTCCTGATGCCCGGGCTGCAGGCGGTTTCGCCGGCCGCGGCGCAGAAGCTGCAGGCGCGGCTGGACTCCCTCTCGAAAGCCTCCCCATGAACGCGAAGAAGCAGATCGTCATCCTGATCCCCCACGGCGTGCAGACCGGCGGCCCGGAGGCCTTGCACCAGCTGTCGGACTCGCTGATCCGCCAGGGCCACGATGCCCGCGTCTGGTACGTCCTGCCGACCGACCTGCCGGCGGTCGACGACCTGTTCCGCCGCAACGGCCTGTCGGCCGGCACCGCGCTCAAGCTGCAGCCGCGGCCCAACACCGTGGCCGACTACCAGAAGTACCAGGTGCGCCTGGCCGAGGAGATCGCGATGACGCCGGACACCTGCGTCGTCCTGGCCGAGACCTATGTCCACTGGCTGCGCTACTTCCAGCCCTGCACGCCCATGGTCTGGTGGCTGAGCATCGACAACGCCTTCGAGTACCTGTCGGTCAACAAGATCAACCTGAACCTGTTGCGCAGCGAGCGGGTGCTGCACACCTACCAGTCGGGCTACGCCCACGACGTGATCCGGGCGCTGGGCTGCGGGCGCACGCTGCCGCTGTCGGACTACACGCCGGGCAAGCCGGCGCCGGCCGAAGGAGAGCCCGTCTTCGAGACCGCCGCCAAGACCGACATCGCGCTGAACGCCAACCACAAGGTCGTCTACGACGTCGGCGCGATCGCGGCGCGACTGGAGGCCGAGAACGGCTGCAAGGTCCACCTGATCCGCGGCATGACGCGGGCGCAGGTCTACGAGGCGCTGGGGCGCAGCCGGCTCTTCATCGACCTGGGCACCTTCCCCGGCAAGGACCGCCTGGCGCGCGAGGCGCTGATGCGCGACTGCTGCGTCTTCGCGCTCGACGTCGGCGCCGCCCGCGACTACGCGCTGCCCGACGAGTGCTACTTCAAACCGGACCAGGTCGACCAGGTCTTCGCCGGCGCGCACGAACTGATGCGCCACTTCCCGCTCTACCTGGAACTGTCGCGCCCCGCCCAGCAGGCGGTGCAGCGCGAGCGGATGATATTCGAGCGTGAAGTCGCCGGCCTGGCGCACGCCTTCGGCGCCTGAGGCCGCCGGGCCCCTGGACCACCGGGCCGGACATCATCGGGTTTTCCCTGGATGCCTGGGGCCTTCCTCTCCTTGATGTAGGTGATCGCAGCACACGGGATTCGGCGCGTCGCCAATTGAGAAACCTGCGCATAGCGCCGAAGATCACCTGGGGATCGCAGCCACGGTTCCACATCCATCAGGGGGATAACAAATGAACTTCTCAGGCCTCAAGGTCAAGACCAAGCTGTGGGCGGGTTTCGGCGTCATGGCGCTGATCGTCGCTGCTGTGTCCGGCGCGGCGCTGCACTGGCTGAACCAGTCGAGTTCGCGCGTCGAGAACTACCTGAGCGGCGTCGCCGCCCGGGAACGCATGGTGATCGCGGTGCAGTCCGCGGCGAAGTCGCGCGCCATCGCGGCGCGCAACCTGGTGCTGGTCACCACGCCGGAGGACCGGACGAAGGAACTGGCCGCCGTCACCAAGGCGCATGAAGAGGTCGGCCAGTCGCTGGCCACGCTGAAGTCCCACCTGGCGGCCGCGAAGGACGCGACGTCGCAGGACCATGCGCTCTTCGACAAGGTCGCCACCATCGAGGAACAGTACGGCAAGGTCGCGCTGATGATCGTGGGCCTGGCCAGCGACGGCAAGCGCGATGACGCCGTGGCCAAGATGAACGCGGAATGCCGCCCGCTGCTGGCGGCGCTGCTGAGTGCGACGGGCGACTTCATCAGCTATGAGGACGAGCGCTCCGCCGCCGAGACCAAGGAGGCGACCGAGCTGTTCGCCACCGACCGCATGCTGCTGATCACGACCGCGGTCCTGTCGGCGGCCGTGGCCGGCCTGCTGGGCTGGCTGATCAGCCGCGCGGTGACGGCGCCGCTGAACCGCGCGATCAAGGTCGCGCAGTCGGTGGCCGACGGCGACCTGCGCGACGAGATCGAGGTCGACGGCCGGGACGAACTGAGCCAGCTGCTGACGGCGTTGAAGGCCATGAGCGGCAACCTGTCGACGATGGTGACCCACGTGCGCCAGGCCGCCGACGGTATCGCCACGGCGTCCACGCAGATCGCCAGCGGCAACCAGGACCTGTCCAGCCGGACCGAGACCCAGGCCAGCGCGCTTCAGGAGACGGCGTCGTCGATGGCGCAGATGACCGAGACGGTGCAGGTCAACGCCGAGTCCTCGCGCAAGGCCACCGGCCTGGCCGATGCCGCGGCGCATGTCGCCGGCCAGGGCGGCGAGGTGGTCCACCGCGTCATGACGACGATGGAAGCCATCACCGGCTCCAGCAAGCGCATCGGCGACATCACCAGCGTGATCGACGGCATCGCGTTCCAGACCAACATCCTGGCGCTGAACGCGGCCGTCGAGGCGGCCCGTGCCGGCGAACAGGGCCGCGGCTTCGCGGTCGTCGCCAGCGAGGTCCGTGCGCTGGCGCAGCGCAGCGCCCAGGCGGCCAAGGAGATCAAGACGCTGATCTCGGACTCGGTCGAGAAGGTCGACGCCGGCGCGGTCCAGGTGCAGGAAGCCGGCCGCACGATGGACGAGGTGCTGACCCAGGTCCGCAAGGTCACCGACCTGATGGGCGAGATCAGCGCCTCCACCGACCAGCAGACCCACGGCATCGTGCAGGTCAACGAGGCGGTCGCCGCGATCGACCGCGGCACGCAGCAGAACGCCGCGCTGGTGGAGCAGAGCGCCGCGGCGGCGGAAAGCCTGCGCCAGCAGGCGATGGCGTTGACCGAGGCGATCGCCCGGTTCAAGGTGCGCGGCATGGCGGTCGCCTGACCCCGGCGCGATCGGCCCCTGGCGGACGATCGCAGAAAAGGCTTCGGCAAAGGTCTCAGCAAAGCCCCTCAGCCAGCGCCGCCAGGAAAATTCGGAAAAAGCGGAACGGGAGTCGATAAGACTCCCGTTTTTCTTGTGATGCCGCGTTCAATGTGGTGCGCTTCCACGGCTCGTGCGATCGCCGGACGCCATGGCCAGAACTTGTTGGAAGCGGCTTTGAACCTGCTGCTATGCAGCATAGAGTGTCCCGGTGTTCAGCCCGCTCGTGAGGTCCAGCATGAGTTCGATCGCCATGACGATGTTCCTCGACTCCACGCCCGGGGAGCTCGTCGACCTGCCGCACGCCGGCTCCGCCCTGGAGCATCCGCTGGTCTTCGACAGCGCCGCGCGCGAGATCCAGCAACTCGCCGCCGAGGGCCGGGCCGAAGTGGTCCAGCAGCGCGTGAGCACCGTGGGCGACAAGTCGCTCATCGAAGAACTGCGCTTCCGCCGCATCGCCTGAGGATCCGACCGCAGCTCGCGGCGCCCTGGCCGGGGTGCCATACGCCGCATCAGGGCGCAGCCGCGCTTGCCCCCAGGCTCGCCTGCATCCGTTCGCGCATTTCCGCGATGCGGCGCCGCTTTTCCTCACCCTTGGCGAGTTGTTCGGGCGGGAGGCCCATCGCGCGACCCTGCTCGATCTGACGGTCGAGCAACGGCAGTTCACGGTCGGCCGCGTCGACGAAGGCTCGCTGGACCGCCTGATGCCTGTCCTGCTCGCGTTGCGCATAGGCCTGATGGTTGTCGAGTTGCCACGCCGGTGTGGGCGATTCCTCGCTCGCCCGCTGGATCGGCGGCGCGCGGTCGTCCCCCGTGACGCGCGAGTCCGCGAGACTCCAGGCGGCCGGGACCTCGATGCCCGCTGAGGACGCCGGCGCGGAGGCGGCGTCCGACCCGGCAGCCGCTGGCGCGATCAGCTCCAGGTTCGAAGGCGGGAGGTCCGCATCGCGCGTCGGCGACGCGCCCTCAGCCATCAGGCTGGCGGCAGAGGCCGGGTCCGCGTGGGCAGCAACCGGCACCGCGGGCTCCCTGTCGCCCGAGCCGACTGACGCGTTGAAGGCGCCCCACGCGACCGCGGCGACCGCCAGCGTGATGGCCGCTCCGACGTCAATGCGCATGTCCGTGCTCCCCGCCCGCAGGCGTCGCTCGTTGCGGCTCGAACGGCACCTGCGGCTCAGCGATGCCAGGCGCCCAGCGCAGTCCCGCGGACGCCAGCAGCTCGACCTGACGTTGCTGCCAGCGCGCTTCCAGCTTCTCGAGGGCGACCGCTTGCCGGGCCTCGTGTCGGACGGTCTCACTGTCTGCCGGGTGATGCCCACGCTTCACCGAGAGCGCCTGCACCCGCTCCCAGCCGTTGCCGTCCGGATGACGTATCGGCGGCGAGGCCGTGCCCGCGGGCCAGGCCTGCAACAGATCGAGCACCCAGGCGTCGACCTCGGCTGACGGTCTCGCATCGCCCAGGCGCCAGGACACCCGCACCGCACCGGGCCGTCCTTTCAGATCCGCTCCCCGCGCCTCGTCCGCGCAACCGGCGGGCGCGCAGCGCAGACGCAGGCCCTCGACGGACTCCAGGCGCTCGAAGCGGTCGAGATGCGCGCGGTAGTAGGCTCCGATCTCGTCCGCGGTCACCGACGCGGCCAGGGCGTCCCGGGGCGGTGCTTCCGCGTGCGGGTCGCCGCTCAGGCCCTGCCATCGCTGCCAGGCGAGCTTGCGTTGCCGGGCCTCGATGACCCGATGGATGAACTCGAGTTCCGACCGGCTCCATCCGCTCTCGCGGCGCGACCACTGCTCGACGAACCGTTCGCGCAGCAGTTGCCGCGCCTGGGCGCGCGCGTAGTCGAGATCGCCGTCGCGCAGGAGCCGGCGCCCTTGGACGTTCTGCACCGGCCAGACATCGGCCAGCGTGATCGCGCCGGCTGGCGTCTGGCCGAATGCCCGATGTCGCAGCAGGACAAGCCGCGCCGCGCCGTCGCGCTGCGACTCGTCGAGGTCCTCATTCATCCGCAGGCTTGCGCCCGGTACGGCCGACCACAGCGCGCGCCATGCGCGTGCGTCGACCGTCGACGGCAGCTCCGGCGTCGCCGCCTGCCAGTCGCGCTCGATCCGATCGGGCCAGAGCTGCTGCAGCGTCGCGAGCCATTGACGCCGCGCGTCCACCTCCGGTGCGAATGCGACCCGCCGACTTGCGAACAGCGTCGCGTCGCCGACCTCGCGCGACGCCGCCTCGCCCATGAGCAGATCGATGGCCAGCCGGCGTGCAAGCTCCTGCAGCGTCAGGTCGGGCTGCTCGCGCCGGGCGAGCATCAACAGCGCCTGCGTGGGCCGCCGAAGGATCACCTCCCCGCCTGCCCGCGCCACCCACGCCGAGTCGGCGAGGGGCTGCGACGCCGGTTTGCCCGGACCGTCTTCGGCACGCAGGGGACCGGCGCCTCCGACCCATGCCGCGCAGACGAGCGCGCCCTGGACGGCGCGCTTGAGCGATCGACGACATGCGCTCATAGCCGACCGGCCGCCGAGCCGAGCAGGTGCACCACCATGGCGATGGCATGCGGAACGACGAGGCGTCCCACTTCTCGACGGACCGCATGGTCGGTCGTCGACAGCACCCGACCGCCGCGGCTGTAAGAGATCTTCCCGCCTTCACGCACGATGCCGCGGACGTCGGCGGCGGGGGATGGCAGCGGCGTGTAGCTGAGCAGCGCCGCCGTCACCCGCGCCTCGTCGTTGAGGGCTTCCTTGTCGTAGTAGTCCCGCACCCATCCCTCCCAACCGGCGTGATGATGGCCCGACGTCGTCCAGGTGTGATGCGGCTGGAGGACATCGTTCACATGCAGGACGAAACCGAGGCTCTGTGCCGTCGGCCGGGCGAGGAACTGCAGCCACCAGTACTGCCCGAGGTTGTCGATGGGCTGGAATGGCGACGTCTCGAAATCGGCGTACATCCTGGGCGTGGAATGCGTGCCGAGCCGATAGCGGGCCTCGGTCAGGCCGTAGCTGTCGTAACGGGTGCCGTCGCGAAACCAGCCGCGATGACCGCCCGGGCCGTCATCCAGATGATCGTCGGTCAGCCAGGCCGCGGCCAGGCGGTCGATGTCTCCCTTGAACTTCAGCTTCGAGAAGTTGTAGCCGCCGAACGGGTTGCCGTGGACGTCCGGTCCCTGCGTGCGGTTCTGGAAGTGCCAGTACGAGGTGTAGTTGACGGAGGCTCCGGCGACGCCCCATGCGGGCGCACTGGCGCAGCGCCCGGAAATCGCCCCGCACAGATAGGTGTCGGAGAATCGGTCGACGTCCGCGGCGGCGCGGCTCACGGCGTCGGTGAACGACTCGATCGTGTAGCCGGCGCGCGTGACGCCGCTCAGGAGCCGCGCATAGTTGGTCGCATCGGGATGACGCTGCATGTAGTGCACCGCATCGACGACGATGCGTCGATGCGTGTCCTCCTTGAAGGCTTGGGCGTTGGTCATGGTGGCGAGGCCGATCAGGACGGCGGTCGGGAGCAGCAGGTTCTTCATCCCCGCTACGTCGAGCCAGCGCGACACCTGGTTCTCGGCCGACGCGTTCCGACGCCTGCCGCACGACGATGCGCGGCAGGCGTCGATTGACGGTCCTGCAGCCTCACAGCCGTTCAGCCGCGCGATTCAGCAGATGCACGACCATCGCGATCGCGTGCGGCACGACGACGCGCCCCACGTCGCGGCGCACCGCGTGATCGGTCGTCGACAGCACCTGCCCGCCCCGGCTGTACGAGATCTGTCCGCCCTGGCGCAGCAGCGGACGGATGTCGGTGGCGGTCGCCGGCAGCGGCGTGTAGCTGGCCAGCGCCGTGGTGACGAGCGCATCCGCGTTCAGCGTCTCGCTGTCGTAGTAGTCCTTGACCCAGGTTTCCCAGCCGGAGTGGTTCAGCGCCGACGTCGTCCAGGTGTGATGCGGCTGCAGCAGGTCGGTCGTGTGCATCACGAAGCCCAGGCTCTGCACCGTTGGCCGCGCCAGGAACTGCGACCACCAGTATTGGCCGAGGTTGTCGATCGGCTGGAACGGCGCCTGCTCGAAGTCCGCGTACATCGACGGGCTCGACGAACCGCCCTGGCGGTAGTTGGCTTCGGTCAGGCCGTAGGCGTTGTACTTGCTGCCGTCGCTGAACCAGCCCTTCATGCCGCCCTTGCCGTCGTCGAGGTGGTCGCCGACCAGCCAGGCGGCGGCGAGGTCGTCGATGTCGCCCTTCACCGTCAGCCTGGCGTAGTTGTAGCCGCCGAAGGGATTGCCATGGACGTCCGGCCCCTGCGTGCGGTTCTGGAAGTGCCAGTACGACGTGTAGTTGACGATGCCCGAACCCAGTCCCCAGACGGGCGCCAGCACGCAGTCGCCGGTCACGGCGCCGCAGAGATAGGTGTCGGCGAAGTCGTCGACGTCGTAGGCGCCCTGGCCGAGCTGCTCGGCGAACTGGTCGATCGTGTAGCCCGCGCGCGTCACGCCGGCCAGCAGCTTCGCGTAGTTGGTGGTGTCCGCATGCCGCTGCATGTAGCGGACCGCATCGATGGCGATGCGCTTGTGGGTGTCCTGGGCGAAGGCCTCGGCATCGGTCGCGTGGACGAGGCCCGCCGCCACGGCGGTCAGAAGCAGGATGGATCGCATCGAAGTCTCGCTGATGGTCCCGAGTGCCGCGTGCTTTCCGCACGTCGAAATATGGGGACCGATGTTCGAGCAGACGGATGACGATCCGGTGAAGACATCGTTCGGCGCCGGGGTTCCTGCTGTCCCCCGGCGCCGGGACACCGACCGGCGCACGCGGTCGATGGCCGACGGCCATGCCCGCTGAGCGTCAGAGGGTCAGGACTTGCCCCTCGCGCCCGCGCGTGCGGCCTCGAAGCGGCGTGCCACTTCGTCCCAGTTCACCACGTTGTAGAACGCCGCGATGTAGTCGGGTCGGCGGTTCTGGTACTGCAGGTAGTAGGCGTGTTCCCACACGTCCAGGCCGAGGATGGGCGTGCCGCCGGAGCCGATGCCGACCATCAGCGGACTGTCCTGGTTGGCGCTGCTCTCGACACCGAGATGGCCGTTCGCGTCCACCGAGAGCCAGGCCCAGCCGCTGCCGAAGCGGGTCAAGGCCGCCTTGGTGAACTTGTCCCTGAAGGCGTCGAGACCGCCGAGATCGGCGTCGATGGCCTTGGCCAGGTCGGCCGTCGGCGCGCCGCCACCGCCCTTGCCCGCGGGCGCCATCACGGTCCAGAAGAGGCTGTGGTTGGCGTGTCCGCCGCCGTTGTTGCGCACCACGCCGCGGATGTTCTCGGGCAGCGCGTCCAGTTGGACGATCAGCTGTTCAGCGGGGATGTCCGCGAACGCGGTGCCCTCCACCGCGCCGTTCAGGTTGTTGATGTAGGTCTGGTGGTGCTTGGTGTGGTGGATCTCCATCGTGCGCGCGTCGAGGTGGGGTTCGAGCGCGTCGACGGCGTAGGGCAGCGGCGGCAGGGCATGAGGCATCGTGAGACTCCGGAGGAGCCCGTCGCGTCGTGCTGCCGGCAGGGTCGCTGGTGCGGGGCGGTTGAAGGATGAGAACACCCATTCTTGTCGCTCCGCGCGAGGCGCTCAAGTCGCCGGAGGAGAAGGCCCCGTCCGCACGGGGTCATGCGCCCCCGTGTCAGGTCTTGCCCGGCTTGCCCATGAGCTTGCCGACCGCCTTGTCGACGCCCTTGTCCACGCCCTTGTCCACGCCCTTGCCGGGGGCCTTGTCCGGCGCCTTGATCGCCGGCCGCGCGTTGCGCACGCGATTCGCCAGGAACACCTCGCCGATGTCCAGGGTGCTTTCGTGCCCCACGTGCTTCGCGCACGTGGACAGCCAGCCGTCCGCCGCCGTCCGGCCGAGTCCGAAGAGCGTCGTCAGCAGGCGCGGATCCGTGTTGAGCTTGCTGGACGCGCCGAACTGCGCCAGTCCGCCCTCGTCGGCCACGCGGTGCAGCCGCATCTGCTTGTAGCGCGTGGGATCGACGCGCTGGTCGCGCAGCAGGCGCTGCACGAAGTGGATCGCCCGAAGCTCGGCGACGAGACTGGCGTTGAAGGTGATCTCGTTGATGCGATCGTCGATTTCGGTGGACGTGCGCGGGATGCCGTCGTGCTGGCGCGGGTTGATCTGGATCAGCAGCACGTCGTCGGACCCGGTGCCGTAGACCAGCGGCCACAGCGCGGGATTGCCGGAGAAGCCGCCATCCCAGAACGGCTCACCGTCGATGACGACCGTCTGCGCGCTGTGCGGCAGACAGGCCGACGCCATCAGTGCCTCGATGCTGAGATCGTCGCCGCTGAACACGCGCGGCTGGCCGGTGCGGACCGAGGTCGCCGTCACGAAGACCTTGATCGGCCCGGCGTGCACCGCGTCGATGTCGACGTGGCGGCGGACGATGTCCCGCAGCGGGTCGAGGTTGAAGGGATTCAGCTGATACGGGCTCCACAGCCGCAGCCAGGCGTCCCAGGCGGCCATCCCCGGCCAGGCGCTGCGGTTGAAGACCCAGGCGGGCGTCTCGAACGGCACGGCTTCGGCCGGGTCCTTCGCCTCGCCCACGACGCCGAAGCAGGCCGGCACGCCGGAGACGTCCTGCCAGAAGCGCGACAAGGCCTGCCGCGCCCCCAGCGCCCCGCCCTGCGCGAATCCGGTCGCCATCACCGCGGCATTCATCGCGCCGGCGCTGGTGCCGGAGACGCCGTCGATGCGCAGCGAGCCGTCCTCGAGCAGCCGATCCAGCACGCCCCAGGTGAAGGCGCCGTGGGAGCCGCCGCCCTGCAGGGCGAGGTCAATCGATCGGTCGGTGGGTCGATCGGTGGTTCGATCGGTCGGTCGGGGCGCTGTCGGCATGGCGTGAACGCGCGCGCGGCGAGGCGGCGCGAGGCGACGGTGGAAGCCGCAGCCTACCTCGGCGGCGTGTCGTTCGGCAGCCAGCGCTTGTGGATCGCCAGGAAACTGCCGTCGCGCTTCATCTCGTTGAGCTGCGACTGCCAGGCGTTGATCGTCCCCATCGGCGTGCTGCGCGAGAACGCGATGTAGCCGTCGCTCGCGGCGAAGCTGAAGACTTCCTCCAGCGCGTCGCTCCGGACGCCGGCCTGTACCAGCGTCTGCGGCATCGACAGCTTCTCGGCCGCGAACAGCGGCGCGCGTCCGGCGGCCAGCATGCGCACGCCCTGGATCGGATCGCTGATCTGCTGCAGGTTGCGCAAGCCGGCGGACTGGAGCTGCGCCAGCGTGTACCAGTCCCGCACGACCAGCACCTTGGCCGCGCGCCGCGCCTCCGCGAGCGAGCGCAACCGGATGCCGCTGCCCGCCTTCGCATAGAAAGTGCTCCGAAGTGTGATGATCGGGCCCACCCACTGGAAGAGATGCTCGCGCTCGGGGATGCGTGCCATCGAGAACAGCGCCGCCGGCGGGCCGTCCTGCGCTTCGCGGAACGCCCGGGCCCAGGGCATGAACTCGATCGGCAGCGACTGGCCGAGCCGCTTCTGGATCGCCTGCACGATGTCGACGGCGAGGCCGCGCGGCTGGCCGGCCTCGGTGAAGTTGATCGGCGGGAATTCCTCGCTCAGCAGACGGAGCGACGCGGACGCCGCACCGCCGGAGGCGGTCGTCGTGGGCGCCGGCAGCGGCGCGGGCGGCGTGTTCGATGCCGGGGCCGGCCGTGGTACCAAGGCCGGAGGCGACAAGGGGGCATGGCCGGCGGCGTGTGCGCCGCTGAGCCAGGCCAGACCCGCCAGGGTCAGGTGTCGTCGATGCATCCGCAAATCAGGTCAGGCGTTTGAACCATGATAGGCGGCGGTAACGAAACGTCTCCGGCGCATCGGGGAGAAAGCGACAACCGCGACGCGCATTCGTGCGCAGACGCGGACGGGGAAAACACCGAGCCGCGCTGTCGCCCGCGCGTCACGGACGCACATCATGCGCATCAGGCCTCATGCGCTCACTTGCCGCCGCGCAGCTTCACGAGCTGTCCCTGCGTCTCGTTCCACAGGTCCATGCCCACCTGCGCCGCGACGCCCGCATTCACGCGCGTCAGCTTGTCGCGCATGCGCGCGGTTTCCGCCGGGCTCAGCTCGTTGACCGTCATACCCTTGGCCTTGAGCTCGGCCAGTGCCTTGGCGGCCTCGTCGCGGGTGTCCTTGCGTTCGAAGTCGCGGCTCTTGACCGCCGCCTGCTGCAGCACCGCCTGCTCGTCCTTGGACAGGCCGTCCCAGAACTTCTTCGACACCGTCACGATCCACGGGCTGTAGACGTGGTTGGTCACCGTGAGGTACTTCTGCACCTCGTAGAACTTGGCCGACAGGATGGTGTTGTACGGGTTCTCCTGGCCGTCGACGGCGTTGGTCTCCAGAGCCGTGAACAGTTCCGAATACGGCAGCGGCACGGCGTTCGCACCCAGCTGCTTGAAGCTGTCGAGGAACACGTTGTTCTGCATCACGCGCAGCTTGATGCCGCTGAGGTCTTCGAGCTTGTTGACCGCGTGCTTGCTGTTGGTCAGGTTGCGGAAGCCGTTCTCCCAGTAGACGAGGCCGACCAGGCCCTTGTCCGTGAGCTTGGCCTTGACCTTGTCGCCCACGGGTCCGTCCAGCAGCGCGTCGGCCTCGCGGACGTTGTTGACGAGGAAAGGCGTGTCCCACAGCGCCATCTCCTTGGCGATGCCGACCAGCGTCGCGGTCGAGCCGACCATCATCTCCTGCGCGCCGCCGATCAGCGCCTGCTGCATCTGGTTGTCGGGGCCGAGCGCGGCGCCGCCGATGGCGCGCACCTTCATCTTGCCGCCGGAGAGCTTCTGCACCTCGTCGGCGAACACCTTGACCGCGCGACCCTGGTTGCTGTTCTCGGCCAGGCCGTAGCCGAAGCGGATCAACCGCGGCTTGATGTCGGCGGCCTGCGCGGGCAGCGCGGCGGCGATCAGGGCGACGCCCAGCGCCGAAGCGGCGGCCAGGATCTTGCGGCGGGTGTTCAGGCTCTTCAGGCTCATGCTTGTCTCCTTGGGGGAACGGGTCTCGACGGGAAGCCGGGCGGCGTCAGCGCATCCACTTGATGGGCGCGGTGACCAGCTCGGGGAACGCGGTGAACATCACCAGGATCAGCGCATAGGTGATCAGGAACGGATTCACGCCCTTGATGACCTGGTGCATCGACAGCCGGCCGACGCCGGCCACGACGTTCAGCACCGTGCCCACCGGCGGCGTGATCAGGCCGATGGCGCCGTTGAGCACGAACATCAGGCCGAAGTAGACCGGATCGATGCCGGCCTTGACCGCGATCGGCAGCATCACCGGGGCGAAGATCAGGATGGTCGGGGTCAGATCGAGCGCGGTGCCGATGACCACGAGGATCAGCATCATCAGCGCCATCAGCAGGCGCGGCGATTCGATCAGCCCGCCGAGCCAGCCGCTCAGCACGCCCGGCAGGTCGGCCAGCGTGATCATGTAGCTCGCGACCTGCGCGCCGGCGCACAGGAACATCACGATGGCCGTCGTCTTGGCGGCGCGCACCAGCACGCCGTGCAGGTCGCGCAGGCTCATCTCGCGGTGCACGGCGAAGCTGATCACCAGCGCGTAGAACGCGGCCACGACGGCGGCCTCGGTGGGCGTGAACACGCCGGTCTTCATGCCGCCGATGATGATCAGCGGCATCAGCAGCGCGAAGAAGGCCTTGGCGGTGGCCTGCAGGCGCTCGCTCATGGGCAGCGGCGTGCCCGGCGGCAGGTCGATCCTGCGCAACTGCAGCTTCCACGCGATCAGCAGGCCCAGGCCCATGACGAGGCCGGGCACGATGCCGGAGATGAACAGCGCGGAGATCGAGGTGTTGGTCGTCACGCCGTAGATCACGAAAGGCATCGACGGCGGAATGATCGGCGCGATGATGCCGCCCGACGCGATCAGCCCGGCGGAGGTGCCCATCGGATAGCCGTGGCGCCGCATCATCGGCAGCAGGATGGTGGCGAGCGCGGCGGTGTCGGCCAGCGCGGAGCCGCTCATGCTGGCCATCAGCACCGAGGCGCCGATGGCGACGAAACCCAGTCCGCCGCGGATGTGACCGACCCAGGCCTGCGCCATCTGGATGATGCGCCGGCTGATGCCGCCGGCGTTCATCAACTCGCCGGCGAGGATGAAGAACGGGACGGCCAGCAGCGGGAAGCTGTCGATGCCGGCGACCAGGTTCTGCGCCAGCAGCTGGGTGTCCCAGAAGTCCAGCGCCCAGGCCATGCCGGCGCCAGTCAGCACCAGCGCGAAGGCCATCGGGATGCCCAGACCCATCAGCAGCAGCATGCCGCCGCAGAAGACGATGAAGGAGAGTGCTTCGTTGCTCATGATGGAGGCGCCCTGCCCTTACTCGACGTCCGACTCGTGCTCGAGGTCGATCGGCTGGTTGCGGATCAACTCCCACAGCGCCATGAGCGCGATCGCGGTGCACGACAGCAGCGCGGGCAGCGGGAGCAGCGCGTTCGAATAACCCAGCACGACGGAATTGCTGTCCAGCCCGACGACCACCTGCTGCCAGGCGCCCCATCCGACCAGGCCGGCCGCGACGATGACGGCGATGCGGATGAACACGGTGATGACACGCAGGGCGACGGGTTTCCGGCGCAAGGGCAGCAGCAGGCTGGTGAACGCCATGTGCTCGCCGAGCGGATAGGCGGCGGTCGCGCCGATGAAGACCATCCAGACGAACAGGAGACGGGACAGTTCTTCGCTCGCGTTGATGCCGCTGCCGAAGCCGTAGCGCAGCACGACGTTGATGAACACGGCCAGCGCCATCACGCCAAGGCACAGCGCCATCGCGCCTTCGCTGAGGATCTGCAGGCGGGAGCGAGGCGCGGAGGCCGCCGTGGCGGCGGAGGCGGCGGGAGCGTCCGAGGCGGGGTGCGTCATGGTCCGGTTTCCTGGTTGTTCTTCGGGGTCAGCAACGCGAGCGCGAGATCGACCTGCGCCGACGGCGTCAACGCGGCAGGCACCGTGATGACGCCGGGTTCGCCGACGGGCGATTCCAAGGTGGCGAACTGGCTGTCGACCAGAGTCGTCGAAAAGAAGTGTCGATCGGCGCGGTCGGCGACACGCTGAAGCGCCAGGGCCTTGTCGATGTCCATGAACACGAAACGCAGCGCCGGGCAGGCGCGGCGCAGACGGTCGCGGTAGGCGCGCTTGAGCGCCGAACAGCTGAGAACGGCCGGCGACTGCTCGGCGAGCATCTGGCCGAGGCGCTCCAGCCAGCCCCAGCGATCTTCGTCGGTGAGCGGCTGACCGGCCTGCATCTTGGCGATCGAGGCCGGCGCGTGGTGGGCATCGCCTTCGATGAAGGGCCAGTCGAGCGACTGGGCGAGCGCCTGTCCGACGCTGGTCTTGCCGCAGCCGGCAACGCCCATCACAACGATGGCGCGCGCGGAAATCGAAGCGGCGGTGACGGTCGACGATGTCATTGGATAGCGCTATCCCAAGTTCTGAAAAGAGACGGCGATCGGAGGATCCGGGGTCGCCGTCGAGTCCGCGTCGCACAGGAAAGCAGACGGGATAGCGCTATCTTAGGTGGTGCATGCGGGCACCAAATCAGGGATTACTCGGGGTTTCATGATGAGCCGGCGCACGATCCTGGGGTCCGTCCGGGCTTCTTTCCCAGGGGGACAGCGCTATCCTCCTGACCATGAACGCGCCCTCCTCCAAACGCCGTCGCGCCACCGGGCGAGCCACGCTGCAGGACGTTGCCGCGGCCGCCGGCGTCAGCCCGATCACCGCCTCGCGCGCCCTGCGCGGCGAGCGCAGCGTGGCCGCGGAACTGGTCGAGCGCGTCACCGCCGCTGTCGCGCAACTGGGCTACGTGCCGGATCCGGCCGCGCGCGCGCTGGCCTCCGCGCGCAGCAACCAGGTCGTGGTGCTGATCCCGCTGCTGTCGAACGCGCTGTTCGTCGACCTGCTCGACGCGGCCCAGCGCACGCTGCTGGCCGCCGGATACCAGAGCCTGATCGGCGTCACCCATTACGACCCCCAGGAGGAAGAGGCGCTGCTGCGCACCTATCTCATGAACCGGCCCGCGGGGCTGCTCGTCACCGGCTTCGACCGGACGGACGCCGCCCGCGCGCTGCTCCAGGGCAGCGGCGTCCCGTATGTCCATGTGATGGAGAACCGCCTCGACACCGCGCTGCATTCGGTCGGCTTCTCGCAGCAGGCGGCCGGCCAGGCGATGACCGCCGAACTGGTCCGGCGCGGCTACCGCCGCATCGCGTTCGCGGCGGCGCAGCTGGATCCACGCACCCTGCAACGGGCCGAGGGCTATCGAGCCGCGCTGGGCGCCGCGCACGATCCCGCGCTGGAGTTCATGGATGCCGCCCCGTCGTCGCTGGCATTGGGCGCGGTGATGTTCGAACGCGTGTTGCGCGAGGCGCCCGGCGTCGATGCGATCTTCTTCAACAACGACGACCTGGCGCAAGGCGCGCTGCTGCAGGCGCTCCGCCAGGGCGTGAAGGTGCCGGAACGGGTGGCGGTCGTCGGTTTCAACGACCTGACCGGCGGCGACCAGATGCTGCCGCCGTTGAGCACGGTGCGAACGCCGAGACGGGAGATCGGGCTGGAGGCGGCCCGGATGCTCGTCGCGCTGATGCGCCGGGAGGCGCTTCCCGAGGCCAGCATGGACCTGGGATTCGAACTGGTGTTGCGCGAGAGCTGTTAGTCGCGGAGCGAAACCGCGGCCGACGTGCCGCCGCACGCCTGCGGCCGTTCGACGACCAGCAGGCTGACGCGCGGCGCCCAGTACGCGCTGACGCGGACCAGCCCGAAGGGATGCTGCGTCTCGAGACGGATCAGCGGCAGCGGTTGCCGACCGCGCACCGCCGCGACCAGCGGCAACAGCAGCTGGTGGCGGCAGCGTGGCGCGAGATCGATCCAGCCGTTGCCGCCCGGTGGCGCGGTCAGTCCCAACGTCACGGCGATATCCCAGCGCGAGCGACCGGCGGGATTCCCCACCTCGAGATCCACCATCACCCGGTCACCGGGGAAACACGGCGGCGGCGAGCTGCAACGCAAGCTCAGCCCCCTCAGCGTCTGGATTCCGTGCCACAGGCAACCCAGCGCGGCGATCAGCAGCAGCGCGCCTGTGACGATGGACGGCAGCGAATGCATCGCCACGCCCAGCATCAGCAGCGGCACCGCGCAGGCGAGCACAGCGAAGAACAGCGGCGTCGGCGCGAGATGGAGGTCCTGCCAACGCAGGACGGCGTGGTCCTGGTCGCCCGCCTTGAAATCGGCGTCGTTGGCGGCCGGCAGGGCGACGTTCGGCGCGGGAAGGAATCCGGCGGGGTACGCGCTCCTGGCGGTGACGGCCGTCAACTTCAGCGCGCGGCGGCGCGGCAGTGGGATCGGCGGATGGGGCGGCGGCATGGACACGGGCGTGAGCGGCAGAGCGCGTTGAAAACGATGCCGCCAATTTGCCCGCCCGCCCCGGAGAGGCCCATCGCCTCAACAGGCCATCCCGTTACGCCCACCAACCTATTGTTGCAGTCTCAGTCTGCGATCCCAGGGGTCGGCGTGACAGGCATCACGACCGGCCGTCCGTGCCCGGACGCCAGATCCGAAGGCTCCGCCGCGGCGTCGTCCGCCGAGAACACCTTGCGTCCGCGCACCAGGTAGGAATAGATCACCGGCACGACCACCAGCGTCAGGATCGTCGACGTGATCACGCCGCCGATGATCGCGCGGCCCATCGGCGCCTGGATCTCGCCGCCCTCGTTGAGCGCGATCGCCATGGGCAGCATGCCGAACACCATCGCCGCCGTCGTCATGATGATCGGCCGCATCCGGATCAGCCCCGCCTGCAGCAGCGCTTCCGGGATCGACAGGTGCTGGTCCTTGCGCGCATGGTTGGCGAAGTCGACCAGCAGGATGGCGTTCTTCGTCACCAGGCCCATCAGCATCACCAGGCCGATCATCGAGAAGATGTTGAGCGTGGTCTTCCAGAGCAGCAGCGCGACCATGACGCCGATCAAGGCCAATGGCAGCGAGGCCATGATCGCGATCGGCTGAACGAAGCTGCCGAACTGGCTGGCCAGCACGATGTAGATGAAGATCAGCGCCAGGCCCATCGCGATCATCAGGCCGTTGAAGGCTTCCGCCTGCTGCTTGCCGTCGCCGTCGACCATGAAGCTGATGCCCGGGGGCAGCTGCGTCTCCTTGATCAGCTTCTGCACGTCGGCGTTGACGTCGCCGCCCGGGCGCCCCTGCACGCCGGCGTACACGGCCTCGCGGCGCTGCAGGTTCTGGCGGCGGATCACTTCCGGGTTGAACACCGGCTCGATCGTCGCGACCTGCTCCAGCGAGATCGGCGAACCGTCCTTCGCGAAGGCCACCGGCAGGTTGCGCATCTGCTCGATGCTCTGGCGCTGCGCCTTGGGCAGGCGCAGCAGCACCTCCACCTGGTTGCCGTCGGGCGTGGTCCAGTAGGTCGCGATGTCGCCGTTGACGTAGGCGCGCAGCGACGAGGCCACCTGCACCGCATTCAGCCCGAGCTCGCGCACCGCGTTGTCGCGCAGCTTGACCGCGAAGGCCGGCAGGCCGGGCTTGACGGTGGTGTCGACATCCACCGCGCCCTTGATCTTCTTGACCTTCTCGGCAAAGTCCTTGGCCACCTGCGTCAGCACCTCCGGATCGGAACCGAGGATGGTCACCCACACCGGCCGGTTGAAACCGACGCTGACCTCGACGCCGGGGATGCGCGCGATCTCGGCGCGGATCGCGTCCTCGACCTGGGTCTGGGTGCGCTTGCGCTGCTTGCGGTCGACCAGCGCGATGTCCAGATTGGCCTGGTTGCGGCCGGTCGCCAGACCTTCGCCGCTGCTGCCGACGACCGTCGCGACCGTCTTGATCTCCGGGAAGGTGGCGAGGATCTCCTCGACCTGCCGCACCTTGGCCTCGCCGCGTTCCAGGCTGGTGGCCACCGGCATGCGCAGCGTCAGATGGGTGAAGCCCTGGTCGATCTGCGGCTGGAACTCGCTGCCCACCGCCGGCACCAGCAGGATCGCCAGCACGAAGCTGCCGACGCCGGACCAGGCGACGATGCCGCGCGGCGTGATCGTGGCCATGCGCAAGCGGCGCGGCTGGTCCTTCAGGCGCTGCGTGTCAGGTCCGAACGGCCGGCCGAAGGCCGGCAGCGGGATGCGGAAGCGGCGCGGCGAGAACACCCAGCGCAGCGTCTTCTCATAGACCGTGTGCAGCATGTCCATGCCGGCGTCGGTGGCGCGGATCAGGTGACCGATGACGGGCACCTTCTTGACGTAGGTGCTGGGCGGATCGGGCCACACCGACGACAGCATCGGGTCGAGCGTGAAACTCACGAACAGCGACACCAGCACCGCCACCGCGACGGTGATGCCGAAGGGATAGAAGAACTTGCCGACGATGCCGCCCATGAACGCGACCGGCACGAACACCGCGCAGATCGCGAAGGTCGTGGCCATCACGGCCAGGCCGATTTCGTTGGTGCCGTCCTCGGCCGCGCTGTGATGATCCTTGCCCATGCCGACGTGGCGCACGATGTTCTCGCGCACGACGATCGCATCGTCGATCAGCAGCCCGATGCACAGGCTCAGCGCCATCATCGTCATGAAGTTCAGCGTGAAGCCGAAGGCGTAGATCGCGATGAAGCTGGAGATCACCGAGATCGGCAGCGTCAGCCCGGTGATGATGGTGGAGCGCCAGCTGTGCAGGAACAGGAACACGATGGCGATGGTCAGCAGCGCGCCTTCGATCAGCGTGTGGCGCAAGCCGTCGAGCGAGTGCTTCACGAAATCGCTGTTGACGTAGACCAGGCGCAGCTCCATGTCCTTGGGCAGCGTCTTGCGCAGCTCCTCGACGGCGGCCTTCACCGCCTCGCCGGTCTGGACGATGTTGGCGTCCTGCTGCTTGAAGATGTTGAAGGTGACCGCCGGCTGGCCGTTGATGCGGGCGATGGAGTCGAGCTCGCGCTCGCGCTCGCTCAAGGTGCCCAGATCGCCGAGCGTCAGCGCCAGGTCGCCGCGGCGCGCGACGACGACGTTCACGAACTGCTTCGGGTCCTTGACCTTGCCCTCGACGCGCAGCATCGCGTCGTCGTAGCGGTTGGAGATCAGCCCCACCGGCGCGTCGGTGTTGGCCGCGTTCAGCGCGGTGGAGATTTCCGCCGGGGTGATGTTGTAAGCGCGCAGCCGGGTCGGGTCCAGGTCGATGCGGACCTCGCGCACGGCCATGCCGCCGACGTCCACCTTGGCCACGCCTTCGACGCGCCCCAGGCGCTTGGACACGTTCAGGTCGGCCAGCATCGACAGCTCGCGCAGCGTGCGGTTGGAGCTCATCAGCGCGGCCACGATGATGGGCTGCGCGTTCTCGCCCTGGAAGCGCTGCACCATCGGCGGCTTCACCTCGCGCGGGAACTGCGCCTGCGCGATCGCGACGCGGTCGCGGATCTCCTGCATGCCGCGGTTCATGTCGGCGCTCAGCGAGAACTCGACCGAGGTCTGCACGCGGCCTTCGAAGCTGCGCGACTGCACGCGCTCGACGCCGGCGATGGTGTTGAGCGCCTCCTCCAGCGGCTTGGCGACTTCACGCTCGACGGCCTCGGGCGAGGCGCCCGGGTACTGGATGTCGATCTGCGCGCCGGGGAAGGTGATGTCGGGCGACTGCTCGACGCCCAGCTTGGAATAGGCGACCAGCCCCAGCACGCACAGCGCGACCATGACCATGGTGGCGAAGACGGGGTTGCGGATCGAGACGCGGGTCATCCACATGGGAAGCTCCTCGGCAGGGTAGTTCCTGCCGCTGTTTTTGTTGTCGTGCTTACTGCGCGGCGTTGCCGCTGGCGGCGGCGCTGGCCACGGCGGCCTTGGGCGCGCGGATCTCGGCGCGTTCGCCTTCCTTGAGGTTGTCGAAGCGCGCTCCCAGCACCTGCGACTGCGGCGTCACGCCGGCGAGGATCTCGACGCGTCCTTCACGCGGATCGCGGCGGCCGGTGGTGACGATGCGGCGCACCAGCGTGCCCTTCTCGATCAGCCAGACGTGCTCCTGGCCGGACACGGCGCCGATGGCGGTCACCGGCACCGTCAGCCGCGGCTTGTCGTCGGCCAGCTCGACGCGGGCGACCGCGTACTGGCCGGCACGGAAGCGCTCGCCGGGGTTGTCCAGCGACAGGGTCACGCCGATCGAGCGGGTCCCCGGTTCGGCGGCCGGCGAGATGCGCGCGATGCGGGCCGCGACCGGATCGTCGAAGCCTTCGATCCGGAGCTGCACCGTCATGCCGGGCGACAGCTTGCTGACCTCGTGCATGCCGACCAGCCCGGCAAGTTCCAGCTTGGACAAATCGACGATGGTCAGCACCGGCTGTTCGGCGGCGACCTTCTCGCCGGGCAGCGTGTGCCGCTTGGCGACGATGCCGCTGATCGGCGAGACCAGCGCGGCCTGGCGCAGCAGCACCTCGCTCGTGCCGAGCTGCGCCTTGGCCGACAGCATCTGGCCCTTGGCCGATTCGAGCTGGGCGCGGGAGTTGTCGAGCGCCGTCGGCGCGATGAAGTTCTGCGCCGCCAGGCCCTGGTTGGCCTTGTACTGGCGCTCGGACTGCTCGTACATGGCCTGCATGGCCTCGACGCTGGCGCTGCGTTCCGCGACCTTGTGACGCAGTTCTTCCAGGTCCAGTTGCCCAAGCGACTGCCCGACGCTCACGCGGCTGCCTTCGGCGACCGCGAGACGGTCCAGGCTGCCCGACGCCTTGGCGCGGACGATCACGGTGTTGGGCGCGACCAGCGGACCGGAGAACTCGATGACGCCGGGCATGGGCGCCATGGCCGGCCTGACGATCTCGCCGGCCTGGAACTCCAGGGCGGGTTTGGTCTCGTCCTTCTTCGCGGCGGGCGCATGGCCCCCGCTCGTGGCGTACACGCCGGCGCCGACCGCGAGGATCGCCACCGTGACACCACCCAACCACCATTGCTTGCGCATGATCTCCCCCATCCGTCGACACGGGATCACCCAATTGATGATCCTTGAATGCGGCGGAGTGTAGGAATCCCCAAATTGAAGCGAGGGCCGGACGCGACGAATTGCAGATTGCGCGTCATGGCCTGCTTTTCTCCGGGACTGAAATTGGCGCGGTCAACGCCCGATGCGTCAGACCGCGCGCAGTGGATCCCGCTTCGCGCAGCGCCAATGGCTCCACGCGCCGATGAGCGCGAAGATCGCGCCGGCCCAGAAGCAGGCGGCATACCCATGACTTTCGGCCAGCCATGCGCCGCCCAGGCTGCCGAGCACGCCCGACACGCCGTAGCCCAGCACCGCGTAGAGCGCCTGCCCCCTGCCCTGCAGGCGGCCAGGGAAGTAGCGGCCGATCAATCCGATGCAGGCGGTGTGCTGCGCGGCGAAGGTCACGGCATGGCAGCACTGCAGTAGCACCATCGCGGCGAGGCTGGCGCCCAGCCACGCCGTGCCCGCCATGCGCAGGGCCGCCAGCAGCGCGGCGGCGACCAGCCAATGGTGCAGGTGATGCTGCCGCACCCAGCGGCCCTGGAACGCGAACCAGCAGATCTCCGCCGCCACCGACACCGCCCACAGCGCCCCCACCTGACCCTTGCCGTAGCCGAGCCGGTCCAGGTAGAGGCTGTAGAACGCGTAGATCGCCGTGTGCGCGAGCACGGTGAAGAACATGCCGAGGAAGAACCAGCCGACCTCGGGTCGGCGCAGCGTGTCGGCGATGGAGACCGGTTCCGCCGCGTCGTGCTGGATGGCCGCGCGCCTGGGGAGCCGCCAGGCGGCGATGACGAGCGCCGACAGCCCGACGACGATGGTCAGCGGGAACACGGACATTCCCGCCCAGTCGAACCACCAGCCGCCGCCGACGACGGTCCCCAGGAATCCGACCGACCCCCAGAGTCGAACGCGTCCGTAACGCTTCGGATCCATGCCGCCGCTGGCGGCAAGTTCATGCGCGATCAAGGCCTCGTTGAGCGGCGTCACGCAGGCGTTGAAGAAGTACATCAGGAAGACGACCAGCGTCAGCCCGATCACCGGTGCCGCGCCCGAGGCCGAGGCCGTGGTGCCGGGCACCAGCAACAGTCCGAACGCACTGACCCAGCAGGCCACCGCCGCGGCGCGGATCAGCTCGACGCGCTTGCCGCTGCGATCGGCCACCAGGCCCCAGAGGTAAGGCGCGAACAGCCGCGTCCAGCTCTGCATGGACACCAGCAGCCCGATCGCGACGACCGGCAGGCCGAGGGACTTGTACCAGAGCGGCGCGAACGGATTGAACAGGCCGATGCTGCCGTAATAGGCGCAACCGAGCAGCGCGCTGGCGCGCAGCACGCCGCGGCTGTCAGCCACCGTCAGCCACCGTCAACCACCGCCAGCCACCGTCACCCACCGGTGGCACGTTGGCCCGCGATGGCGGGGATGGGGAGTTCGACGTCCCCGCACTGCGCGCGGTCCATCAGCACGTGGTCCATGACGACCAGCGCCAGCATCGCCTCGGCGATCGGCGTCGCGCGGATGCCGACGCAGGGATCGTGACGGCCGAAGGTCTCGACCGTGGTCGGTTCGCCGGCGCGGTTGATCGACGCCTTGGGCGTGCGGATCGAGCTGGTCGGCTTGATCGCGATCGAGACGCGCAGGTCCTGCCCGCTGGAGATCCCGCCCAGCACGCCGCCGGCGTTGTTGCTGGCGAAGCCCGCGGGCGTCAGCTCGTCGCCATGCTGGCTGCCGCGCTGGCGCACGCTCTCGAAGCCGGCGCCGATCTCGACGCCCTTGACCGCGTTGATGCCCATCATCGCGTAGGCGATGTCGGCGTCGAGCTTGTCGAACAGCGGCTGGCCCAGACCGGCCGGCATGCCGGTGGCCTCGACCATGAGCCGCGCGCCGACGGAGTCGCCGTCCTTGCGCAGCGCGTCCATGTAGTCCTCGAGCGCCTGGATCTGCGAGACATTGGCGGCGAAGAACGGGTTCTGGCCGACGTGTTCCCAGCCCTCGAAGGCCAGGTCGATCTCGCCGAGCGCCGTCATGCAGCCGCGCAAGCCGATGCCGAGCTCCTGCTGCAGCCATTTGCGGGCGACCGCGCCGGCCGCCACCATCGGCGCCGTGAGCCGCGCCGACGATCGCCCGCCGCCGCGCGGATCGCGCAAGCCGTACTTGCGCCAGTAGGTGTAATCGGCGTGGCCTGGTCGGAAGGTGTCGAGGATGTTGCCGTAGTCCTTGCTGCGCTGGTCCACGTTGCGGATCAGCAGGCAGATCGGCGTGCCGGTGGTCAGGCCTTCGTAGACGCCGGACAGGATCTCGACCTGGTCGGGTTCCTGGCGCTGTGTCACGTGGCGCGAAGTGCCGGGACGGCGGCGGTCCAGCTCGGGCTGGATGTCGGCCGCCGACAGCGCGAGCCCCGGCGGGCAGCCGTCGATCACGCAGCCGATGGCCGGACCGTGGCTCTCGCCGAAGTTGGTGACGCGAAACAAGCTGCCGAAAGTGCTGCCGGACATCTGGAGGACCTGCCGAGGCGGGAGAAACCGAAGCCGTCGATTCTACGAGCGGCCCCTGCCCTCGCGACTCGTCATGCGCCCCTCTGCCGACCTCGCGACCTCATTAAGCGGTCAACTCAGCGCTCGACGATGACGATGCGTCGTCGCCGGCGTCGGTATCGACACGGAGGGTGACATCCGAGCCGGCGGCGGCGAGGAGCGCGGCGCCGATCCCTGCACCGACGGCGGTCGCCGTTTCGCCGCGCGCGATGCGGGCCTGCGCCTCGGGATCGCGCTCGAAGACCGCGATCGATTCGACGTGCGCGGTGTGCGGGAACATGTTCACCGCGCCCGCCTTCGTGCAGCGGTAGCCGGCCACGTGGACCAGCAGCCCCGCATCGCGCGCCAGCGTCGACGGCGCGCAGGACACGTAGACGATGCGCTCCGGCGGCGTCCAGCCGGGTGCCAGCGACGGATCCTTGACCAGGTCGGCCAGCGCCTTCACCAGCGCGAACGCGCCTTCGCGCGGCGGATCGATCAGCCAGCGGTCGGACACGCCGTCGGCAGCCAGCAGCTGCGGGGTCATCTCGAACAGGTTGCGGGCGACGAAGCTTGCCTTGGCGTCCAGGCCGTTGCGCACCGCGTTCTCGCGCGAGCGCTGCACCAGCGCCTCGCTGCCTTCGATGCCCAGCACCTCGCGCGCCTGCGTGGCCAGCGGCAGCGTGAAGTTGCCCAGGCCGCAGAACCAGTCGATGACGCGCTCCTCCTTCTGCACGCCCAGCAGCCTCAGCGCGCGGCCGACCAGCACCGTGTTGATGTGGTGGTTGACCTGCGTGAAGTCGGTCGGCTTGAACGGCATCACGACGCCGAACTCCGGCAGCGTGTAGGCCAGCTCGGGTCCGTCCTTGTCGAGCAGATGCACCGTGTCCGGCCCCTTGGGCTGCAGCCACCATTGCACGCCGTGCTCCGCCGCGAACGCGCGCAGCTTGGCGAGATCGCCCGGGCTCAACGGTTCCAGGTGACGCAGCACCAGCGCGATGACCTGCGTGCCGTCGGTGTCGCCGATGGCGAGCTCGATCTGCGGCAGCCGCTCGCGCGCGTCCATCGCACCGACCAGCTCGCGCATCGGCATCAGCATCGCGCTGATCTTCTCGGGCAGCACCTTGCAGACCTGCATGTCGGCGATGTAGCGGCTCTTGCGCTCATGGAAGCCGACCAGCACCTGGCCCTTCTTCGGCACGTAGCGCACCGACAGGCGAGCGCGATAGCGGTAGCCGGTGGCCGGGCCTTCGATCGGACGCAGCAGCGCCTCGGTCCTGACCTTGCCGAGGTGCCAGAGATTGTCCTCGAGCACGCGCTGCTTGACGGCGACCTGGGCGCCCGGATGCAGATGCTGCATCTTGCAGCCGCCGCAGGCGCCGGGGTGCAGGCCGAAATGCGGACAGACGGGGCGCACGCGCTGTGAACTCTCGCGACGCATCGCGACCATCACGGCCTGCTCCCACTTGTTCTTCTTGCGGCCGACGGCGACCTGGACTTCCTCGCCGGGCAAGGCGCCCTCGATGAACACCACCTTGCCTTCGCTGTTGTGGGCGACGCCCTGCGCTTCCAGGTCCAGCGAGTCGACCTTCAGCCATTCCGATACATCAGTCATGGGGGAGCATTATCCCAGCGCCCCGCACACGGGTCCGGAGGACCGCCTCAGAAGATCGAATCGCGGCTGATGCCCTGCCGCATCATGTTGCGCTTGAGCTTGGCCAGCGCCTCGATCTGGATCTGCCGGATGCGTTCGCGCGTCAGGCTGAGCCGCACGGCGAGGATGTCCAGCGTCTCGGGTTCGCGGTCCGCGAGGCCGTAGCGGCCGGCGAGCACCTCGCGCTCGCGGTCGCTGAGCGAGGCCAGCCCGCCCTTGAGCAGGTCCTCGAGTTCATGGCTCAGGCGATGTCCCGCCGGATCGACGGCCTGCTCGTCCGCGACCAGGTCCAGCATGGACTCGCCGCCTTCGCCGTTCCGGTCGACCGGCGAATCCAGCGAGCTCGGCAGCTCCGCATAGGCCAGCAGCTCGGCGACCTCCTGGACCGGCCGCCCCAGCGCCTGCGCGACGTCCTCGGCCCGGACGCCGCCTTCGCCGCCACGCTGCGCCGCCAGCGACTCCAGCGCGCGGCGCGCCTTCAGCACCTGGTTGAGCTCGCGCACGATGTGCACGGGCAGCCGGACCAATCGCGCCTGATGCATCAGCGCGCGTTCCACCGCCTGCCGGATCCACCAGCTGGCGTAGGTCGAAAACCGGAAGCCGCGTTCGGGCTCGAACTTGCCGATCGCGTGCATCAGGCCGAGGTTGCCTTCCTCGATGAGGTCGCTCATCGGCAGACCGCGGCCCAGGTAGTTCTTGGCGATGCTGACGACCAGGCGCAGGTTGTGCTCGATCATCGCCTGGCGCGCCTCGAAATCGCCGGCGCGCGCCTTCACGGCGGTGTCGTACTCTTCCTGCGGCGTCAGCAGCGGGGTGCGCCGGATGTCGCGCAGGTAGGCCTGCAGCGCGTTGGTGGCGTCGCCGTCGGCCGGGCCGAGATCGCCCTTGCCGGCCTTGGCCTTCTTGCCGTCCTCGGATTCGACGCCGCGCAGCACGCGGACGTCGTCGTCATCGTCTGCGGCCGCCTCGGCCGCGCCGGAGGCGTCGGCCTCGTCGCGCGACGCGGGTTCGCGGTCGCCGTCATGATCGTGGCCGTCGTGCCCGTCATGGCCGTCATGGCCGTTCCGGCCCTCCTGACCCTCGCGGTCATCGTCATGACCCGCCGCGTCCTGCCTGGCGTCGTGACCATCGTGGCCATCGGCGGCCAATTCAGGCGGCAGCTTGAAACGGCCGGGATGAACAGGTCGATCCAGGCCGTCAGGCAGAAGTCCGTCAGTCGAAGAGGCGCGATGCAAGGTCATGTTGCGGCGCCTCCTTGAGCGCCCTTAGCGCGCGGGCAACAACTTGGACGGATCGATCGGCTTGCCTTGCTTGCGCACTTCGAAGTGCAGCTTCACCGAATCCGCGTCGCTGGAACCCATCTCGGCGATCTTCTGGCCCTTGCGCACCACCTGGTCTTCCTTGACCAGCAGGGTCTGGTTATGCGCGTAAGCCGTCAGATAGTTCGTGCTGTGCTTGATGATGATCATGTTGCCGTATCCGCGCAACCCCGCGCCCGCATACATCACCTTGCCATCGGCGGCGGCGAAGACCGGATCGCCGGCCTTGCCGGAGAAGGCCATGCCCTTGTTGCGGACCTCGTCGAAGCCGGCCGACACGGTGCCGGCCGCGGGCCAGCCCCAGCTGATCTCGTCGTCGTCCTTCATGACGACCGGGGCGCTCGGCGTCGCGGCACCGCTGGCCGGTGCGGACGCCGCCGCGACGGTCGTCGTCGCCGGAGCCGGGGACTTGCCATCCAGCGGACGCGTCTCCACCTTGGAGGTCGTCAGCGGTCTGGTCGTCGCCGCGGTCGGGTCGAGGCCCGGCGGCACCACGCGCAACACCTGACCCACCTCGATCAGGTTGGGGTTGTCCATGCCGTTCCAGCGCGCCACGTCCTTCCAGCCCTGGCCGTTGTCCATCGCGATGCGGATCAGCGTGTCGCCGGGCTTGACGGTGTAGTAACCCGGTTTGCCGGCGTTCTCGGCGCCGGGCAGCGGCTTGGACTCCGGGGCGGGCGTGATCGCCGTGCCGGGGATGACCGGCGCGGACGTCTTGCCGACGGGCCGGTCCTCGACCGGCGCGCGGTGCGGGGTGTTCTGGCAGCCGGAGAGCGCGAGCACCGCCACGGTGACCCAGAGCAGCGGGGAACGGAAGAGTGGTTGCATGCGCGAAGTTGTCATGTGGGAAGCCGAAGCGCGGGGCGGGAAGTGGTGCGGGAGAGGAACGCAGGCGGGAGGCAAGCGGGAGGCCGGCGCGCTACAGGACGCCCGATTTTAGGGGCACGAACAGGACGGCCTCATGCAGGCTGCGCAGGAAACGCGAGCCCGCGGCGTCGCGGACATGATCGATCAGGACCAGGACTTGCCCCCGGCCGCTGGGCGCGGTCATCGGCGCGACCAGCCGGCCGCCGGGCGCGAGCTGGTCCAGCCAGGCCTGCGGGATGTCGTCGCCGCCGGCCGCGGAGATGATGCTGTCGTAAGGGGCCGACGGCGGATGGCCCAGCATGCCGTCGCCGTAGACCAGCCGGATCTGGTGATGGCCGACGAGATTGGCGCGTGCCTTGTCATGCAGCGGCCGCAGCCGTTCCACTGACACCACCTGTCTGGCCAGCTGCATCAGCAGCGCGGCCTGGTAGCCGCAGCCGGTGCCGATCTCGAGCACCTTGCCCAGATGGCCGCGCTGGCGCGCGCCGGGGGCGTCGAGCATCAGGGCCATCATCCGCCCGACGACGGACGGCTTGGAGATCGTCTGCCCGTGGCCGATGGGCAGGCTGGTGTCTTCATAGGCCTGCGTGGCGAGCGCGGAATCGACGAAGTGATGGCGGTGCACGGTGGCCAGCGCCTGCAGCACGCGGTCGTCGGACAGGCCCTCGCGGCGCAGCCGCTCCACCATGCGCTGACGCACGCCGGCCGAATCGAGGCCCAGCCCGATCGGCGTCGTCTGCCGCGCCTTGATGGCGGCGGCCTGCTGCCAGTGGCCTTGCGGCTTGAGCGGCTCACGCGCCTCGGCGGCCGCAGCCGCGCTCGACGCGCCGGGTCGGTTCGATCCGAGCTTGTCCAGCGACAGCGGGAAACGCTTGGGCCGGGGCGGCAGGGAACTCATGGACGGCCGTCGGTCTGCAGCTGCTGGCGCCAGTGGCCCAGCGTGGCGTGTTCGGTGAGGTCGACCTGCAGCGGCGTGACCGACACGGCGCCGTTGGCGGTCGCATGGAAGTCGGTGCCCTCGCCCGCTTCGCGCTCGGCGCCGGCGGGGCCGATCCAGTAGATCATGTCGCCGCGCGGGCTGCGTTGCTGGATGGTGGCTTCGCTGGCGTGACGGCGGCCCAGCCGGGTGATGCGGCGCGGGAGCGAGGCGGCGTCGGCGCGGTTCGGGATGTTGACGCTCAGCAGGAAGGGCTGCCCCAGACCGCCCGCGACCACGTCCTGGATCAGCGCCCGCATGACCGCGGTGGCCGCATCCAGGTGGCCCCAGCCCTTCTCGACCTGCGAGAAGGCGATGGAGGGCACGCCGAAGAGGTAGCCCTCGGTCGCGGCGGCGACGGTGCCCGAATAGAGCGTGTCGTCGCCCATGTTGGCGCCGTTGTTGATGCCGGAGAGCACCAGGTCGGGCTTGTAGTCCAGCAGCCCGGTCAAGGCCAGGTGGACGCAGTCGGACGGCGTGCCGTTGACGTAGCGGAAGCCGTTGGAGGCGGTGTAGACCGACAGCGGCCGGTGCAGCGTGAGCGAATTGGACGTGCCGCTGGCGTTCTGCTCGGGGGCGATGACTTCCACGGTGCCTAGCCCTTCGCAGGCGCGGACCAGGGCGGCGAGTCCGGGGGCCAGGTAGCCGTCGTCGTTGGCGATGAGGATGCGCATGGGCGGCATTGTAGGCAGGCCGTCACCCCGGCGACGCGAGGGTCCACCCGTGCTGCCTATCATGCGCCCGGCGACCCCGCGGCGGCCCCGCCGAGGGGGCGGATTCATCGGAACCAGGAGACGAGACATGAAGGCATGGCTGTGCGAGAACCCGGTCGGCGTCGAGGCGCTGCAGTGGAAGGAACTGCCGTCCCCGCAGCCCGGTCCGGGCCAGCTGAAGGTGACGATCAAGGCGGCGAGCCTGAACTTCCCGGACCTGCTGATCGTCCAGAACAAGTACCAGATGAAGCCGCCGCTGCCCTTCGTGCCGGGCACCGAGTTCGCCGGCATCGTCGAGGCGGTGGGCGAAGGCGTGACCGGCTTCAAGCCGGGCGACGCGGTGGCGGCCTTCACGGGCACGGGCGGCTTCGGCACCGAGGCGCTGGTCCCGGCCGCGCTGGCCTTGCCGCTGCCGCCCGGATTCCCGTTCGAGGGCGCGGCCGCCTTCATCTGCACCTACGCGACCAGCCACCATGCGCTGATCGACCGCGGCGCGCTGCAGCCGGGCGAGACCGTGCTGATCCTGGGCGCGGCGGGGGGCGTCGGCACCGCGGCGATCCAGATCGCGAAGGCGGCCGGGGCGCGCGTGATCGCCGCGGCCTCGTCGGACGAGAAGTGCGCCCGTTGCCGCGAGATCGGCGCCGATGCCACCATCAACTACGCCAGCGGCTCGCTGCGCGACGAGATCAAGGCGCTGACCGAGGGCAAGGGCCCGGACGTCATCTACGACCCCGTGGGCGGTGATCTGTCGGAGGCGGCGTTCCGATCGATCGGCTGGCGCGGGCGCTACCTGGTGGTCGGGTTCGCCCAGGGCAGCATCCCGTCGCTCCCGCTGAACCTGGCGCTGCTCAAGGGGGCCTCGTTGGTGGGGATCTTCTGGGGGGAGTTCGCCAAGCGCGAACCCAAGCGCAACGCCGCGATGATGATGACGCTGGCCCAGTGGTACGCGGCGGGCAAGATCCGGCCGGTGATCGACCAGGTGCTGCCGATGGAGGAACTGCCGCGGGCATTCGCGCGGATGGCTTCGCGGCAGGTGGTGGGCAAGCTGGTGGTCGTGAACGGCTGACCGCCGGTCGACCGTCCGCCGACACCCTGTTTCACGGGGCATGCAAGCCCGGGGGGCGCTGCTAGGATGCGGCCAGCTATCGCTCCCCATACCATGGCCGTCAAAGTTCTCATCGTCGAAGACAACCCCGTCGCCCGCAGCTTCCTGTGCCGCGTGGTGCGCGAAAGCTTCAGCGACGGCATGGAGATCACCGAGGCCGGGGACCTGGAAGGCGCGCGCCGCCAGCTGGCCAAGGTGGAGGCCGAGTCGCCCGCCACGGGCTACAAGCTCATCCTGATCGACCTGGAACTGCCGGACGGCAACGGCATGGAGTTCCTGGGCGAGCTCGCCGGCAAGCCGGCGGTCAAGATCGTCACGACGCTCTACTCCGACGACGACCACCTCTTCCCGGCGCTGCAGCGCGGCGCGGACGGCTACCTGCTGAAGGAAGACCGCTTCGAGGTGCTGGTGGAAGAGCTGCAGCGCATCGTGCGCGGCCAGCCGCCGCTGTCGCCGGCGATCGCGCGCCGGCTGCTGTCGCACTTCCGTCCGGGGTCGACCGGCGATTCCGGTCCGATGGGGCTGAACTCCGGATTCGGCAGCCTGACCTCGTCGGCCACGCCGAGCACGCGCGGCGTCACGCTGGATCCGGTGCCCGAATGGGAGCGCCTGACCCCGCGCGAGAACGAGGTCCTGACCTACCTCAGCAAGGGTTTCACGATCAAGGAGATCGCGAACCTGATGGGCATCAAGTGGTTCACGGTCAACGACCACATCAAGTCGATCTACAAGAAGCTGAACGTCTCCAGCCGTGCCGAAGCGGCGGTGCTGGCGTCCAAGCAAGGCCTCGTCTGAGTCCTGCGTTCACGTCGGGCGAGCGTCAGTCCCGGCAGTAGCCTTCTCCCGGATGGACGGTCAGGCAGGTGCGCTTGCCCGCCAGCCATTTCATGCCCGTGGCATCGCCGTCCGTGGCCTTGATCGACTCCTGCTTCCCGTCCCGCTCGAACTGCACGGCGCCGTCCTTGACGGTGGCTGGAAACCTCCGTTCGGCATCCAGGTCCTTGATGCGGACCTCGTACCTTCCTCCGCCATCGGCGTCCAGCTGCAGGTAGGTGCCTTCGGGACCGTTCCAGCGACCGAGCCAGGCCTGTACGGGGTCAGGCCTTGCCGCCGAGGCGGACGAGGCCACCGGAGCCGCTGATGCTGGCGCGGATGTCGTCGATGCGGATGTCGCGGTCGACGTCGAACGCTCCGCGCGATCGCAGCCCCCGAGCGCAACGGCCAGGACAACGATCGGTACGGCAGTCAGCTTCATCATGTTCATCGGCACCTTCCAGACAGTTTGCCGCGACCGGTTGATCGGGATGGGCGTCATGCGAGCAAGCCAGGTGCCCGCTCGTCCGCAGCCCGGCGCTCGCCCCATGGGCGTGCCGACCGCGCCTCCCCCTGGAGTAGGAAGCGCTGTCGTTTCCCGCGCCAAGCGTGACGGAGTACCCGGGCGGAATTCGTCGAGGCTGCGAGCATGCCGACCGGTTCCGACGCCGGACGCTTCCTCCGAGGAGCCAACCGGAGGGGCCGACTCCATGCCACTGATGCCCGCCACCATGTCCTTCTTCCGCCTCGCATCCATCCTCCTGACCCTGTGCGCTGCGCTCGTGCTGAGCGCCTGCAGCACCCCCGCCAAACCCTATGTGCCGCCGACCGACGGCGATTTGGCACAGATCCGCAGCGCGATCTACATGAGCAGCGGCGACAGCGCCGACCTGTACGTGCAGGTCGGCCTCGACGCCAAGGAACCGTTCACCCGCTTCTACTCGCTGTACGGCGTCGATAATAAGGTGACGGACTTCATCAACATCCGCGCCGGCCAATACATCCGGGTGAACTACTTCGAGAAGCTCTCCGCCGGCCGCACCTGCGAGATCCGCGTGGCTTTCATGCTGGAGCCGGGCAAGCGCTACTCGCTCATCGGCGGCGCCCATTTCGAGCCGGGCACGGTGCTCAAGTTCCTGCCGGTCCGCGGATGCCAGCTCGGACTCAAGGACGAAAGCACCGGTGCGCCGGTGCCGATGCTGCCGCGTCGCGACTGAGACCCGGCGGAGTGCCGAACAGGCGTGCTCAGCGCTGCGCGTTCACCGCCTCGATGACGAGGGTCGAGATGTCGATGCCCTCCCTGGCGAAGGCGACGTGCTCGACGAAGACCATGTCGATCCCGCGCTCCTGCGCCACGGCCTTGATCGCGCGCTCCACGCGCTCCTTCAGGGCGTCGTGTTCCTGGCTTTTCCGGAATTCGAGATCACTGGCGAACTCGCGCTTCGCGCGGTCCAGGGCGCGCCCCTGATC
Organism: Mitsuaria sp. CC2; assembly: GCF_048957715.1. Classification (NCBI taxonomy): domain Bacteria; kingdom Pseudomonadati; phylum Pseudomonadota; class Betaproteobacteria; order Burkholderiales; family Sphaerotilaceae; genus Roseateles; species Mitsuaria sp. CC2. The sequence continues at coordinate 51,356 of NZ_JARVXN010000011.1, read as the reverse complement.
CGCCAGTTCCCTGGCGCGCCGCGACCTCTCCGTGTCGGTGAGCGACGGCGCGTCCTTGTCCAGCAGCGCGGCCGAGGCGCCCAGCGCGCCCTCCATATCCAGCAGGTTCTTCTGCCGCTTGCTGAATTCCTCCTGCAAGCGGCTCTGCGCGGTCTTCCCCGGCACACTGTCGTTGATGACGCGCTGCGTATCCACGTAACCGACCTTGAGCTGCTGCGCCTGCGCGCAGAGCAGGCCGCCCCACAGCAGCGCCGCGCAGGCGAGGGTCCGTCCGAATCTGTTGTTCATGATCGCTCTCGATGGATCGCGCATTATGCGCACCGGCCCGCGGCCCGGGCGATGATCCGGCCGTGTCGACAACCGCCCCCGCGACTCGTCGTCAGGGTGGCGCCCCGCCAAAGCCTCATCAAGGACCCGCGATGAAACCGCTGCTGCCCGTTCCCGCCCTGCCCTCGCTTCCCGCGCTCGTCGCCGCGGCGCTGTTCGCCGCCACGGCGCAGGCCGCTCCCGCGACCTACGACATCGAGCCGACGCACACCTATCCCAGCTTCGAGGCCGATCACATGGGGCTGTCCAACTGGCGCGGCAAGCTGAACAAGAGCGCCGGCACCATCGTCTACGACAAGGCGACCGGTGCCGGCAGCGTCGACGTGACGATGGACCTCGCCAGCATCGACTTCGGCCTGGAAGCCATGAATGCCTGGGCGACCGGCGAGAAGTTCTTCAACGTCGGGAAGAACCCCAGCGCGACCTTCAAGGGCCGTTTCGACGGCATCAAGGCCGGCGTGCCGACGCAGGTGGTGGGCGAGCTCACGCTGAACGGCAAGACCCGGCCCCTGACGCTGGCCGTCCACCAGCTGAAGTGCGTCCCGCATCCGATGCTCAAGCGCGACCTCTGCGGCGCCGACGCGTCGGGCAGCTTCAACCGCGAGGAGTTCGGCCTCGGCGCGGGCAAGGACTGGGGCTTCAAGATGGATGTGAACCTGCGTATCCAGGTGGAAGCCATCGCCAGGGAATGACGGCGATGGCCTCCGGCCCCTGCTGAAGCGCGACGTCGTCAGAACGCGACCACCGCCCCCACCGAGACCGAGCTGTCCGTCCGGCGCTCACGGCTCAGCCCGTTGACGCCGGCATAGACGTACCCGCCCGGCATGACCAGCCAAGTGCCGGTCAGCTCCGCGCGCAAATACTGGCGGCTGGCGCGGGGCGCCTGGATCTCGATCGCCGTGCCGGCCAGGCTCGCGTCGACGCTGCCACGTTGCAGCGAGCCCGTGTCGCGCCCCACGGCCAGGCGGCCGCCGAAGGTGAAGCGCGACTTGCCGGGATCCTTGTCTGCCGCTCCCAGATCCACGCCGACTTCCACGCGCCCGCCGCTGGCCGACAGCCGACCCAGGCTCAACGCGGCGATCGACCCTGAATCCTCGACCACGGCGTCGCGCCGGATGCGCTGGGTTTCCACACGCGCATAGGGCTGCACACGGATGGTCTCGAAGTTCAGCGCCGCGCGCATGCCGACGCCGGCGAACACCTGACGCGTCGAGGCGTCGGTCGTCAACTGCCCCTGGCTCAGGCCGAGCGTGGCCAGCGGGTCGTCCCGGCTGCTGGTCGCCTTGCCGCCGCCGCCGCCGATCCGGCCGTCCAGCGTCACGACATCGCCCAGCCCGAGCTGGCCGTAGACCATGCCCAGCGTGTCCTTCACCTCGCCGTTGCCGCCGCTGTCGGAGCGCAGCTTCTGGTTGGACTGCGACACCGCCACGCCGACGCCGTTGCGGCCGTCGTTCAGGATGTCGAAGCCGACGGTCACCTGGCTGCGGCTGGTCGCGCGTGCCGCCGACGAGACGGCATCCGACGTCCATCGGGTGGTGCCGCCGCTGTAGTCGATCCACAGTCCGCGTTGCCGCGTTTCCAGCGCGGCCACGTGCCGCGAGGCAGCATCCTGGAGGCGCTGGCCGGCCGACGGCAGCGCTGCGGCGAGGGCGCCGTGGAGCTCGCCGCTGAGCGCGCGCATCGTGCCCACCAGTCTCGCGCTGTCGAGCCCGGCGACCGTGCCCTCCAGCGTCGTCTGTGGCGCGGTCGCCGAGGCGTTCCCCTGCGCCGCCACCATCGCATCCAGGGCCGCGGCGACGGACTGCGTGTTCAGGTTGGCGCCCTGCCCGCGGGCATAACCCAGGTAGGCGCTCGGCACGACCAGCAGTTCGACGCCGTCGACCAGATAGAGCGTCCGCAGGCGCGTGCCGGCGGCCAGGCCGGTCGGCTGCGAGAAGGCGCCGAAGGTCGTGGCATCCAGCCCGCCCTCTGCCGTGACGATGCGGAAACGCTGTCCCAGCGTCGGCGCATACGGCGTGTAGGTGCCCAGGCCAGAGATCCCGACCAGGTTGACCGTGAGCTGCGCGCCGCCCGCGCTGAACTTCGAGCCTGCGCCGGTCAGTACGAGCTGGTCATGGTGACCCGCGCCGTTGCCCGGCGTGGCGCCGTTGATGTCGACTTCGAAGCTCGAGCCGGCCGCCAGGGTCACGCTGGCTCCCACCGTCATGACGCCGGGCGAATTGCCCGGAGAGAGCTTGCCGCCCGCGGCCACCGTCACCGGGCCTGCGATCGCGCCGCTGCCTTGCAGCACGGCGCCGCTGCCCACGTTCACGCCGCCGGCCAGGCTGCCGTTCACGTGCAGGGTGGCCGCCGCCAGCGAGGTCAGACCGGTGTAGGCCTGCGCGTTGTCGACGGTCCATCGTCCGCCATTGAGCTGCACCCCGCCGCTGCCGCTGATGGCGCCGCGGAAGGCGTCGGCCATCGTGTCGACCGTCAGCGTCCGGCTGCCCAGCACCACGTTGCCGGTGCCGGTGATCGTCTTCAGGCGCGCGCCGGCGCTCGTGCCGGAGATGTCGAGCGTGCCGTCGTTCGCGAGACCGTCGGACGCGGCGATGCTGCCAGCGCCCGACAGGGCCAGCGTCGCGCCGCCGGCGAGCGAGGTGGCGCCGGTGAAGCCGTTGACGCCGGAGAGCGTCTGCGTGCCGCCCGTGACGACCAGACCGCCGGTGCCGCCGATGGTGCCGGCGTAGTTGCCGCCGGCGTCGGCCAGCGTCAGCGTCCGCGCGCCCAGCACGACCGTGCCGCTGCCGGACAGGCTGCCCAGGGTGGCGCTGGAGGTCGTCCCGCCGATGTCGAACGTGCCGTCGTTCGTGAGGCCGCTGGAGGCGGCGATGGCGCCTGCGCCCGTCAGGATCAGCGTCGCGCCGCTGGCGACGGTGGTCGCCCCGAGGAAACCGTTGGCACGGGTGAGCGTCTGCGTGCCGCCGACGACGGCCAGCCCGCCGCTCCCACTGATGGCGCCGCCAAAACTGCTGCTGCCCGTGTTGGCCAGCGTCAGCGTCTGCGCGCCCAGCAGGACCGAGCCGTCGCCGGACAGACCGCTCAACGTCGCTCCGGCCGTCGTCGCAGCGATGTTCAGGATGCCGTTGTTCACGAGCCCGCTGGAGGCAGCGATGTTGCCGGCGCCCGACAGCACGAGCGTCGCACCGCTGACGACCGAGGTCTCGCCGGTGAAGCCGTTGACGCCCGACAGCGTCTGCGTGCCGCCGGCGACGGTCAGCCCGCCGCTGCCGTTGATGCTGCCTGCGAAGGTGTCCGCGGCATTGGTGAGGGTCAGGACGTGTGCGCCGAGCTGGACCGTCCCGGCGCCGGCAAGGCTGATGAGCGACGCGCCCCCGCTGGTCCCGGCGATGTCGAACACGCCGTCGTTCACCAGCCGGCTCGAAGTGGCGATGCTGCCCGCGCCGGCCAGCGCCAGCGTGGCGCCGCTGCCGACCGTCGTGTGGCCGGTGTAGGTGTTGACGCCGGTCAGCGTGATCGAGCCGCCGCTGGCGCCGGCGTTGACGAAACTCATCGCGCCGGGCGTCCCGGTCGTCTGGTCGGACAACACGCCGGAAAAGGTCGAATTCAGGCCGTTCTGATCGATCGTCCCACCGGTGCCCTTGATCGCGAGGTTGGCGCCGTAGACCCCGTTGTTGACGTCGGCCTGCAACGTGCCGCCGTCGAACACCGGATTGACGGTGCCGTTCACCAGATCGGACCCCGAGAAGCCCGTCGTGATGTCCGGCGTGGCGGGCGGTGCACTGGTGCCCGCCAGCGGATTGCCCGTGTAGGTGCCGATGGTGCTGGCCAGGAAGAAGTTGGGGGGGACGGCGAGGTCGCCCCAGTTGTAGTCCGCGAAGCTGACCTTGTAGGTCCCGGTCGTCGCGATGTTGAACGTCGTGGTGAGCCAGGGCGTGACACCGTTGGCCGGGTCGTAGACATAGGCCACGTAGGTGTTCGGGGACGGACCGGAGGTGTCCCCCGGACCGCCCGCGCGCGCCAGCGACTCGAGGTATTGCATGCCGTTGCCCGACAGCGAGAAGAGCGCGCCGTCATTGAAACCGGGATCGGTCACGTTGAGCGCCCAGGCGAACGAATACGTGCCGGCGTTGAGCGTCATCGTCTGCGTCAGCACCGAGAAGTTGGTGACGCTGCCGGAGAAATTCGGGTTGTGATTGAGGAGCGCGTCGACGGTCCCGGTGGTCAGCCCGAGCGCGGCGTCCGCGGCTGAGGCGCCGTTCACGGTGCTGCTGACCGGCGTCAGCCGGTACATGCCCTGACCTGTCGGCGCAGTCAAGGTGAATGGCGTGTTCTTGCTGGTCGTCGTGAAAGGCGTCGTCTGATAGGTGACGTTGGCGCCGACGCTGGTCCAGCCGGTGGAGAAGTCGAGGGTCATCTGCGCATGGGCCGCGCCGGGCAACGCGCCGACGACGGCGAGATACACCAGACTCAAGCGGGGCTGTCGACGCAGACGGTTCGCAAGACGCACCGCAGCGGAAGCGGCCGGGGGCAGCGCGCGTGTTGAATGAAGGTTGTCACGCATCACTTGACTCCTGTTTTTCAATCCCTGAGCACGCCAGTCTTGCATGGCAGTGTGGCTGGGCACCACGCTCACAACGCAGGGATGAGTCTCTTCGCGTCAATTGCACGCGAGACAACGTACGGCTGCTCGCGATGCGGCGGCTGTCGGGGTCGGCTGTTGCGCAAATGCGCCAGCGCAAATACGCCAGCGCTAACGCGGCTCGTGCGGCTCGTGCGGCTGGTGCATCAGCGCCCGCAGACGCAATGCGTCGTCGGCAGCGGCTCCGGCGGCGGTGTTGTCGAAGACGCACCAGACGTCCGTAGCCGCCGGCCAGCGGGCGATCTCCCGCGTCCGTGATGCGAGCCACTCGTCGTCGTAGCGGGACCAGTACATGCGCGGCGAACCGTGCCAGCGGTAATACACCGTGGCGCCTCGCCCGTCCCCCGCGTCGCCGAGCCACCCGCCGGGTGACGCCGCGCCTGGTGGCCTGGCCGGATCGGCCGCGACACGTCCCACCCGTTCCTCGACGAGCAGCCGCTCGGCGGCAGCGGTGAACCAGCTCGGGTGCCGCGGCTCGCACAGGACCGCCCCGTCGAAACCGGCGTGGACCGAGCGGAAGAATGCCCGCGCGGTCCTCGTCTCCAGATCGAGTGACGGCGGAAGTTGCACCAGCAATGCGGCCAGCTTGTCCCCAAGCCCGGCCAGCGACGCCGTGAACGCCCTGACCTCGGCGCGAGGGACTTTCAAGCGTGCGCCGTGCGTCATCGCTTCGGGCAGCTTCGCCGACAACCGGAAGCCGTCCGGCGTCTCGGCGGCCCAGCGTTCGAGCGTCGTCGGCCGATGCACCCGGGTGAACGTCGAATTGATTTCAACACAGCCGAGCACGCGGGCATAACGGGTCAACTGGCTCCCGCCGCCGGGGAATGATCCCGCGACGGCCTTGGGAATGCTCCAGGCGGCGGTGCCGATGCGGACGGTGGCGGACATGCGGAGGTGGCTCGTCAGAGGCGTTCAAGGCGATGCGCGAATGTTTCGCCCACCGGCAATCGACGCACCTTTCGGCGAAGTTCGCAGGGAGTGCGGACCGCTACCGCAGCGGCATGCGCATTGCCACATGACTGGCGTCGGTGTCTTTGCCGACGCGCACAACGTGGAGACCACCATGGCTCAGCAACCCAACGCGCAGAACCCGCAGCAGTCCCAGAGCGGACAAGGCCAGCAGAAGCAGCAGCAACAGCAGCAGCATCAACAAGGCCAGCAAGGACAGAACCAGCCCGGCGGCCAGCAGCAAGGCTCGGGATCGCAAGGTCAGCGGCAATCGCCGCAGCAAGGTCAGCAAGGCGGCGGACGTCAGGGCCAGCAAGGTCAGGGCTCGCAGCAGCAGAACCCGCAGACCTCGCGTGATCAGTCCAATCGCGCTTCCCGCGACGATCAGGACCAGGACAGCGATTCCTCCCGCGACGACCGTTGAAGACCCTCGGGGCAGATGGCTCTGACAGCCCCGGCCTGCCGGGGCTTTTCTTCGTCCTCGATCGCGCGCCGCGACCGCTGGCGAGTCGCTTGCCTTCGATGGCCATGGACGAACTGCTCAACGCGCTGCAATGGCCCGCGATGGTCGTGACCCTCGCCGCGGCGTGGCTGGTCGGCGGTCGCAGCGCGACGCGCCGGACCTGGGGCTTCTGGGTCTTCGTCCTCAGCAACGTGCTGTGGTGCATCTGGGGTGCGGTCACCCAGTCGTATGCGTTGATCGTGCTGCAGGTCGGACTGTTCGCGATGAATCTCCGCGGCGTCCGGAAGAACAAGGAGGAAGAGCACGCGGAGCCAGGCGCGAAGCACCGTTGCGCGTCGCCTCTGGACGCCGGTGGAACCGCGCGGAAGCACGATGCCCATTGACATCCCGGGCACCCGAATTGCCAAGTGAGTTGGTGCGATGTGCCGTTGCGGCACGTCGTTCCCGCCACCCCAGCCATCACCGCCAGGAGACTGTCATGCCTTCCACGACCACCATCGCCAGCACCAGCCGCAAATCGACCACCCGTCGCACGACAGCGGCCCGCGCGAAGTCGCCGGATGCCGTGAGCCTGCTGCGCGCCGATCACAAGCTGGTCGCCGGCCTCTTCGAACAGTTCGAGAAGTCGCGCTCCGTCGCGAAGAAGAAGCAGCTGGTCGCGCAGATCTGCCTGGAACTGACCGTCCACGCGCAGGTCGAGGAAGAGATCTTCTACCCGGAGGTGCAGGCCGCGCTGAAGGACAAGGAGCTGGTTCCCGAGGCCCGAGTCGAGCACCAGAGCATCAAGGACCTGATCGCCGCGGTGGAAGGCGTCGAGCCTGGCGGCGACGACTATGACGCGAAGGTCAAGGTCATGAGCGAGTGGGTCAAGCACCACGTCAAGGAAGAACAGAACGAGATGTTCCCCAAGGCGAAGAAGGCCGGCCTGGACATGGCCGATCTGGGTCAACGGATCCAGCAGCGCAAGGACGAACTCATGGCGCAGGAACAGGCCAAGCATTGATGCAGCAGTCCGCCGTCATCAAGGCCATGGGCAGCCGCCTACGCGCCTTGATCGATGCCGGGCGCGCCGATCTCCCGCTGCCCGGCGGCGGGCGAACGCTCGAACGCTGGTCGGCTCTGGCGGCCGTCGCCGCGCAGGATCTGTCGCTCGTGAAACTCTTCGAGGGCCACACCGACGCGATGGCCATCCTCGCAGAAGCGGGAGGGAACGACGCTCGCGCCACGCGCGCTGACGTACCGATGTATGGCATGTGGGCCGCAGAGCCGCCCGGCGCGCGCGTGGTGTTCCGGCGCAAGCCCGACGGCACGGTCGTCCTCTCCGGCACCAAGGCCTGGTGCTCCGGCGCCGCGTCGCTGGATCGCGCGCTATTGACGGTGTGGCCGGAAATCTCTGACCCCGCCGGGCCGGGCGACGCCCGATCTGGCGACGGTCCCTGGCTCGCGGACGTCGATCTCCGGCAGCCCGGCATCTCGATCGACGCGGCGCGCTGGAAAGCCGTCGGCATGGCGGACTCCGAGAGCGCATCGGTGGCCTTCGAAGCCGTCTCGGCGCGCCTGGTCGGCGATGCTGGGTTCTACCTGTCCCGACCCGGGTTCTGGCACGGCGGCATCGGCATCGCCGCGTGCTGGCACGGCGCGGCCTGCGCGGTCGCCGAGGTCCTTCGGACTCAGGCGGTCGCCATCACCGGCGGGAGCGCTGGGCCAGATCCGGGTTGGCACCGCGCGTTGGCGCTCGGCGAGGTCGATCGCGTCTTGAGCGCGAACGCCGCGCTGCTGCGCGAGGCGGCCGCGTGGGTCGATGGTCGTCCCCAGGCGGACGCGCGGGCCTGGGCGCTGCGCACGCGCGCCGCCAGCGACGAATGCGCCCAGCAGGTGCTGCGGGCCGCAACGCGCGCGATGGGAGCGGGACCGCTCTGCCACGACGGGACCTTCGCGCGTCTGGCAGCGGATTTGCCAGTGTTCATCCGTCAGTGCCACGGCGACCGGGATCTCGTCGCGCTTGGCAACGAACTCCTCAAGCACACCGACACGACATGGACACTGTGACCCCTCCCCCCGAGCCGGCGGCGCTGGCCGACCACTTCGAGGCGCTCTTCGCCGACGACGACGACCCCTGGGGATACCGCACCCGGTGGTACGAACGGCGCAAACGTGCGCAGCTGCTCGCCAGCCTGCCGGCGGAGCGCTATGCCAGCGGCTTCGAGCCCGCCTGTGCGAACGGCGAGTTGAGCGCGGAACTGGCGGCCCGCTGCGATCGGCTGCTCTGCAGCGACGGCAGCGCGGCGGCGATCGCGCACGCGAGGCGGCGACTCGCCCACCTGCCGCAGGTCGACCTGAGGCACGCGCCGATTCCGGCGCAGTGGCCGGAAGGCCGATTCGACCTGATCGTGCTGAGCGAGATCGGCTATTACCTCGACGACGACGCCTTCCACGCCACCATCGACCGCGCGGTGGCGAGCCTGGCCGACGGCGGCACCTTGATCGCGAGCCACTGGCGCCATCCGGAAGGCGACTACTACCGCAGCGGCGACGACGTGCACCGTCACATGGCCGTCGCGTTCGAACAGCAGTCCGGCTGGACGCGCCTGTCGCGGCATGAGGAAGACGACTTCCTGGTCGATGTCTGGAGTTCCGACAGCCGTTCCGTGGCGCGGCGCGAGGGTCTGCGGCCATGATCGGCGCGGTGGTGCCCGCCCATGACGAGGAGTCGCTGATCGGTCGCGCCCTCCAGGCACTGATCGCCGCGGCCGCGCATCCCGACCTGCAGGGCGAGGAGGTCCGCATCGCCGTGGTGCTCGATGCATGCCGCGACCGTACGGGCGACATCGCCCGCGCCCTGGGCGTGCAATGCCTGGCCGTCGAGGCGCGCAATGTCGGGTTTGCGCGCGCGGCCGGCGCGCAGTCCTTGATCGAACAAGGCGCCCGTTGGCTGGCCTTCACGGACGCGGATTCGGTCGTCGCGCCGTGCTGGTTCTCGCGCCAGTTGGCCTTGCGGAGCGAGGCGGTCTGCGGTGTCGTCGAGGTCGACGACTGGACCGGCTTCACCGCCGAGGAACGGACCCGCTATGAACTCGGCTACACCGATGCCGAGGGTCATCGCCACATCCACGGGGCCAACCTGGGCGTGAGCACGAGCGCCTATCAGCAAGCGGGCGGGTTCTCGCAGCTGTGCAGCCGCGAGGATGTCGACTTCGTGGAGCGGCTGCACGCGCTCGGCATGCGCATTGCCTGGACCAACACCGTCCGCGTGGTCACCAGCGCCCGTCAGGACGGCCGGGCGCCGAATGGATTTTCAGCACACCTGGAGCGCCTTCGCTCCGCCTAGGAGATTTCCGATGAGCTCATCCGACGACGAGAAGTCCGGGACGATCGCGTTCCAGAAGCAGTCGCAGCCCTGGCCCGGTCTGGCGCGCGACATGATCCCGCCGCCCGATCACGGCGAGAAGACCTATGTGGGGCACGGCCGCCTCGCCGGCCGCCGCGCGCTGATCACCGGCGGCGACAGCGGCATCGGCCGCGCGGCCGCGATCGCCTTCGCCCGCGAAGGCGCCGACGTCGCGATCAACTACCTGCCCGACGAGGAGCCCGATGCCCGCGAGGTGATCGAGCTGATCCGCGAGACCGGACGTCAGGGCATCGCGCTGCCGGGTGACCTGCGCGAGGAGGCGTTCTGCCAGAAGCTCGTGACGGACGCCGTGCGCGAGCTCGGCGGCCTGGACATCCTCGTCAACAACGCGGCCCGGCAGCAGAGCCACGAGTCCATCCTGGACATCAGCACCGAGCAGTTCGACTGGACTTTCAAGACCAACATCTATGCGCCGTTCTGGCTGTGCAAGGCCGCGATCCCGCATCTGAAGGCCGGCGCGTCCATCATCAACACGGCGTCCGTCAACTCCTACGACCCGGGAGAAAACCTGCTCGACTACGCGACCACCAAAGGCGCGATCCTGATCTTCACCAAAGGGCTCGCCAAGCAGCTGGCCAAACAAGGCATCCGCGTCAACGCGGTCACCCCGGGCCCCTTCTGGACGCCGCTGCAGGTGTGCGGCGGCCAGACGCAGGAAAAGCTGCAGAAGTTCGGCGTCGACACCCCGATGGGGCGGGCGGGCCAGCCCGCGGAACTCGCGGCGGTGTACGTCCTGCTCGCGTCGTCGGAGTCCAGCTACGCCACCGGCCAGGTCTACGGCGCATCGGGCGGACGAGGCGACCCATGAGGGGTCGCTGATCATGACGCCTTCACGCAAACACTCGCGCGCGATCGACGGCGAGACGGCCAGCGGCACGGGCATGCCGCGCTCGCGCAGGGTGCTGCTGGTGGACTTCATCAAATGCTCCGCGATGGATGCCTATGTCCGCGGCTATCGCGTCGCCGTGCCCGCCGACTGCACTGCCGCAGAGTCGGAGCAGCGCAAGGAGGCGGCGCTCAGGCTGTGCGGGGCTATGAGGTCTTCAACCAGAAGGAAGAGGACTGCCGCAAGGTGGTGCTCACGCCCTTCGCCGATTGATGCACATGCGGACGACGGGACGAGGCCTTTGGGGCTGACAGCACACGATCCAGGCCGGGCTGGCCAACCTCACGCCAGCTGAGCCGCTCGCGGAGCAGCATCGGAAGACGGCCGAGCCAGGGAGCGGGAAAAAGGGCTGAAGGTATCGCTGGCGCCCTGATCCTCGTCGACCGCGATGACCTGCTCCGCAGCTCGCAGGTAGGTCAGCGCGGCCTCAGGGTCGCGAGCACCTCGCGCGACTTCCTCCAGCGATCCGGAACGGCGGAGCGCCTTGTTGAGCGCAGGCACTTCATCGCCCAGCGCCCGGGCCGCTTCGAGCGCGCCCATCAGGTCCAGCAGGCCGCCGCGCTTCGGCCGCGAAACGTCGGGGCAGAGCCGGCGTACCAGTTCCGGCTGCGTGCGCAGCGCATCGGCCAGCGCGATGGATTCCTTATCCCGCAACGGCGCGAGATGTCCGGTGCCGTGCAGGAGTATCGGCGCCATCACGCGCAGGAAGCGCGACGGCAGATTGGCGTAGAGATCGTGCAGCAGCGTTGCGGCCTCGTGCAGCTGAAGACGGATCGCCGCGCGCGCCACCGGGCGCATCGCCGGATCCTTTTCCATCTGGTAACGCCACACGCAGGCGGCGGCGAGGTACAGCGCAGCGAGCACATCGCCCAGTCGCGCCGACAACAGCTCCATGCGCTTGAGCTTGCCGCCGAGCAGTCCCATGGCCAGGTCGGCCGTGAGCGCATATCGGGCGGACAGCGACGCGATGAGTTTCGCCTCGGCGCGCAGGTCGTCCGGCACCTGCCCGACCACCGGCGCGTGCGCCAGGCTGCGCCAGAGGTTGCGCATCACATGGCCGACATGGCCCGACAGCGCGCGGCCCAGTCGTTCCGGATCGTTCGCGTGCACGGCCGACATCTCCTCCAGCACGAACGGATGGCAGCGCGTCGCGCCCTGCCCGAAGATGATCAGCGCGCGCGACAGGAGATTCGCGCCCTCCACCGTGATGGCGATCGGCGCATGGCGATAGGCCACGCCGAGCAGGTTGCGCGGGCCGGAGATGATCCCCTTGCCGCCCAGCACGTCCATGCCCTCATTGACCGCGCGGCGGCCGGCTTCGGTAAGCTGCACCTTGAGGATCGCGCTGGCGACGCTGGGCTGTTCGCCGGCGTCCAGCGCGGCTGCCGTGTAACGCCGCGCGGCATCGGTCGCATAGAGCCGCGCCGCCATCTGCGCGGTGATGCCCGCAATGGCGTGGAATCGTCCGATGGGCAGGCCGAACTGCTCGCGCACCTGGCCGTAGCCGTTGACCACGAACAGCGCCGTCTGCTGCATCGCCGCGCCCAGCGCGGGCAGCGAGATCGCGCGGCCCGCCGCCAGGCATTCCATCAGCATGCGCCACCCCTGCCCCACCCGCTCCTCGCCGCCGATCACCCAGTCCATCGGCACGAAGACGTCTTGGCCGCGGATCGGTCCGTTCATGAACGCCGAGTCCATCGGATGGTGGCGATGCCCGATCTCCATGCCGGGCGTGGGCACGGGAAGCAGCGCGCAGGTGATACCGAGCTCCTGCTCGCCCTCCCGTCGCGTGGGATCGATCGCCTGGAAGGCAAGCCCCACCACGCTGGCCACCGGCGCCAGCGTGATGTAGCGCTTGTCGAATCGAACGCTGAAGCCGCGCACGGTCTTGCCGTCGATGATGCGCTCGGTGAGCACGCCGCGATCGGGAATGGCGGCGGCGTCCGATCCCGCATGCGGCGACGTCAGGCCGAAGCAAGGCAGCTCGCGGCCGTCGGCCAGACGCGGCAGGTAATGCTGTTGCTGTGCCGGCGTGCCGTAGCGCAGCAGCAGCTCGGCGGGGCCGAGGGAATTGGGCACCATCACCGTCACCGCGCAGGCGGTGTTGACGGTGGCGATGCGGGTCACGACCTCGGCGTGCGCGTAATGGCCGAAGCCCAGCCCGCCGTACTCTTTCGGAATGATCATCCCGAAGAAGCGGTGCTCTCGCAGGTAGGCCCACACGTCGCGCGGCAGATCGCCGGCCTCGTCGATGGCGTGGTCGTCGAGCATGCCGATGAGCGTGGTCACCTCGTTGTCGAGGAAGCGACGCTCTTCGTCGGTGAGGCGATTCGGGCCCCGCGCGATCAGTGCGTCGAAGTCGGGCCGGCCGGCGAAGAGCTGGCCTTCGAAACCGACGGTGCCGGCTTCGAGCGCCGCACGTTCGGTGTCGCCCATCGCGGGCAAGGCCTTGGAGAATGGCGTCATCGCGAGACGCCCGAGCAGTCGGTGGAATCCCATGAAGCTAGCCTAGGAGGGGACACTCGCCGGCGACGTCAGCCTGCGGCGCGGTCGTGCGTAGGACGCGATGCCGCTGTAGGTCGATTGCGGACACGCCCTTGAGTGCGCGTCCTCTCCCGGAAAACCCTGATCCCTCCGATGATGCAGGCATGAAAGCTGCCAATCCATCGTCGCGATGAACCCCATCCTCGAAGGGTCGGCGACCTGCGAACTCGCCACGGCGTTCCAACCGGTCTTCAGCCTGACCCATGGCCGTCTGGTCGGGCATGAGGCGCTGCTGCGGGCCCGCGACGGCGAGGGTCGACCCATCGCGCCCAACCTGCTCTTCGACGGCTTGCCGACGCACCAGGCCCGCGCGGACCTCGACGTGCGCGCCGTCCGGCAGCACCTCCAGGCTTACGTGGCCATGGGCAAGCACGACGCGCCGGAGTGGCTGCTGCTGAATCTCCATCCGGCGACCCTGCTGGAATCCACCGGCGCGCTGCATGAGATCGAGCGCGCGATCGACACCAGCGGCATCCGTCCGTCGCGCGTCGTGATCGAGGTCCTGGAATCCCCGCTCTTCGAGGACGAGCGCGTCTATCCCGCGCTGCAGCGGCTGCGCGCCAAGGGCTGCCTGATCGCCCTCGACGATTTCGGCGCCGGCCATTCGAACTTCGAGCGTGTCTTCGACCTCGACCCGCACCTGGTCAAGCTGGACCGGCGCGTCCTCATGCGGGCCAAGCGGGACCCGAAGGCGCTGCGCATCCTCCAGCGCATGGTGTCGCTGCTCCAGGAGTGCGGTGCGCTGGTCCTCGTGGAAGGCATCGAGACGCTGCAGGGGGCACACATCGCCCTCACCTGCGACGCCGACTTCGTCCAGGGGTACTACTTCGGCCGACCCCAGGTGGCGACGCTCGCGCCGGAGGACGGGAGCGCGGCGCTGGACGCCGCGTGGAGCAGCTTCGACGAGGCGCAGTCCCGCAAGGACGACCGCTGGCGCGAGTCCATGGCCCTGCATTGCGACCGCCTCCGCCTGGCCAGCATCGCCCTGGCTGCGGGGCGGCCGATGGACGAGGCCTGCGCGGACTTCCTGTCTGCGCCCAACGCGACCATGTGCTACCTGCTCGACGACCAGGGGCGGCAACTGGCCGACATCGCGTTCCGGGACGACGCGGCCCGGGCAAAGCTGCAACGGGCCGAGCAGTTCGAGCCGCTGCACAACTGCGCCGGCGCCCGCTGGTCGCGGCGCCAGTACTTCCGCCGCGCGGTGACCTTCCCCGGGTCGGTCCAGCTCACCCGGCCGTACCTCACGCTGCAGGGCGGCTGGATGTGCCTGACCGGCTCCATCGCCTTCGAACTCGAAGGCCGCACGGCCATCCTGTGCGGCGACCTGCGGGTCCACGTTCCCGCAGAAGACACGCCATGATCTGCGCGCCCTACCCCGAGGACGAGGCCTGGCGGCTGAGCACACTCGCCCGGTTCGGGCTGCTCTCCGACTCGCACGATCCCTTCCTCGACGCACTCGCGATCACCGTGGCGAGGGCCTTCCAGGCGCCGATCAGCGCGGTCTCCTTCATCGACCGCGAGCGCCAGTTCTTCAAGGCGATCACCGGGCTGGCCGTGCGCGAGACCGCGCGCAGCTGCTCTTTCTGCGCCCATGTGCTGTGGTGGCCGGAACCGATGGTGGTGCTCGACGCGCGCGAAGATGAACGCTTCGCCGGCAATCCGCTGGTGGTGGACGCGCCCCACATCCGGTTCTACGCCGGCGCACCGATCTACCTGCGCGGCGTGTGCCTCGGCTCGTTATGCGTCCTCGACCATCGGCCGCGCGCCGATTTCGACGATGCCCAGGTGCGCATGCTCAAAGGCGCCGCGACCGCGGTGGAGGAGCGGCTCATCCAGATGGCGGCCGCCCACGTCCCGGCGACCGGCATGTCCTGACCCCGGCCGCGCATCTTCCCCGACTTATGTCGCCGTTCCCGCCGTGGCGCCCAGGAAATCCACCCTGTCGCCGCTCGCCGGCGAGCGGAACACCAGCACGATGTCGCGCGCCGTGTCCGGCAGCACCGGCACGATCAGGGAGGTGGCGCGCGGCGACCCTGAGGCGATGAAGCTGTTGTTCAGGTTGCCCAGGGCATGCAGCGGTGTCGTCGCCTTCATCGACTTGGGGGACTTCCGCGTCTTCGCCACCGCCGACATCAGCGTCAGGTCCAGCGCCGCCGGCGGCTGCTCGCCGCGCTTCGGCACGGCGCATTGCGTCAGTCGGAAGAACCCATGATCGCCGCTCAGGGGCGGACGATCCACCCGGTCCCAGCGCTCGTCGAAGTAACGGCACTCCACCAGCGTCGTCTCCACGCCGCCGTCACGCACCGTCCGCAGGGCCCAGGGGACCACGTAGAACTGCGTCAAGCCCGGCGTCGCGGCGACTGCGGCGCGCATCGCGTGGGTGGCGTTCGCGACGTTCGTCGCCTCCCCTGTCTCGCCGCTCGTTGCGAATTCAGTCATGGCACGGATCTCCTGTCAGACCCGACGGTCAGACGTGTCGCTGCTGTTTTTGATCTCGGGATCGGACGTGGCCACCAGTCCGCGGACGTCGCCGGAGGCCGGATAGCGGAACACGAGGATCACCCCGCGCGTGGACGCCGGCGCCACGGGCAGCACGACCGAAGTCGCACCGTCGCGTTCCGTCGCCAGGAAGCTGTTGTTGAGCTGGCACGAGGTCGTCAGCGTCTTGGCCACTGCGGAGAAGAGACTCACATCCACCGGATCGGGCGGCATGGGCAATGCGGGGACCGTGTCCGGTCCGCCTTGCGTGAAGCGGAAGAACGCATTCGGCGAGGCCATCGGCTGCGAGTCGACCATCCTGCCGCTCTCATCGAAGTAGAGGCACTTCAGGGAGATCGGCTCTCCCCCGCTCTTGGTCAACGCCCAGGGCACGACGTAGTACTGCGCCGGCTGCAGGGGCGGCGCGGGAGGCAGTTCGGCGGAGGCCGCACTGCGATCGGACTCGGTATCGGAATTGGCGGCAGTGCCGGTGTTGGCAAGCGAACTCATGAGGACTGCTTCCTTCTGGTCGAGGGTGTGGAGGAGAAATCGAAGAGACCCGGCGCATAGCCGCCGGACCGCAGACGCGCCGCCGCCGCGGCGTCGTCGGCGTCCTGTTTCGTGCAGCGCCGGGCGGCCAGCCAGGCCTCGAGCGCGAGCCCGGCCTGACCCGCCGTCACCGCCGGCGCCAGCGTGTCGCGCAGACGCTCGCACGTCGCGCGAGCACCGGCGGCGCCCTGCGAGGCCGGCGCGTCCGGCCTCGGCATCGCCAGCGCGATCAGGCCCAGACGGGCGACGAGTTCCAGGTTCTGCCACTGCCTGGGCGACGACGCGAGCAGCGTCTCCAGCTCCGCGCCGGCCGCGGCCTGCAGCCGATGGAAGGCCGCAACGTCGCCCGCCCGCGCGGCCATCGCCGCCTCGGCCACCGCCAACCGCGCCAGGATCTCGCGTCGCAACCGCTCGCGTCCGGGATCGGACTCCGGTCGCGACGGCACCTCCGCGCGGAGCGCGTCCAGCGCCGCGCCCACGTCCATGCCCGCGTCGGTCTTGAGCAGCAGCAGGTTGGCCTGCGCATGGCGCCGATCGGTCGACCAGTACCGGTTGCTGGTGTCGCGACGCTCCGCGTCGTGCAGCAGAGCCACGCCCGTGGCCGTCACGGCCACCGCTTCCCCCAGCCGCCCCGACGCCCGCAGCGCATCGCCGCGCCGCAGCTCGACCATCGCGAGATCCCGCTGCCGCACCAGCGCATCCGGCGTGCGCGCCGCCAGCTCGGCCAGCGGCTGACGGGCGACATCGAACAGCGTCAGCGCCTGCACCGGCTGGCCGCGGATATGCGCCACCCGCCCCAGCCAGACGCGCGAGCTGGCGACCGCCTCCTGCGCATCGGCGTCGCCCGGCTTGCGCGCCAGCGCCGCCAACTTCAACGCGAGGGCCTGCTCGAACCAGCGCTGGGCCTCGTCCCAGGCCGCGCGCCGGAACGCGATGGAGCCCAGGCTGTTCACCGCGAATCCGAGCTCGGCCCGGGCGTCGACGTCCTCAGGCAAAACCTGGCCCCAGGTCTCGGAAGCCTCGCGGTAGCGCGCCATCTCGCGCGCGGCCGCGTCCAGGTCGCCGGCGTCGAAGGCCATCTGGCCCAACCAGAACGACGCCGCCCCCAGCGTCTTGTAATACGCGGCCGGATCCTGCTGCGCCGCGCGATCCAGCGGCAGCAGCAGGTTCAACGCCGCGTGCAGCGCGTCGGCGGCGATGTCGGTCCGCCCCTGCCCGCGGCTGCTGTTGACCTCGCCGATGACCACCAGCGCCCGCGCCCGCTGCAGCGCGTCGGCGGGGGTCTCCTTGCCGCCCTCCGCCGGCGCGAGCAGCTTCAGGCCCTGCTCGCCGATGCGGCTGAGCACGTCGAGCTGTCCCATCGGCCGCAGCTTGTCGGCGAGTTCCCCCAGCATGAACGACGCCAGTTGCCGGCTTTGCCGTTGCCGCTCAGCGGCGACATCGGCCTGCCGCGCGTAGCCGAGCGCCGCGACACCGGCGAAACCCGCCAGCAGGAAAGCGCCGACGCTCGCCGCGCCCAGGCCCCAGCGCTGGCGGCGCAGGCGCCGTTGCGAGCGCTCGATGAACGCCCGCTCCTGCTCGCCGAACAGCTGCGGCGCCTCCGCGAGCGCGCGCGCCGCCGTCCATAGCGTCGAGCCGCGCGGCATCAGCAGCGGGCCCGCCCGGTCCGCCTCGATCCATCGCGCCACCCAGGGCCGCAGTTCGTCGCGCGCCGCCAGCGACGCCCGATGCTGCGCCACCCACGCCGTCACGCGCGGCCAGCGCCGCAGCAGTGCCTCGTGCGCGACGCGGTAGCCATTGACGCCGCCCGCCAGATCCGCCACCAGCAGTCGTGCGTCGACGAAGGTGCGCACCAGCGCCTGTTCCTGAGGATCGGTCAACGCCGACGCCGCGATCCATCGGCTGGTCGGCGACGCTTCCTCGCCGCTCAGCATCACGAGCCGGGGCAGCAGCCGCGGCAACGCTTCCTGCTGTGCCACCGGCAATTCGCTGAGCAGCGCTTCCGCGCGGCGCCCGATCGCGCCCTCCAGGCCGCCGAGCTCCTCGTAGGCCGACCACGACAGCACTTCGCCCGGCCCGCGGTGCAGGTAGAGCTGCTGCAAGGTGTACTGCAGCAGGGGCAGCGCGTCCGCCGCCTGCATCGCATCGATGCACAGCCGGTCGTCCAGGCGGTTGAGGCCGCTCTCGTCGGCGCCATAGCTCAGCCCCGCGGCCCGCGCGGGCAGGCGGATCATCTGCGCGATCGCGCGCGCGTCGGGCGGGGCCAGGTCCAGGTGGGCGCCCTCCTCCTTGCCGCGCATCAGCGCCGGCCAGCGCGCCAGCGCGGCGTAGAAGTCGTTGCGGCAGATCGCCAGCACCACCAGCCGCGCGCTGCCTACCAGCCGGTCGAGCATGGCGAACCACGCGCCGAGTTGACCCTCGTCGTCCTGGACCTGGAAAAGCGCCTCGAGCCGGTCCAGCACCAGCAGCGGCGGCGCCTGCCCGCCGCCGCCCATGCCGCCCTCGCCGCGTGAAGCGCCTGAAGTACCTGAAGTGCGCAGGGCGCGCGTCGCGTCCAGCCCGATCGAGAGCTGCCGCAGCACCTCGCCCGGTGACTCGCGCAGGTCCGCGGCCAGGGTGTCGATGCTGTAGCCGGACAGCAGGGGCACGCCCTGGCACTCCCAGTCCAGCATCGCCCCCGCGACACCGGCCCAGGCATCCAGCCCGCCCAGCGCGCCGAGGTCCACCAGCGCCGCGGCGCCGACGCGCAGCAACGCCGCGCCCGGGTCGTTGTCCGGCGCCGGCCCCGACATGGGCGGCCGCATCAACGCCGGCATCAGCCCGGCCTGCACCAGCGAGGTCTTGCCCGACCCGCTCGGCCCCAGCAGCACCACCAGCGGGTGGCCCAGCCGCCACTGCCGCGTCAGGCGCGCGTGCAGCGCGGCGACGGCGTCGTCGCGGCCGAAGAACACGCTCGCGTGTGCCGCGTCGAAAGGCTCCAGGCCGCGGAACGGCGACAGCCCCCGCCAGCCGCCGGCATGGCTGCGCGGCCCTTCCGCCGACAGCACGCCGAGGCTCGCCACCAGCCGGTAGCCCTGCTTGCGGATGGTCTCCAGGTATCGCGGCGTGGTGGCGCTGTCGCCCAGCGCGCGCCGCAGCCCGGCCACGACCTTGTGCACCGGGTTGTCCCCCAGCGCCGTGGCCTCCGGCCAGCAGTCCTGCAGCAGCGCCTCGGCGGACACGACCTCGCCGGGATGGCGGCACAGCGCCACCAGCACCGCCATCGGGCGCGGCTCCAGTGTCACGGTCTCGTCATCCCGCTGCGATCGTCTCAGCCGACGCGTCGGCACGTCCACGATCCAGTCGCCGAGCAGGAAGCTCAGCGGCTCGCCGGCCTTCGTCCCGCGCACGGTCGTCGCGGGCGGCGGCCCCTCCTCGATGCTCGGATCCATCTCTCACCTCCTGCACCGGCCTCTTCGGGCCGTGATGGCGCGGAGTCTAGGAGCGACGGCCTCGCGCGTGTGCATCTCCACCCCGCAAGGGTTGACAGCTTGACAGGGGACCGCGCGGGCTGGCGCCGGAGCCGCGCGCCGCCCACCGGGGCGCGACGAGTCGAATCTCCGCATTCCTGGCGCCCGACATCGGCATCCGTCGGATGGGACGCCGCGGCTCGCGCTCCTATCGTTCAACCCATGATCGATGCCGCCCTCCTCCACATCGCCGGCCACCTCAACGCCGTGCTGCGCCGCTCGCACCAGTCGGCGGAGGACCTCGTCGCCGTGACCGCCCTGCACGAGGCCGACGGGGCGCCGGCCGCCGGCGCCGCGCACCGGCTCTGCGCCTTCCTGGTCAACCTGGAGCGCGACGCCGTCCCCGGCATGCCCTCCCCCACGCTGGGCGGCGGCGAGCGCCTGGCCCGCGTCGCCCCGCCGGTCCAGCTCAACCTGCTCGTGATGATCGCGGCCAACTACGGCGGCAGCACCTATCCGGAGGCGCTCAAGCTGATCGGCAGCGCCATCGCCTGCTTCCAGGCGACACCGGTGCTCGACCCGCAGAACACCCCCGGGCTGGATCCGCGCATCGACAAGCTGACGCTCAACATCGAGCCGCTGGGCCTGCACGACCTGGCCACGCTGTGGGGGGTTCTCGGCGGCCGCTACGTGCCGTCGGTGCTCTACCGCGTGCGCCTGCTCTCCATCGACGCCCGCAAGCCCGACGCGCAACTGCCGTCGGTGCGCACGCCGGCCGTCGGCGTCCACGGCTGAACGGCGGGAGCACGACATGGGACCCTATCACCCGCTGCTCCAGGTGGACGTCGCCCACGGCTACTACGCCGACGGCCGCTGCCGCGGCCTGCGCTTCGTCCCGGCCGGCACCACCGCCGAGCGGCTGCGTCGCGCCGACGCGCTGGTGCGCGCCGACGGCGGCTCGCTGCGGGTCCACGGCCCGGCCGAGGCGATCGATCGCCTGCGCGCCGACGCCGAGGACCTCTCCGGCACTTTCGAGGAAGGCGCCGCGCTGAGCTGGGCCGTCTTCGCCACCGACGACGATTTCGCCTGCGGCACCGAAGACGCCGCCGACCGCCCGCGCGAGCTGCTGTGGGTGGAGCCGCCCCCCGCGGGCCATGCGGTCGATGCCGACCATGCGGACAGCACGGTCGATGCGATCGGCACGCTCGAGGCCCGACCGAAGGCGCTCGACGCATCCGAACTCACCCCGCTGCTGACGCCGCACGACCGTCGCGTGATCCCCTTCGCGCTGCTGAGCCTGCCGCTGTCGCGCCTGCCCGCGCATGGCCCGTCGCGCGATCCGGCCGGCTGGCCGGTGCGCTACCGCTGGCCGCTGGCGCCGCGCGCCACGGTCTGGAAGTACTGCCTGCTGGGCGACTGGACCGAGCCCGCGCTCGCCGTCGTCGACCTGGCCGGCGAGACCGGTTTCACCGCGCCCGTACCGGAACGCCTGGACGACGGCACGCCCATGCTGGCGATCCGCTCGCGCGGCCTGGTGCCGCTGGCGCAGCGCCCGGCGCACCGGTTCCAGCTGCGCAGCCGTCCCGACGGCGCGGCCGGCGACGGCAGCGCCAGCGCAACCCACGGGACCCCCAGGACCCACGACAAGGTGCTGATCCGCCGCCTGCCCTCGGCGGCGGCGCAACGGCTCGCCCGGGAAACGATCGCCGGCCAACCGGCGCTCGTCTCCGAGATTCACGTGCATCGCTAACCCGCAGAGGAGGCCGCCATGGCTATGAAGACACCCGGTGTCTATATCGTCGAGAAGAATGCGTTTCCGAACTCGGTCGTCGAGGTGGCCACCGCGGTGCCCGCCTTCGTCGGCTACACCCGCCGGGCCGAGAACGGCGGCAAGTCGCTGCTGAACAAGCCCTGGCGCATCAGTTCGATGGCGGAGTACCACACCTACTTCGGCCACGGTCCCGATCCCCACCTGACCATCGCCGAGGCGCCGGCCAACACGCGCTCGGACTTCCGCGGCGACGACAAGGACTACGCGCTGACGCAGGCCGACGGCGCCGACGGCGGGCGATTCCTGCTGTACCACGGCATGGTGCACTTCTTCCAGAACGGCGGCGGGCCCTGCTACATCGTCTCCGTCGGTTACTACGACGGCCTGGTCGAGGCGCAGAAGCTCACCGACGGCATCGACACGCTGATCAAGGAGCAGGAGCCGACCATGCTGGTCATCCCCGACGCGGTGCTGCTCAAGCGCGCCGACTGCGTCGCGGTCCAGCAGGCCATGCTGCAGCACTGCGGCGGCCGCATGCGCAACCGCATCGCCATCCTGGACGTCTGGAACGGCTACCTGGACCGCAAGGACCCGGGCGGCGATCCGATCGAGGGCTTCCGCAACGACCTGGGCGTCAACTTCCTGGACTTCGCCGCGGCCTATTACCCGTGGGTCAACACGACCGTGGTGCAGGACAAGGACCTGGACTACACCCGCATCGCCAACCCCGCGCTGCTGGCCCAGCTGCTGCGCAAGGAGCTGTCGCTGCCCGACGCCGTCGACCCCGCCATGCCGCCGCGCACCGCGCAGCAGACGCAGGCCGTGGCCGACATCGTCAAGACCGACGACGACTGGACCAAGTACGTGACCGACCTGGTCAACACCTCCACCAAGTCCGACCTCGAGAAGCAGAAGGCGCTGACGCCCGCCGCGCTCGCCGTCGCGGTGGAGACGCACAAGTCGCTGCTGCACAAGAGCCTGGTCTCGATGAGCCCGCTCTACAACACCGTCATGACCGAGGCGCGCAACCGGCTCAACCTGCTGCCGCCCTCGGCCGCGATGGCGGGCGTCTACACCATGGTCGACAACAGCCGCGGCGTCTGGAAGGCGCCCGCCAACGTCAGCCTCAACGGCGTGGTCTCGCCCGAGGTCACGATCTCGCACGAGGACCAGGAAGACCTCAACGTCACCACGCAGGGCAAGTCGATCAACGCGATCCGGTCCTTCATCGGCGAAGGCGTGCTCGTCTGGGGCGCGCGGACGCTGGACGGCAACAGCCTGGACTGGCGCTACATCAACGTGCGCCGCACGATGATCATGCTGGAGGAGTCCTGCCGGCTCGCGTCCAAGGCGATGGTGTTCGAGCCCAACGTGGCCAATACCTGGGTGACCATCAAGAGCATGATCTCCAGCTTCCTCACCGGGATCTGGAAGCGCGGCGGCCTGGCCGGCGCGGTCCCCGACGACGCCTTCAGCGTGCACGTCGGCCTGGGCGAGACGATGACGCCCGAGGACATCCTCGAAGGCATCCTGCGCGTGACCGTCCTGGTCGCCATCAGCCGCCCGGCCGAATTCATCGAGATCACCTTCCAGCAGCAGATGCAGAAGTCGTGAGCGTCGAGGTTCCGACCCGCAACACGCAACACGCAACACGCAACACGCGACACGAAACCCGCAACTCCAACTTTCGACCTCATAACCCTCGCGGAGGCAGGCAATGGCAGACGACGGATCAGCGCAATCGGCCACGGTATGGCCCCTTCCCAAGTTCCGCTTCGAAGTGAAGTGGGACTCGGCGGTGATGTCCTTCCAGGAGGTCTCCGGACTGGACGTGGAAGCGCAGCCCATCGAGTACCGGCACGGGGACAGCCCCGCGTTCTCGGTGCTCAAGATGCCGGGCATGAAGAAGTACAGCGACGTCACGATGAAGAAGGGCGTCTTCAAGGGCGACAACAAGTTCTGGGACTGGTTCAACGAGATCAAGATGAACACCATCAAGCGCAAGCCGGTGACCATCAGTCTCCTGGACGAGGCCGGCAAGCCGACGATGGTCTGGACCCTGACCAACGCCTGGCCGACCAAGATCACCAGCACCGACCTGAAGTCCACCGGCAACGAGGTGGCGATCGAGACCATCGTGATCGCGCACGAAGGCCTCGTCATCGCCAACGCCTGATGGCGGTCCCGCCCGCCCCGCCGCTGCCGCCCGCGGCGCGACCGTCCGCCCGGGTGACCCGGGCGCCGGCCCCGCGACCGGCCGGCGCGACGGGGGCGCCGCCCTCGCAGGGCCCGCAGGGAAAGCAGGCCGAGGCGCTCTACCCGCCCCCGGCCTTCCATTTCGCGGTGACCTTCGGAGCCAATGCGAAGGACGCGGACGGCGCCTTCCGCGAAGTCACCGGCCTGGGGCCGGAGATGGAGACGGAAAGCGTGGTCGAGGGCGGTCAGAACGCCTTCGTGCATCAGCTGCCCAAGGCGGTGAAGCATCCGAAGCTGGTGCTCTCGCGCGGCATCGCGACGATGGAGTCGCGGCTGCTCCTGTGGTGCCAGTCGGTGCTGGAAGGCGGACTGGCGCAGCCCATCTTCCCCAAGCAGCTGCACGTCTTCCTGCTCGACGAACAGGGCGGCCCGTTGCGGGTGTGGTCGGTGCAGAACGCGTATCCGGTGAAGTGGTCGGTGGAGGCCTTCCAGGCCACCCGCAACGAGGTCGCCATCGAGCGCATCGAGCTGGCCTACGCCGGCTCCAGCCGGTTGATGTGAGCCAGGGCTCGACGCCCAAGGAAACGCCCCAGGAAACGCCCAGGATCGGGAACCATGAGCATCGAAATCCGACAACTGCTGATCCGTTCGCAGGTGACGCCCGCGCCGGCGCCGCCGGCGCCCGCGATGACGCCTCGCGACCTGCAGCGGCTGCGCGAGCAGCTGCTGGCCGAATGCCGCGCCTGGCTGACCGACCGGCTGCGCGCGCAGCGGGAGCGCTGAGATGGCCGCCGCCGCGTCGTCCGCGGGCGCCTCCGGCACGAGCGGCTCGGCCGAACTGACCCGGCTGCTGCTGATGCGCTACAGCATCCAGCGTGACGGCACGATGCAGCTGGACCGCGACACCACGTTCCAGGCGCAGATCAACCCGGCCGACTTCAGCCACAGCTTCGGCATCCACTACGACAAGAGCAAGTCGCTGGGCTCGGCGGGCGAGGAGCCCAAGTTCAGCGCGATGGACGACGAACGCGTCAACTTCAGCATCGTGCTCGACGGCACGGGCGTGGTGCCGGCCGTGGCTGGCCAGCCGCCCGACGTCAAGGGGCAGATCGCGCAGCTCAACAAGGTGGTCTACGACTACGTCGACCTCTACAGCGAGACGCCCTACACCCGCGTGCTGTGGGGCACGCTGATCTTCTTCGGACGCCTGGAGTCGCTCAAGACGCAGTACACCCTGTTCAAGCCCGGCGGCGACCCGCTGCGGGCGAAGGTGGACCTGAGCTTCGTCGGCGCGATGAGCAAGGAGGAGAACCGCCGCGTGACCAGCCGCCGCTCGACCTCGGACCTCACGCGCAGCGAGAAGCTGCTGCCCGGCGAAACGCTGCCGCAGGCCTGCCAGCGCATCTACGGCAACCCGCTCGTCTTCCTGCAAGTCGCGCGCGTCAACGGGCTGACCAGCGCACGCGACGTCAAGCCCGGCCAGACGCTGATCTTCCCCCCGCTGAGGAGATGACATGCCCGCCGTGTCCCCGCTCCAAGAGACCGTCGGCGTCGTGTCGATCAGCGTGCTGCTCGACGGCGAGCGCCTGCCCGAAAGCGCCGACCTGATGTCGGTCACCGTGCGCCGCGCCGCCAACACCGTGCCCAGCGCGCGGCTGGTGTTCAACGACGGCGACATGCCGGAGCGCGAGTTCCCGCTCAGCGACGCCGCCCACTTCAAGCCGGGCGCCGCGCTGACCGTGCAGGCCGGCTACGGCCAGCAGGAGGAGACCATCTTCGAAGGCCTGGTCGTGCGCCACGGGCTGCGCGTCGAGGGCGAGAACGACGCGCGCCTGATCGTCGAGTGCCGGGACAAGGCGGTGAAGATGACGGTCGGCCGCCGCAACGTGAACTACGTCGACCAGCTCGACAGCGACATCATGAGCACGCTGGCCGGGGCGCACGGCCTGGCCGCCGACATCGAGGCGACCACGATCACCCATCCCGAGCTGGTGCAGCACTTCTGCAGCGACTGGGACTTCCTGCTGACGCGCGCGGACGCCAACGGCATGCTGGTCTCGGTCAACGACGGCGCGCTGGCCGTCGCCTCGCCCAAGGCCGCCGGCGAGGCGGCGCTCTCGGTCACCTACGGCATCGACCTGATCTCGTTCGAGGGCGACGTCGACGCGCGCCACCAGTACGGCAGCGCGATGGCGGTGTCCTGGGATCCGAAGGCGCAGGCCGCGCTCGAAGGCACCGCCGCCGATCCCGCGACGCTGCCGGTGCAGGGCGACCTGGACACCAGCACGCTGTCGGAGGTCATCGGCCTGGCCAGTTTCCGCCTGCAGGCCGGCGCGCCGCAGTCGCGCGACATGCTGACGCAGTGGGCCAAGGCCCAGCAGCTCAAGTCGGGGCTGGCGCGGCTGCGCGGCCGGCTGAGCTTCCAGGGCAGCGCCAAGGCCAAGGTCGGCGGACTGATCGACCTCAAGGGCGTCGGCAAGCGCTTCAGCGGCTCGGTCTACATCACCGGGCTGCGCCACCACATCGAGGACGGCGCGTGGACGACCGAGGCCGACTTCGGCCTCGATCCCGACTGGTTCAGCGCACGGCCCGACGTGCCGGCGCAGCCGGCCGCCGGCCTGCTGCCGCCGGTACCCGGACTGCAGGTCGGCGTGGTGATGAAGCTGGACGCCGATCCGGCCGGGGAGCAGCGCATCCAGGTCAAGGTGCCGGTGCTGCAGGCCGAGACCGAAGGCGTCTGGGCGCGGCTGCTGCAGTCGCATGCCAGCAGCGGCTTCGGCGCCTTCTTCCTCCCCGAGGTCGGCGACGAGGTCGTGCTGGGCTACTTCGCCGGCGATCCCTCGCATCCCGTCATCCTGGGCAGCCTCTACAGCAGCAGCCGCACGCCGCCCTACGCGCTGGCCGCGCCCAACGACACCAAGGCCTTCGTCACGCGCTGCAGGCACAAGATCGAGTTCGACGAGAAGGACAAGGTCATCACCGTCACCACGCCGGGCAACAACCGCATCGTGCTGAGCGACAAGGACAAGTCCATCCTGCTCTCGGACCAGAACGGCAACACCGTCGAGCTGAAGCCTGCCGGCATCGCGCTCGACAGCCCCAAGGACATCACCGTGAGCGCCAAGGGGCAGATCCGGCTGGACGCGGTCGGCGCGGTGTCCATCACCTCCAAGGCCGACGTGAAGACGACCGGCCTGAACATCGCCAGCGAGGCGCAGATCGCCTTCTCCGCCAAGGGCAACGCCAGCGCGGAACTCTCGGCCGCGGGTCAGACCGTGGTCAAGGGCGCGATGGTCATGATCAATTGAGACCGAGGAAGGAGCTTCCGTGCCGCCCGCCGCCCGCCTCACCGACCTGCATGTCTGCCCCCTGGTCACGCCCGGCCTGCCGCCGATCCCCCACGTCGGCGGTCCGGTCATCGGACCCGGCGTGCCGACGGTGCTCATCGGCATGCTGCCCGCGGCCGTCGTGGGCGACAACGCGACCTGCGTCGGTCCGCCGGACGCGATCGTGAAAGGCTCGGCCACGGTGCTGATCGGCAACAGGCCGGCGGCGCGCGTCGGGGACACCACCGCCCACGGCGGCAACATCGCGATCGGCCTGCCGACCGTGCTGATCGGGGGCTGAGATGGACGCGGAACACGACTTCCTCGGCACCGGCTGGGCCTTCCCGCCGGCCTTCGACCGGCGCACCCGCGGCGGCGTGATGGTGTCCGGCGTCACCGACGTCGAGGAGAGTCTGCGCATCCTCCTGACCACCGCGCCCGGCGAGCGCGTCATGCATCCGACCTACGGCTGCGGCCTGCGGCGCATGGTCTTCGAGACCGTCAACGACAGCACGCTGACGGAGATCCGCAGCCTGATCCGGCAGGCCATCCTGTTCTTCGAGGCGCGCATCGCGCTCAACGCCATCGACATCGATGCCTCCGGGCTCTACGACGGCGTGCTGCGCATCCGGCTCGACTACACGCTGCGCAGCAGCAACAGCCGCTACAACGTCGTGTTCCCGCTCTACGTCCGCGAGGGCGAGGTGCTGGGACTCGAAGCGCCGGGGAGTCAGCCCGCATGAACACCGGCACCGAACAGCGCGACCGTTTCCCGCAAGCCCTGGCCCCCGGGTACTTCCGCCCGGACGACCTGGACTTCGAGCAGCGCGTCGAGATGACCTCGCAGCTGGCGCGGCACCTGCGCTTCATCGATCTGGACGACCATGACGCCGGGGACTGGAGCACGCTCTTCGCCACCGACCCGACGCTGGTGATGGCGCGCATCGCGGCGGTCGATCCGTGGCCGATGCAGCAGCACTTCGGACGCGAGGTGGACGCCGCGCCGCTGCCGCACCTGGCGCGCCAGGTGCTCACGCTGGCCGGCTGGCTGGACCTGTGGTGGCGCGCGCTGGCGGGCATCAACGACACCGCGCCGCGCGTGCTGCGCGAGCGCATCCAGCTGCTGGTCGACCAGCAGCTGGCGGCCGATCTGCGCTGGGTCGAACGACGCTTCCTGCTCGGGGCCGAAGCCGCCGCCGGGACGGGCGGACCCAACGCCGTCACCGCCTCGCCCCCGCCAAGCCCGGTGGAGCGTGAGCTCTCGCGCATGTGGCACCGCAAGATCGGCGAGGAGGCGACCCTCGATCCCGCCGCCGAGCGCGAGGACCGCGAACGGCTGCGCGAGCGCTTCTTCGCCTTCCTCAGCGCGGTGGAGGACGTGCGGCGGCTGGCGCGCGAACTGCTGCCCGACAGCATCGCCACGGCCAACCACGAGCCCGCGGCGGCGCTGCTCATCGCCTTCCTGAAGGTCTGCGAGACGGCGCAGCGCGAGGTCAACCGTTTCCCCGCCCGGCACACCGCGTTCTACTACCGCGACTGCCTGGGCTTCGATCTCGCGCCGTCGCGCGCGGACACCGTCCATCTCGCCTGCCAGCGCGACCTGCGCGCGCCCGGCGACGTGTTCCTGCCGCCGGGCACCGCCTTCGACGCGGGCAAGGACGCGGCGGGCCGCCCGGTGCGTTTCGTCAGCGACGGGCCCCTCACGGTCACCGACGCGCGGGTGGAGACGCTGCGCACCCTGCGGCTGGAACGGGACCGGCTGATCGCGCCCGAACGCGACCTGAACTACGTCACCCGCGCCAAGGTGGCGCAGCCGGTGGCCGACGGCCGCACCGTCTGGCCGCTCTTCGGCGCGGCGGGCGGCGCGGGCGCCGAGGACGCGCGCATCGGGCTGGCGATCGCGTCGCCGCTGCTGTTGCTGCGCGAGGGCCAGCGCGAGATCCGCGTGATCCTGCGCCAGACCTCGTCCGGCGCCGCGCCGGACCTGCGCCGTCTTCGCGACGCGGTCCTGCGCGCCAAGACCGCCGACGCCTTCCGCGACGCTTTCGGGGATCTGGTGCCGCAGTGGCTGCTGGCCGGCCGCGATGCCACGCAGGACCCGGCCAGGCGGAAACCGGCCAGCGAGGACACGGCCAGCGAGGACACGGCCAGCGAGGACACGGACAGCCGCGACCTTCGCGACACCGACTGGGTGTCGATGCGCAACGCGGCGCACCGGCTGCTAGGCACCGGTCTGCCGACGATGTTCGACGGCTCGGGCTCGCCGAACCGGGCGCTCATCTTCGACCGGTTGCTGCAAGGCGCCTTCCGGCTCAGCCTGAGCACGGCGACGGGCTGGTGGACCGTCGAGAGCCGCCTCGACCGCGCCGCCGGCGCGGGCCTGTCGCTGCTGATCCGCCTGCGCGCCGACGCGCCCCCCATCACCGGCTGCGATCCCGCCGTGCACGGCGGGGAATGGCCGACGCGGCTGCCGGTGCTGCGCCTGGAGGTCGCGACACAGGGGCGGCTGTACCCGTACTCGCTGCTCGCGCGGCTGCCGCTGGCGGAGGTCGATCTGCGCGTCTGCGTGCGGGGCGTGCGCGACGTGCGCCTGGCCAACAGCCTGGGGCGGCTGGATGCGTCCAAGGCCTTCGCGCCCTTCGGCCCCTTGCCGGGCCTGTCGTCCTATCTGGTGGTCGGCTCGCCCGAGGCGGCGCGCAAGACGCTGGACCGGCTGTCGCTGGACATCGAATGGGGCGGCCTGCCGCTGGAGCCTGGCGGTTTCGACACGCACTACGCCGGTTACGGCGGCGCGGCCGGCAAGGAACTCCGCCAGGGGCGCTTCACGACGGAGATCGCCTGGCTGCGCGACGGCTCATGGCAGCCGTGTGCGAACCGCTCGGCGAACCAGCCACTGTTCGCCGATCCCGACCCGGCCGGCGAACTGATCGCGGCGCAGCACATCGAGATCGATCCGGGTTCGGTGCGCAAGCTCAGCCGCGCCACGGACGAGGACTGGTCGACGATGCCCATCCCGCGCAACGGCCTGTGCCGGCTGCAGCTCAGCGGTCCGCGCGCGGCCTTCGGCCATGCGGCCTATCCGATCGAGCTCTCCGCCACCGTGGCCGCCAACGCGCGCACCAAGCGCCCGAGCCCGCTGCCGAATCCGCCCTACACGCCGGTCATCGAGCGGATCTCGCTGAACTACGAAGCGGCCAGCATCATCGCGCTGGACCGGGACGACGATCCGCCCGAAGGGGTCGACGGCGAGCGGCTCTTCCATCTGCATCCCTTCGGCCTGCAGACGCTGTATTCGGCGATCTCGGGCAGCGGGCACGACCTGCTCCCGCGGTTGGGCGCCGACGGCAACCTCTACATCGGCCTGGCGTCCACGGACCCCGGCGGCGTGCTGACGCTGCTGTTCCAGCTGCGCGAGTCCTCCGCGCGCAGCCTGCTCAACGGCGACCGCCCGCGCAGCGTGCAGTGGGCGACGCTCGCCAACGACGAGTGGCGCACGCTCGCGCCCTCGCGCGTGCTGGGCGACACCACGCACGGCGGTCTCACCTCCGGCATCGTGACGCTGGACCTGCCGCGCGACATGAGCACCGAGCACACCGTGATGCCGGCCGGGCTGTACTGGCTGCGGCTGTCGGCGCGCGCGGCCTTCGACACCTTCGCCGGCCTCGTGTCGGTGCGCACGCAGGGTCTGCGGCTGCGCCGGCAGATGCCGGGCGACGCGGGCGCGCCGCCGCCTCGCCACAGCAGCACGCCCCCCGCGCCGCCGGAGCCGCTGGTCGACGGCGTCATCGTGCGGTCGTCGACGACCGTGCCGGGGCTGGCCTCGGTGACACAGGTCGGGCGCTCCTTCAGCCTGCGGCGCGAGGAGGACGAGCGCGCCATGATCACGCGCGCCGGCGAGCGGCTGCAGCACAAGGACCGGGCCTCGGTGGCCTGGGACGTCGAGCGGCTGCTGCTCTCGCGCTTTCCCGACGTACTGAAGGCGCGCTGCCTCCCGGCGCGCGACGGCAGCGGCGGCGTGACCGCGGTCGTGATCCCGACGCTGCCGCGGAACCTCCCGGCGCTGGCCTGCGCCGCGCCGCGCTTCAACGCGGTGGAGCTCGCCCGCATGACGGCCGCGCTGGAGGACATCGCCTCGCCCTTCGCGCGCTTCCAGGTCCGCAATCCGGCCTACGACCGGCTGCAGCTGCGCGCCACGCTCGGCCTGACGCGCGGCGCGCACGAGGGCGCGACGCTGCGCCGCGTCAACGAGACCATCGTCCACTACCTTTCGCCGTGGTTCGACGACGGCTACGGCGCGCGCTTCGACTGGCTGGTGCGCAGCGAGGACCTCGAGGCCCGGCTGCGCGCGCTGGAAGGCGTGAGCTTCGTGACGCAGCTGTCGCTGATCACCGTGGCCTGCGACGACCGCGATGTCTACACGCTGGCCGACACGGCCCGCGCCCGGCCAGGCGCCGAGCCGCCCGGCCAGGACGGCCAGGACGGCCAGGACGGCCAGGACGGTGCGCCGCCGGCCACGGGCGCGGCTCACGCGCGCGCGCGACTGCCGTGGAGCATCGCGCTGCCGATGCCGCAGCACATCCTCACCGCGGTCGACCGCTTTCCGGAGACGGTGGCGCCGCGCGCGACCGGCGTGGACCGGCTGGCGGTCGGCAGCACCTTCGTGATCGGAGGTCCGGACCGGCAGGACGCCGGGCCGGCCTTCGTGATCGGCAGGGGCGCGCCATGACGACCCGCAACCGCGACACGCTCAAGCAGTTCTTCCAGGAGGGTCGGCTGCCCACCAGCGACCACTTCGGCGACCTGATCGACTCGATGCTCAACATGAGCGACGAGGGCTTCCGCAAGACGCCGGAGAACGGCTTCGAGGTCTCCACGCCGATCAGCCACGACGCGCTGGTCAGCTTCTACCGCGAGCAGGGCGGCCGCGAGGCGATCTGGTCGATGGCCTACGGCGGCGACCGCGACCAGCTGCTGTTCCATCACGGCGACGCGCGCTCGGCCGGCGCGAAGGATCCGGTGCTGGCGCTGGACACCGAGGGCCGTGTCGGCATCGGCACCGCGCGGCCGCGCCAGGCGCTGGAGGTGGCCGGGGTGATCGCCTCGTCGGGACGGCTCGGCGACCTGCGGCGCGAGACCGACACCGGCCAGCCGCTCAAGGCCGACGGCGAGTGGCATGACCTCACCGGCCCGCTGAGCGGCTGCCAGGCGTTCGAGGTGATGGCCGGCGTCGGTCAGAAGGACGGCGGACGCTTCGCGATGCTGCACGCGATCGCGATGAACACCTACAACCCGCTGCCGGGCTGGCTGGAGTTCCTCTCGCCGCGCAAGCGCATCCGCAGCCAGCACGCCTGGTACGGCCGCCGCTGCGACCGCCTCCAGCTGCGCTGGGCCGGCGGCCACGGCCGGCGCGCCAGTTACCGCCTGCAGATCCGCACGCAGTGCGATTACGGCGAAGGCAAGGTCATCCAGGCGTCGGTGTCCCAGCTGTGGTTCGACCCGGAAATGTCAGGAGGCACGCCGTGAAGTCCGCCAAGCTGCCGGCCGGGCTGGCGACCCACGCGCCGACCCACGCGCCGACCCAAGCGCCGTCCCAAGCGCCGTCCCATCTGCCGCCGATCACCGACGAGGAAAGCGACGCCGGCTTCGACGGCTTGCGCGCGCGCGGCATCACCTTGCTGCAGCAACTCAGCGGCGGCGTCTGGACCGACCACAACCTGCACGACCCCGGCATCACGATGCTGGAGCAGTTGTGCTTCGGGCTCACCGATGTCGTCTACCGCGCCGGCTTCCCGGTCGCGGACCACCTCACCGGTCCGGACGGCGTCATCGACTACGAGGCCCTGTCGCTGCATCCGCCCGCGGAGGTCTTCCCGTGCCGGCCGACGACGCCGGCCGACTACCGGCGCCACCTGCTCGACGCGACGCCCGGCCTGGACGACGCCACGCTGGTGCCGGAGCCGGGAACTGGTCTGTACCGGCTGCGGCTGCAGCTGTCGCAAGAGGCCGGAAGCGCCGGGGGGGAGCCGACGGCGGGCTCGAAGGGGCGATCGTCGGACAGTGCGCCCCTGTCCGGCGAGGTCGCGGCCGAACGCGTCGCCGCGGCGCGCGCGGCCTACTTCGAGCGTCGCAACCTCGGCGAGGACCTGCATCCCGACATCGTCCGCATGCGCGAGGTGCCCTGCGACCTGCACGCCGACATCGACATCGCCGGCCCGCGCGACGGCGTCGACATCCTGGCCGAGGTCTACGACCGCTGCGCGCGCCACATCGCGCGGGCGGCAGTCTCGCGCACGCTGGACGAGCTGCTGCGGGAAGGCCGCTCGCTGGAGCGCATCTACACGGGGCCGGCGCTGTGCAACGGCTTCATCGAGGACGCCCCCGCGCCCGAGGCGGGCTACGCCGCCGAACGGCTGTTCCTGTCGGACCTGACGACGGTGGTGCTGTCGGTGCCCGGCGTGGTCGACGCGCGGGTGGTCGCGCTGCGGGCCGAGGGCCGCGAGGCGGCGGCGGGCTCGGTCGAATGGCGCGGAGCGGACTGGGCCTTGTCGCTGCGCCTGCCCGACCGCGACGTGCCTTCGACCATCAGCGTGCGTCGCCGCGGCAACGTCGTGCCGGTGGCCTGGAACGATCTGCGCCGACGGCTGGAAGATCTGCGTTCCGCGGGACGATCGCACCGGGCGCGCGGGCGCAGCGAGCAGGCCGCGCGCGCCGCCGAGCTGCTGCCGCGCGGCGTGCACCGGCGCCTGGACGCCTACGTCTCGGTGCAGGACCACCTGCCCGCGATCTACGGCCTGGGACGCTACGGCGTGCCGACGTCCGCGCCGCCGCAGCGGCAGGCGCGCGCCAAGCAGCTGAAGGCCTATCTGGCGATGCAGGAACAGGCCATCGCGCAAGGCCTGGCGCAGCTTCATCATCTGCGCGAGCTGTTCGCGGTCACGCCGGGCGCGCGCCAAGGCCTGTGGACGCAGATGATCGGTGCCGACGCCGTGCCCGGGCTGGACAAGCTCTACGTCCAACCGCCGCAGGTCGTGGCCGACGCGGTCTACCGCCCCTTCGACCGCTCGACGCGGCGCAAGAACCGGGCGCTCGACCACCTGCTGGCGCTGCACGGCGAGACCTACACGCAGAACTCGATGCGGCAGTTCCTCGGCCATCTCAGCCCCGAGGAGGCCGAGACGCTGCTGCTCGAGAACAAGGCTACCTGGCTGCGCGACATCGTGCAGCTGACGCGCGACCGCGCCGGCGGATTCGATCCGTCGCGGCCGTCGTGGGACGCGGCGGACAACTGCGGCGGACTGCAGCGCCGCGCCAGCCTGCTGCTGGGCTTCCGGCAATGGCACGACCGGCCGCTGACGCGGGTGCTGCGCGAGCAGCGCTTCGCCATCGTCGCGAAGCCGGGCGCCGGGCATCAGCCTTGGCTGCTCGACGGCCAGGACGACGCGGTGCGGTTCGCCCCGTCCGCCGGCCATGCGGTGCAGCCGGCCGACCGCGCGCAGGTCCGCGAGGACCTGCAGCGCATGCCCTGGCTGCGGCTGCCGATCCCGGCCGGGCTGCTGCGCGCCGGCCAGCGCAGCGCGCGCTACCGGTTGATGCCGGGCGCCGGCGGCGCCTGGCGGCTCATCCTCGGCCCGGACGAGGACCAACGCTGGTGGCTGCTCGGCGAGTTCCCCGACGACGCCGCCGCGCGTCGCGGCGCGGCCAGCCTGCGGCTCTACCTGCGCCATCTGGACCAGGAGAGCGAAGGCATGCACGTCGTCGAACACGTGCTGTTGCGCCCGCTGCGGCAGGATGCGCTCGCGCATGCGCGGCTGGGTCTGTCGAAGGACTTCCATCAGCTCCGCGTGACGGTGGTGCTGCCGGGGTGGACGCAGCGCACGTCCCAGCCCGCCTTCCGCCACTTCGCGGAAGAGACGCTGCGCATCAGTTGTCCGGCCCACCTGACGCTGCGCTGCGTGTGGCTGGACGCAGAAGCGATGCAACGCTTCGAGGACACCTGGTCGGCGTGGCTGGCGGCGCGTCTGGCATGGACCGGCTCGCCGGACGACATGCGCGCGATGACGTCGGCGGACGAGACGGCCTGCCGCGTGATCGAGCGCCTAGGCATCGAGGACGACCCGGCGATGGCTGGCGGTGGCAGCGGTGGCAGCGGTGACGGCCGCGGCCGCGGATCGCGCGGAGAGGACGACGGCCACGGGCCCGTCGTGCAAGGCCATGCGTGAATCCGACGGCGCTTCCCCGCACCTCGTCGAGCGCATGACCATCGACGCGGACTTTCGCACCGGCCTGGTGAACGCTCCCGGCGCCGGACAGGGTCCGGGCATGACGCCGGGCAAGACGCCAGGCATGACGCCAGGCGAGATGGAAGCGCGCCTGGTCGCCTGCGTGCAGGGGCCGATGCTGCGCGTGATCGACGAGGTCTTCGACGCCTGCTGCCCGCCCGAGGAGCACTGGCGGCTGGACGAACTGGAGATCGACCTCGGCGAACTGCCCGCCGCGGAGTGGGAAACCGAGGCGCTCCGTGTGCTGCGCGAGCGCCTGCGCCGCGTGCTGGAGGACCTGCGCGGTCCCGGCGCCACCAGTGCCTCCGGCCGGGCGACCGGCCTGCGCGTCAGCACGCGGCCGCAGGCGCGACGGGACGCGCTGCTGCATTTCCTTCGTCACGGCCGGCTGCCCTGGCAGGGACGCGGGGACGATCCGGTCAGCCTCGCGCGGGACGCGTTGCGCGAGGACGCCGGCGCGCTCGTCGCCGCGTTGCGCGTCGCACCGGACCGGGCGGTGCTGCTGCAGCGGCTGTCGGCGCAATTCGACGACGACCTCCTGGGCGCGCTGGTCCACGCCTTCATGCCGGGCGAGCCGGCGGCGGCGACGCGGCTGCTCGACATCGTGGCGCAGTCCCGTCGCGACGGCCGGTCGCCGCGCACCCGCGCGGCGTTGTGGGAGTCGGTGCTCGGCCAAGCGATGGACCATGCGATCGCACCGCGACCGGCCGCGCTGATGCTGCTGCGGGCGCAGCTGCTCGCGGCGCTGGACGCCGGCGCGTCCTTCTCCAGCGGCAGCGATCCGCTGATCGCCGTCGCTCACGCGTGGGCGCCGCTGCTGCGCGAGGACCGCGACTGGCTGCGCGCCACGCTGCAGCGCGTCGGCGAGACGGCCACCGTGCGCGAGCGGCTGGTGTTGGCCTTGCCCGAGCCGCTGCTGCCGCGGCTGCTCAGCCTCTGGATGGCGGAACCCGCGGCGCGGGCCGTCGCCGCTTGGATCGCCGCGGTGGCGTCCGGCGCCTCGTCCATGCATGCGACGACTTCGGCGACCGGCAGCGCAACGGTTGAAGCGCGGCGTCGCCGGCTCTGGCAGGCGACGCTCGGACACGCGGTGCGCCATCCGGCTTCGAGCTTCGATCCGGCCCGTTACGAAGCGGAAGTCCGCGACGACCTGGAACGGCATGCGCCGCCCGGTTCGGAGCCGCCCGCACGATGGTTCGACCGTGCCGTGCGCGCGGCCACCTCGGTGCTGGCGGCCGCGCTGAACGTGCTGCGGCTGCCATGGCGCAAGGCCCCCGCCGCGCCGCGCACGTCCGAGGAGAAGCGCGCCGCCGACGCATCGGACACGGACCCGTCGAACGAGCAGATCGCCGTCGGCAACGCGGGCCTCGTGCTGGTGTCGCCCTACCTGCCGCGGCTGTTCTCGATGCTCGGTCTCGTCGACGATCGCGCCTTCGTCGGCCCGGAAGCGGCCGCGCGCGCCGCGCTGTTGCTGCAGGCGCTCGCGACCGGCCATGCGGCCGCACCGGAATCGGCGCTCCCGCTCAACAAGCTGCTCTGCGGCCTGCCGCTGGACTCGCCGCTGCCGCGCCTGATCGATCTCTCCGACGCCGAACGCGACGCGATCGACGGCCTGATCGGCGCGGTCATCCAGCACTGGCGCATCCTGGGCACGACCTCGATCGACGGGCTGCGCGGCAGCTTCCTGCGCCGCGCCGGCGTGCTGGAGCGCCGCGACGACGCCTGGCAGCTCTCGGTCGAGCCGGGGCCCTTCGACATGCTGATCGATCAATTGCCATGGGGCTACGCGACCGTGCGGCATCCGTGGATGGAAAGGGTGATTCATGTGGACTGGCGCTGACCCGTCGCCGCGCGCGACGACCAACGCGCGGGCCCTCGAAGCCGAACTGCAGTGGCTGGACCGCGTGCTGCAGCAGCGCCTGGCCGGGCACTTCGGGCAGGACGCCGCGGTGTCGTCGCCGCGCACCGCGGCGGATCGCGGCGAACTGCCGCTTCCTCCGCCACTGCCCGCGCCTTCGGTCGAGCCCGGGGACGACCTCTCGCGGCTGATCCATGAAGGCGATCTCGGGCCGGCCGAACGGCTGGTGCTCGCCCTCGCGCTGGCGCCGCACCTGCGTCCCCAGCTGATGGACCTGCTCTTCGTCAGCAACCGCAACCTGGACCGCGGCTTCTGCGAATTCGGCGGCTGGAAGGGTCGCCATCACGGTGGCTTCCTGCCGACGGTGGAGACGGCGGCCTTCCTGCTCGCGGGCGAGGACCTGTCGCGGCGCTTCGCGCTGCGTCAGATGCTGGACGAGACGGCGCCGCTGCGGCGGCTGGGGCTGGTGCGGCTCGCGCATGAGGCGCCGGGCGAACCCTGGTACGGCTCGGCGCTGCTGGCGGGCGCCGACACGCTGGACCTGCTGTGCACCGGTGAATCGCGCAAGCCCGACTACAGCACGCAGTTCCCCGCCAAGCTCATCGAGACCAAGCTCGGCTGGAACGACCTGGTGCTGGATCCCGACGTCATGGAAGAGGTCGAGGCCATCATCACCTGGGCCCGCCACGGCGACGCGCTGATGCGCGACTGGCAGCTGGAGAAGGCGCTCAAGCCCGGCTACCGCTGCCTGTTCTTCGGCCCGCCGGGCACGGGCAAGACGCTGACCGCCACGCTGATCGGCGACAAGGTCGGCGCGGACGTCTACCGCATCGACCTGTCGATGGTGGTGTCCAAGTACATCGGGGAAACGGAGAAGAACCTCGCGCAGGTCTTCGACCAGGCGCAGCACCGGCGCTGGATCCTGTTCTTCGACGAGGCGGACGCGCTCTTCGGCAAGCGGACCGCGACCTCCAGCAGCAACGACCGACACGCCAACCAGGAGGTCTCCTACCTGCTGCAGCGCGTCGAGGACTTCCCCGGCACGGTGATCCTGGCGAGCAACCTCAAGGGCAACATCGACGACGCCTTCGCGCGGCGTTTCCAGTCGGCGGTGTATTTCCCCATGCCGGACGCCGGGCAGCGGCTGCGCCTGTGGGAAGGCATGGTGCGGCACACCGGGCGGCTGGACGCGGACGTCGACCTGGCCGACTTCGCCGAACGGCACGAGCTGGCCGGCGGCGCCATCGCCAACGTGGTGCGCTTCGGCGCGATCAACGCGATTCAGGCCGGACGCGACCGCATCCTGGCCGCCGACCTGCGCCGCGGCATCGCCAAGGAACTGCGCAAGGAAGGACGCACGGTGTAGCCGCCATGGGAATACGCTCTTCCTTCTTCCAATCGCTGCGCCGCCGGTGGGGCGACGATGAATGGGCCGATGCCGCCGATGCCGCCGCCGACGCGAGGCCAGCGGCGCCGGACAACGCGCGACGCGCTCCATCGCCCCCCTGCCGCAACTGCGCACGGCTGCGCTGGTTCGTCGGCGGTGTGCTGCTGGCCGCAGCCTTGCTGATCCTGCACGCCAGCGCTCAATCGCCCGTGGGACCTTCCGCGCCGTCGCCGTCGCTTTCCGCATCGAAGCCGATGGGCGCGGCGGCCTCCGCAGCTTCGCCCGCGACGGACGCAACCGTCTACGTCGCGACGCCGCTCGCATTGCCGCCCCGGCCAGAGCAGCCGATCGCCTCCGCTCCCCTGCCCGCCCCGGCGGCTTCAATGACCGCCTCCTCGCCTGGCCGCGACCCGATGTGGCTGGTCTACCAGACGATTCCGCTGCCGTCGGCGCGGCTGAACCGCTCATACCAGGCGCGCGATCTGGTGCGCGGCGGCAAGCCGCCGTATCGCATCGCCATCGACGGCGAACTGCCGCCCGGCATGTTCGTCGAGGAAGACGGCGCGCTCGCCGGCACGCCGACGAAGACCGGCAACTTCCGATTCCTGCTCACCGCCACCGACGCCTCGCGCACGAGGAACCTGGAACAGGCGCTCTACGAGATCCGCGTCACCGATCCGAAGCCGGTGGCCGGGCCCGTCGGCGCTCCGGCGTCCGCGCCGTCCACGGGCAGGCCCAAGGCCAAGGCGCCGACGTCCAATCCCCTGAAGTCCATCACCGAGGACCAGACGAACCGCACCGTCCCGTCGGACCCGCCGATGCCGATGACCTATGTGCTCACGCAGGCGAAGCTGGACGAGATCTTCAAGAACGCGGAGGCCTCGACGAGCGCGTCGCTGGTGGTCGAGACCGCCTCGGGCGACGCCGATCCCGACGCCCGGAAGCTGCCGCCCAAGCCGATGGCGGTGGGGACGCCCGCCCTCGGGCCGACGCTGGATCAGCTGCGCGAGATGCTGACGCCGCTGAAGGACGTGGAGCATCCGACGCGCGCGGTCTTCCGGGACTCGCTGAGCGCGATGCAGTGCGCGTACTTCCTGCGCCATGTCAACGAGTTGTCGCGCGAGCTCGACCGGGACCAGGTCCAGCGTTGCCCGCGCAAGCCGGACCTGGCGGACCGGGAGTCCGCGGAGCCGCAGGCGCCGGGGGCATCGGTGCCTGTCGAGGCGCCGCGGCGTGGCGCGGGCCGGATCGAACAGCAGATCGGCGCGGCCATGGCAAAGCAGAAGCGGGAGGAGGCGCAGGACAAGGCGGCCGTCCCCGATCTGGTGCTGGCCCCGGGCAGCCTGGCGCTGGACAGGTTCCTCGACATGCTGATGCCGGCGCACCTGCGCGAGGAGATCACCGACGCGGCGGGCGAGACCCATCCGCTGGAAAGCGCGCGGCCGCTGAACCTGGTCCCCGAGGCGGACTGCGGCTGCGGCCTCCCGGACATCGAGAACGAGGTCTACGGCTTCCTGAGCTACTGGATGCAGGGCAAGGACGACACGCCGATCCCGGTCCGGTTCGACCGGTTCACGCGCCTGCAGTACATGGGCGCCATCCTTCGCAATGACGGCAGCTACCTGCAGCCGCCCGGCCTGCAGAGCCCGCGCGGCGGGTACGCGCGGCGCGTGGCCCAGCACAGCGCCGGGCTGGACCTGGTCCTGTACCGCCGCGATTTCCATGTGCTGACGAGTCTGCCGGAAGCGCGCCGCCAGGAACTGCTGGCGACCACCGCCGCGGGCGTCGGCGCCATGCTGGACCTGCGGCACAGCGACTGGCAGGGGGACCTGGAATTCCTCCTGCCGCCGGGATGGCGCGAGGAGGCGCACGTCTACGACGGCCTCACGGTGTTCTTCGAGCCGACGGACGAGGAGGCGAAGGACCCTCGCTTCGAGCGTTTCTTCATCGACTACGTGCAGGCCTTGCTGACCGCCATGCAGCGCCGCAAGGAGCGGGCCTTCCACCTGAACGTGGTGGTGCCGCAGCACCTGCTGGGCGAGTCGGCGACGGCGTTCCGGTTCCGGAATCTGCTTGCGATCATGAAGGCCGCGGAGCCGAGGCGGGACAAGCGTTCCGGCGTCGACTTCAAGGACCGCGGGGCCGCGGCCGCCTCCTACAAGTCGACGGACGAGTACGTGGGCAGTTCGCCCGTCACGGTGCATTTCATCGCGCCGCTGGGCGTGGGGTCGGACATGAACAAGATGCAGTTGCGCAACCGGACGGATTTCACCGACGAGCTGAGCGGGTCCGATCGCATGGCGCTGCTCGGCAGCGTCATGCCGATGCTGGTGTATCCGGGCGGCCCGGCCGAGGCGTTCAAGGGCAAGGACGCGATGGACCGGGACATGGTCTACATCGGCTGGTCCTTCGGCGGAGTGGCGCTGTGGCCCCTGCCGGTTGCGAACGCCGGCGCGGGCGCGGACGTGCTGGACGTGCTGCACGAACGCTTCTGGTCCTTCCTGGACCAGGACACCCGCTTCTGCAAGATCGTGTGTCCGATGCGCGTGCCGCTGCGGCTGGGGCTGGAGGCGCTGCTGGTGATCGTTGGCACGACGCTGCTGCTCTACGGCTGGAACTGCCGCGTGCGGCGCATGGGCAAGGTCATCCTGCTGGTGCTGTGGGCGGGGGCGCTGTTGACGCTGGCGATGGCCAGCGCAATCTTCTCCTGCGATCCCACGCTCAACCAGTTGAGGACGGGGAATACCTTGCTGGTGGGGATCGTCCTGCTCCTGATCGTGGGCGGGCTGGTCGTCACGTTCAAGCCCCGGGTGGAGTCGCCATGAACACGCGGAGACTTCGAGCAGGACAGCGGCGAGCAGGACGGCGGCGGATCGATCACGAGAGGAGCGACTGATGAAGGACTCGACCAACGACGGCGGCGCGTTCGAGCACGCGCCCGCAGCCGCGCCGCTGCAGCGGCGTGAACAGGACGGCGGAGAACTCTCCGCGGTGCTGGACGCATCGCCGCGGCAGCTCGCGCAGAGGCGGCGCATCGATGCGGCCTTCGGGCCGGTCGCGCAGCGCGAGACCGGGCTCGATGAGGACGAGCTGGGAACGACTCAGGCGAAGGCGGCTCAACGCGCGACCGGCGCGCTCGACGAGGAGGAGCTGGGCACTGCGCAGGCCAAGGCCGCGCCGGTGCAGCGCCAGGAGAACCGGACCGGCATGCCGGACGGTTTGAAGTCCGGCATCGAATCGCTGTCCGGGGCGGACATGTCGGACGTCCGGGTACATCGGAACTCGTCGCAGCCCGCGCAGCTGAACGCGCTCGCCTATGCGCAGGGGAACGACATCCACCTCGGGCCGGGTCAGGAAGCGCACCTCCCGCACGAGGCCTGGCATGTCGTGCAGCAGCGCGAAGGACGCGTGCAGCCGACGATGCAGATGGCCGGCGTCGACATCAACGACGACGTCGCGCTCGAAGCGGAGGCGGATCGGATGGGGGACAAGGCGATGAGCGTGGGGCGCTCGCCCTGACGAGGTGTGACTTATTCAACAAGCAGGCGGCGGCGCGGCGTCGAGGCGACGCATGAGTGGTGTCGGACGAAAACTAACTTCGTCCCAACTCTCTGTCGTCAACATGAAACCTATCTCCCTCAAGAAATCGCTGCAGTGGATCGCCGCGTCTGCGGCACTGTTTGCGTATCCGCTGGCCCACGCCCAATGGGCCTACAACAATGCGTACTGGCACGACGAGCTGTGGTCTGCGGAAACCACCCAGTCGACCTGGATGCAGACCGTCGCCGACCACGTGCCGCTCCTCAGGATGTCGATTCCCGGCACCCACGATTCCGCATCCGTCGGATACGGCGGGGACATCGCGCAGACGCAATCCATGTCGATCACGAAACAGCTCGTCGGCGGCGTCAGATACCTGGATTTCCGCTGCGATCTGGTGGACGGCCGACTGCAGCTCCATCACGGCTTCGTCGGGCTCGAGAAGACGTGTGACAGCGGCCTGGCGGACGTCGCGGCTTTCCTGAAGAAACATCCCAGCGAAGCTGTCCTGATCAAGATCCAGCAGGAGTACTCCACCGCCTCGAATCCGGACTTCCAGAAGGCCTTCGACAAGATGATCGCGCCGCTGTCGGGCGCCATCTGGCAGGGCTACACGCAGACGTCGAGTCCGACCTTGGGTGATGTCCGCGGGAAGATCGTCTTCATCAAGCGGTTCAATGAAGTCGTTCCCAACGGATTGAACTACTCGTCGTTCGCGGTCGTGGACAACTACAACATGACCACGAACTGGGACTTGTACTCGCATTGGGAAACGGTGAAGTCGGCTCTCTCGGATGTGACCCAAGGCAAGATGCCCGAGGCGACCATCATCAACATCGTGGGCTCCGGCGGGTCGTTCCCGTACTTCGTGTCCGGCGGACGTTCAAGCCCTCATGGCGGTCACCTCGTCACCGGACTGACGACGCCGGGGTGGTCCCACTCCTATCCCGATTTCCCGCGTGATTCGTGCTTCATCGGCATCTGCAGCATCTACTTCAAGGGGCTCAACGAGCTGACCGCCGAGTACCTGGAGAAGAACAAGCCGTCCCATGTCGGCATCATCGTCGCGGATTTCCCAGGTAAGCCGCTGGTCGACGCCATCATCGAGCGCAACGCGAGGACATGGCGATACAACGACACCGCCAGCGCCGGCGAAGTCTTCGTCTACCAGAACCCCTACCTGAAGACGACGGACTATTTCGCCGCCAGGAAGAGCGGCGCCTACTGGTATTTCCCGACGGACCACAGGGACAACGGCGACTGGATCTTCCTCGGTCACGATTTCCCCACGCAGTCGACGGCGCGGAGCTGGGTCCCGGACGGATACGCCCAGGTGGGAGACCTCTACGAATACCGGAATCCCTACAGCCATACGATTGACTACTTCAAGTCGCGTCGGGCCGGCTACTACGCCCAGGAGCGCCTCTGGTTCCCGATCAATCAGAAGTCGAACGCCTACTGGGAATACGTCGGTAGCAAGGTCCTGAACTGACAGGGGTCCGGTGCTGCGTCACGGCCCACGGCTCATCCCATCGCCATCGCGCTGGCGATCAGGCCTGCCGGCCGTGGCGCAGTCCCTTCCCTATCCCGTCATTTCCATCGCCAGCGCCAGCGCCATCGCCAAGCCCTGAGTGCCCAATCGAGTCTCCGACCTGCCGGAATCGACGGCAATGTGACGCCTTCCGCTCCCTATTTGCGCCATTCCGTCAGCACAGCCGCAATGTGGTATCGCTACCACGAGAGGAATGCATGGCACGTTTTTGTCATTTCACTTAATGCGAATCACTCTCACCTGCGTTAGAGTGCCGGCCGGAAGTCATCCTCCTACCTCTCCTGGACTACTCGATGAAGCAGCAATTCCTGTTGACCGCGTGCGCCTTGGCGGCATCCCTGGCGATCGGCGATCTGGCCCATGCGCAGGATGCCACCCTCGAAAAGATCACCGTGACCGGCAAGCGCGCGAACCGCGTTTCCAAGGGCGCGACCGGTCTGCCGATGGACATCAAGGACACGCCGCAGACGATCAGCACCATCGACCAGGAAGACATGGCCAACTTCGGCCTCTCCGGCAGCAACGAGGCGCTGGCGCTGGCGACCGGCATCAACGTCGAGCAGTACGAGACCAACCGCGCGACCTTCAACGCCCGCGGTTTCGAGATCCAGCTGACGCAGGTCGACGGCCTGGGGATGACCAACTCCTGGGGCACGGTGGTCGGTCGCGAGGACACCTTCCTGTTCGAGCGCATCGAGCTGATCCGCGGCGCCAACGGACTGCTGACCGGCGTGGGCAACTCGTCGGGCACGATCAACTACATCCGCAAGCGTCCGAAGAACGAGGACATCGGCGAGTTCAACGTCTCCTTCGGCTCCTGGGGCAAGAAGCGCGCGGCGCTGGACTACAACAAGGTGCTGACCGACGACGGCTCGTGGGCCGGGCGCTTCGTCGTCGCGACCGAAGACAAGGACTCCTACCTGCGCGACCTCAAGGACAAGCGCACCTCGGTCTACGGCGTCGTCGATGGCCAGATCGGCACGAACGGTGTGCTGACCGTGGGCATCACCGCCGTGGACGCGAAGCAGGACTCGCCGATGTGGGGCTCGCTGACGCTGCTCCGCTCGGACGGCACACAGGCCGACTTCCCGGTGGGCTCGTCGACCTCTCAGAAGTGGACCTACTGGAACACCAAGTCCTACAACGCCTTCGCCGAGTACACCCATCAGCTGGGCAGCAACTGGGAAGCCAAGCTCACCTACAACTACCGTC
The DNA here is from genome assembly GCF_048957715.1 of Mitsuaria sp. CC2. Classification (NCBI taxonomy): domain Bacteria; kingdom Pseudomonadati; phylum Pseudomonadota; class Betaproteobacteria; order Burkholderiales; family Sphaerotilaceae; genus Roseateles; species Mitsuaria sp. CC2. Next base: position 6,537 of record NZ_JARVXN010000011.1, on the reverse strand, counting down.
ACAGCAACGAGGCGACGCGGCTGCTGTATGCCTACTCGCAGACCGGCGTGCTGAACGCCGACGACACCGGCCTGATCGGCTGGCCGTATCGCAGCCAGGGCAGCACGGACGACCGCATCCTCGACGGGAACGTCACCGGCCAGTTCAACGCCTTCGGCCGCGCGCACACGGTGCAATTCGGCGCGAGCCGCTCCAAGTCGACGAACGAGACCGACACCTACACGGCGCTCAGCAACAACTTCCTGCCGCTGCCCGCCTTCCCCTACGGCGGCGACGTGTACCCGGAACCCGCCTGGGGCGCCCGCGCCCCGGCCACCAGCGGCGGGCAGACGCTGACCCGCCTCTACGGCGCCACGCGCCTGTCGCTGACCGATTCGCTGAAGACGGTGCTCGGCGTGAACGCCGCGCGCCTCGTCCGCGAGGGGGGCTCGCGTTACGGCAGCAGCGGACAACTGCTGGACCCGAAGACGCAGAAGGTCAGCCCCTACGTCGGCGTCACTTACGACATCACGCCGGACCTGATGACTTACGTGTCCTACTCGGACATCTTCCAGGCGCAGGAGCAGTCCGACATCCGCGGCGACCAACTCGCGCCGATGAAGGGCGTCAACGCCGAGGCCGGCGTCAAGGCGGAATGGCTGGACAAGGCCCTGCTGACGACGGCGGCTGTATTCACCGCGAAGCAGGAGGGACTGGCGACCTTCGGCGGCACCTTCGTGGGCGGCGAGAACAACGGACAGAGCTGGTACGAACCCAAGGACGTGAAGTCCAAGGGCTGGGAAGTGGAAGCCACCGGACGCGTCGGCAAGGATACGAAGCTCACCCTGGGCTACACCCGCCTGATCCTGACCGGCCCGGACGGCAACGACATCTACGAATGGGTGCCGCGCCACACGGTGAACTTCCGCGCGGACACCCGCGTGCCGATGCTGCCGGCGCTGCGCGTCGGCCTGGGCGGCCGCTGGCAGTCGGCGGTGAGCAAGATCGGCAGCGCCACGCAAGGCGCCTACGTGGTGGCCAACGCCTTCGCGTCGTATGAGCTGTCGAAGGCCGCCACGCTTCGCGCCAACGTCAACAACCTGTTCGACAAGAAGTACGTCGGCGGTCTGGCCTACGGCGCGATCTACGGCGCGCCGCGCAGCTACGGCGTGTCGCTGGATTACAAGCTCTGATTCAAGAGCGATTGAGCCCCTCTCCCGCAGTGCGGGAGAGGGGCAAGAAGGCCGCCTCCCGGCGACCTCTCCGGCAGAGACATCTGGCCGATTCCCGCTCAGGGAAAGTTGGTCAGCGTCGGCGTGAACGACGCGTTGCAGCCGGTCTGCGCGCCGGTGTTGTTGATGACGTGCACGATGCCGCCGTTGTTGCTCAGGCACACCGAGATCATGTTGTGGAAGCGCACGTTGCCGTTGACCGGCGCCTCGATCGCGCGATCCAGCAGGATGCCGCCGTTGGTGAACACGCTGTAGACGCCCAGTCCCCACGCCTCGTGGCTGGTGACGTGGTCCGCCACCTTGTACGAGGCCCAGCCGCGGCCCGTCGGGCTGTTCCAGCCGGCCTGGCTCTGCGGGTCGTACGGGATCTCCGACTGGTAGAAGTAGACGCGGCCGCCGTTGCCGTTCCAGACCACCTGGTGCTTCTGGAAGTGCTCGACGAACAGGCCGTACATGGTCACGTCGTTGCCGTTGACCCAGAGGCCGTTCTCCGACGGGTTCTGGGTCCAGCCCACGCCCGCGCCGTGGTCCGCGCGCCAGACCCAGGTGTGATCGACGATGGTGTTGTTGGCGTTGACGCTCAGCGCGATGCGGACCTTGCCCGCCGCCGCGCCGCCGACGCGGAAGAACAGGTCGTGCAGCACCGTCGGATTGGCCGCGTGGTTGGCGGCGGCGCCGTTCGGACCAACCTCGAGCAGCACACCGGATTCCGTCGCGCCCGCGTCGAAGAACAGACCTGAGATCGTCAGCCCGTCGACGTCGGCCGTCTGCATCAGCGGCTGACCGTTGTCCGAGCGCAGCGTCGGGAAACCGATGCCCAGCACCACCGTGTCCGGGTTGTTGACCCGCAGCGTCTGCGTCAGCACGTAGGTGCCGGGGGTGAACAGCAGATGCTTGCCGGCCGCCAGCTGCGCGTTGATCGCGGCCGCGGTGTCGCCCGGCTTGGCGATGTGGAACTGCCCGATCGGGAGGGTGCGGCCCGGCGTCGCGCCGCCGTTGTTCCAGGAGATGCCGCTGCTGTTCTGCCGCAGCGCGGGCACGCGCACCGCGTAGCCGCCGTCGGTGTCGATGAACAGGAAGGGCTTCTCGCGGATCACCGGCGTCTGCGCGATCTTGGTGTAGCGCTGGCCCGCGGTCGGGAAGCTGCCCGCCGGCGCATTGGGCACGCCGACGAACACCATGTTCCAGTTGGAGCCCGTCCAGCTGCCCCACTGGCTGTTGCGCGAGATCCATTGCTGCTGGCTGGCGGAGTTCACCTGCCCGTCCACCAGCACGTCGGAGAACCAGCCGCCGCTGGACCAGCCGCTGTTCTGGTTGAGCTTGATGTTGCCGCGCACGTGCATGCGCCGGAACGGGATGGCCTGCGAGACCGCCCATTGCATCGTGTTGTTGCCGATGCCCAGGCTCGGGGTGACGGAGAAATTCTCGGCGCCGCGCCAGAAGTTCTGCGTCGCATTGTCGCCGCCGAGGAAAGCGTTGGAGCGCAGGTCGCCGTTGACGTGCACCTGATCCGGATGGCTGCCGAGCCCCAGCACTTGCGTGTAGAAGCCCACCGGGATGCGCAGGTTGTTGTAGGTGCCGGGCGTCAGCAGGATGGCGTCGCGGCGCGGACCGAAATGGTTGGGCTGCTGCGCGTTGTAGATGCCGTCGATGACGCCCTGCAGGTTGGGCGTGGTCGGGCTGACGATGTGCACGCTCGAACCCAGGTCCGGCGGCGTGCCGGTGGTCGGCGGATTCGTCGGCGGCGTGGTCGGCTGATCGGCGAGGACGAACTGCTCCCAGGCCTGCACCGCGTTGCGGTTGGCCACGAGCACGCCGCCGAGGTTCAGGTCGGCCGAGACGTAGAGCCCGTTGGCCACCGAGCGCAAGGCCACCGTCCCGTTGGACTGCGGCACGACAGTGAACTGCTCCCACGCGTCGGCGGTGCGCCGGTTGGCGATCAGGCGGCCGGCGTTGGGCGCGGCCAGACCGATGTCGGCAGACGCGAAGTTCCCGCTGATGCGCGCCCGGAACGACACCGTGCCGTTGCCGTTGTTGACGACGTCGAACTGCTCCCAGCTCTGGGCTGCGCCCGCGGTCGCCGTCAGATACGACGTGCCGGTCGCCGTCGCGCTGACGAAGTTGTTGTTGGCGACCGCGCGCAACGTGGCCGCGTCCGCGTCCGCCGACAGCGTCAATGCGGCGATCCAGCCCGCCGCCAGCAGCGCGTGCAAGGGCCACGCCCGTCCTTGATTCCAAGCCATGACGAATCTCCTTCCTGAAGTGCCGCGAGTCTAGAAAGAAGCAATACCAATCGAATACTTCGACCGTGTCCGGCTGTTTCCGATCAACGGTCGAAGATATCCCGAACGCCCCGCTCCTCCCCTTGGCTCGAGCGAAATATCGAGGTCGGCCGGAACAAATCTTTTCAAAGCTGTCAGCGTTTCGCCCGGAAGAGGTATTAAGATCCGCCACAGGGTTTCCCATCACGAGGCGCCGTTCATCGGATCGCCTTCAATCCCTTACACATCAAGTGCCTGCACCGCTCGTCGGCGCATATGCACCGTTCAGGTGCCGTCGTCCCATATTCCAGCCACAGGCCTGACATCAGCGCTGACGCCGCGCGATGTTTTGCAGTATCCGACACATTCCGACACCGCCTCGACATACTGCTTGTCACAGCGCCCACAGCCTGCTGTTCCTACATTCCGCCACTGGTTTCATGGTGGTTTTATCGCGAACAACATCCCACGCACGCCCACCTCGCGCGGGGACAGCAGGAGAGATTCAATGCTTGCCGGACAAATCGGACAAATCAAGGCGGTGGCGCTGGCCGCCGCGCTGCTGGCCGCGGGGTCGCAGGCTCAGGCGGGCACGGTCGTCGCGCCCTACTTCTTCACGTGGGGATTCGGCGGCGGCTCCTACGGCATCAAGACGCTGAGCGAAGCCAAGTCCAAGGCCGGCATCGATGCGGTGACGCTCGCCTTCGGCGTGTCCGGCGGCGGCTGCACGGTCGGCGGCGGTCTGGAAACCACCGTCAGCAACCCCAGCTTCCAGGCCGACATCAAGGCCTACATCAAGTCCGGCGGCCGGGTGATCCTGTCCTTCGGCGGCGCGAACGGCACGTACCTGGAGTCCACCTGCTCGGTGAACGACCTGGTGGCGCAGCTGCGCCGCCTGATCGACGCCAACGGCACGCGCGCCATCGATTGGGACATCGAAGGCGGCCAGCTCAGCGACACGCGCCTGAACGGCGTGCGCAACGCCGCGATCCTGCAGCTGCAATCGATCTATCCGGACCTCTACACCTCGTTCACGCTGCCGGTGGTGCCCTACGTCAACGCCAACGACACCGGCGGCCTGCAGCGCGAAGCGGTCGAGCTGCTGCGCGGCGCGTCGCAGTCGGGCGTGAAGATCAGCATCGTCAACCTGATGACGATGGACTACGGCAGCTACTACAGCGGCGGCAAGAAGATGGGCGACCTGGCCATCTCCGCCGCGACGCAGACCGTCGCTCAGCTGAAGTCGCTGTATCCCGCCAGGACCGACGCGCAGCTGTGGGCCATGATCGGCATCACGCCGATGATCGGCCAGAACGATGTGGCGTCCGAGGTCTTCACACCGGCCGATGCGGTGACGGTGGCCAACTTCGCCAAGCAGAAGGGCGTCGGCCTGCTGTCCTACTGGGCCGCGCAGCGCGACCGCGTCGGCAACGGCGCGCTCGGCGAATACAGCCGCGCCAACACCCGCGACTTCGAATACTGGCACGCCTTCGCCGCGGCGAAGAGCAACTCGCCCGCGCCGTCTCCGGCGCCGCAGCCGCCGGCACCCGCGCCGTCTCCCACGCCTGCTCCGAGCCCGAGTCCCGCGCCGAGCCCGTCGCCCGCTCCCGCGCCCAATCCCGGCACCTGCGTGGCCTGGGCCGAAGGCAAGACCTTCACCCTCGGCCAGGTGGTCAGCTATCAGGGCAAGACCTACAAGGCGCTGGTGGCCCACACCGCCTGGGTCGGCACCGGCTGGAACCCCGCCGCGACGCCGTCGCTGTGGACGCCGACCTCGGCCAGCTGCAGCGGCTCGCCGGCGCCTGCGCCCGCACCGACGCCGGCCCCGTCGCCTTCTCCGGCGCCCTCGCCGTCTCCGGCACCTTCCCCCGCCCCCTCGCCTTCGCCTGCCCCGTCGCCCAGCCCGGCGCCGGCACCCTCGCCCGGCGGCGCGCTGACGCTGCCCGAAGCGCTGAAGGCCACGCAGACGCGCCGCGTCTACGTCGGCTACTACCCGACCTGGAGCGACAACTGGTTCGACGCCACCGGCAAGTCGGCCAACGACGTCTACAAGGCCAGCAAGTTTGCGCGCACGCCGGCCACCTACACCCATGTGATGGTGTCCTTCGCGGATCCGGCCTTCTCGTGGGCGGGGCTGTCGGCCAACACCTTCTCCGGCACCGGCATCAACTTCAACGCGACGCCGCGTGACATCAAGGCCGCGATCGACGTGCTGCACCAGCGCAACCAGAAGGTCATCCTGGCCGTCGGCGGCGCGACCTACAACAACTGGGGCACGCTCGCCGCGGAGGGCGCGGCCGGCAACGGACCGACGATCAACGCGCTGGCGAAGATCCAGACCGAGCTCGGCTTCGACGGCCTGGACGTGGACTACGAGACCGACGGCGACGTCGACCGCTACGCCAACGTCATCAAGGCGCTGCGCCGCGCGGTGGACATCGCCGGCAACGGTCGCGTGCTGACGCTGGCCGGCTGGTCGACGGGCGCGGACTGCACTGCCGCGACCTCGGCCGACGCGTCCTGCGGGGGCCGGATCTCCTACTGGGGCGGCAACGCCGGCCGCGAACGCGCGGTGGTGCGCAAGTTCCCGGCGGTGGCGGGCATGCTCGACATGGTCAACGTGATGAGCTACGACGCGCGCTTCGAGAACTACGACGGCGTGACCGCGTACAACGACTACCGCTCGCTGTTCCCGGCCAAGACCATCGTGTCCATCGGCCTGGAGCCGGCGCCCGAAGGCTGGTCAGGGGGCCTGCTGGTGGTCAACGACGCGGATGCTCAGTGCGTCGGTTCGCGCAACCTGAAGAGCCAATACGGCGCCAACCTCAACCAGCCGTACTCGGTGCAGCGCTACACGACCGCGGTGCTGAACGGCAGCGCCTCCAACCGCAACGCGCGGGACGGCGCGATGCTGTGGGCCATCATCAAGACGGGCGGCGGCACCTGCGGCTCCGCGCCGCTGGCAACACCTGGCACCGTCGGCCAGAAGGTCGGCATCAGCTTCGGCCTGACGACGGATCCGCTGCTGCAATCGTCCGAATGGAAGTAAGGAGCTTCGCCATGAA